>CAIQVS010000307.1 GCA_903875345.1 uncultured Pseudomonadota bacterium | reverse complement strand
GAGTAAAGCATGCTGCTAGTGGCATGCAAAATACCACAGCTGTTAAATGAGATACTCTTATGTCAAGCATATTATCCTCCTAACAGTTTCTGAATAGCTTATTTAATGCAGAATTCGGGCCGCCCAAAATTTGGCCTGGATTGTTGATGAACGAATTTGGGCCTCCCACCATTTGACCGGAGTTATTTATTACTTCTGCTGCTTGCTTCGCTTGTTTTGCTATTATTTCCTCAACCAATTTCTTGACATCTCCATTTTGCTTAAAAACCTCTTTTGATAGTTCCCTAACGGCGGGCGCTTTCAATGATCTACGCGGCTTGTTCAAAGTGGTTATTGCTGTCAGCTCCAAAAATCCAACTTTGCTTGCGGCGGTACGCAATGATAAAAGTCTGGCTGGCTCTGCCCAAGCGCTATTGGCGGATTTGTCCAAAAAATAATTTCAGCAATACTTTTTTTGAAATAACATAAATCGACACGGTTATACCATGGCAA
This sequence comes from uncultured Pseudomonadota bacterium, assembly GCA_903875345.1. GTDB lineage: Bacteria > Pseudomonadota > Alphaproteobacteria > UBA9219 > UBA9219 > CAIQVS01. The sequence continues at coordinate 25,828 of CAIQVS010000307.1, read as the reverse complement.
AGCGAGATTATTACGAATTGCTCGGTGTTGCACGCAGCGCAACTGGCGACGAGTTAAAGAAGGCATTTCGCAAATCGGCGATGGGATGTCATCCTGACCGCAATCCCGGCAATAAAGTCGCTGAAGAAAAATTCAAAGATATAAATGAAGCCTATAGTGTTCTTGGGGATGAACAAAAACGCGCTGCCTATGACCGGTTTGGCCATGCAGCATTCGAAAATACGGGGCATAGTGCTGGCCATAATGGTAATGATCCTGTCGCTAACCGTGACGCGGCGCTTTATGAAGCAATTACATTGGCAGAAACCTTACAGGATGAAAAAATAAGTCGGCGTGAAGCTTCTGAGGTTGCTGCAAAACTTGATGAGTTAGTCAATCGCTACCAGTTCACAGATTTAGAAATCAAGCTCGCAAAAGAAGAAAAAGTAGTAACCGATCTTTTCCCGGAACTTGATTTGAAAACGGAAACTGATTTTGCTGAGTTCATTGATACGGTGCTTGGCGATGGGGTTCGTTCAAGACGCGAAACTTTCGAGCCAGACCGAGAAGATTTTTCGACATGGGAGCAACATCGCGAAGCAGAAGAGAAACATGGTCAAGAAAATAGGCGGCTAAGTTCTGCGGGACGTCGTGTTATCGTAAAAATACTGCGCAGCAGCGACACCATGAAGACCCCCGCCGTGGAGGCGCGATTGTTGTTATGGCTTTCGACAACCTATTACAGTTGGGATGCTGTTCCAGAGCTTATTGCGTTAAATGCGGTTTTTCACAACCGGCCTGATAATTTAGGCATGCCTGCTGGCCCTAGAATTGATGAAAGAGAATACCATAGAAAAATCGGTGGCTTCATACATGGCTTGTTACGGGATCATGGTTATCTGCTCGACGATGCCGAACTTTTCAAAGCCTACTGGAAAAGCTGCAATTTTTCGTACTATGCCGATGGACTGAGAAGCGGGCATCACGGGGATAGCGGTCGCGGAGAAATCAATGTCCAACATATCATTGAATATTACCGCGAAGACGGTAAACAAAATTGGCAAGTTGATGAGAGTGAGAGAATATACCCCATAAAGGACTTGGTAAAAGCTAAAGCGAAGCAGATTATAGAGGCAACGCTTAGAAACAGACGTGCAAACTTGATCCAACAAATTGAGGGAGATATAGCAGCGCTTAATTTGGACAGGCTTCAACCCATTTTGGATCAGCTCAGCGAAAAGCGCAGATTGTCATATGGGGAGCGCGCCCCCTATCCGGTTCATATTGCCCTGAGCGCCAATATCAGTGACTACATGGCTGCGGGCGTGCATTATAAAGCGTCCAAGGAATGTGACGGAGCCATAGAGCGTTCAGAACGAGAGAAAATACCGGCTGTAGATTTTCCGCTTCTTGGGTTGCAAGCCGCTTCCTTTATTACCTTACCCGAAATTATGCAGGCGGTTGAAGATAGTGCGCCCCACAAGGAATTGGTATCTGCCGCCCAACAGCAGGGACTTCATATTGCCTTGCAAGTCATTCCTATCACCACGAATGCGAGATTTGGCCAAGAATTCTTGGAAACAGTCAATCACAATGCCTGGGGAAACAATTTTCCAATTCTGGTAACAATTTCAGACCATCCGATTGTTGAGCCAAAACAAATATATCAAATGCAACCTATCCCGCAGGGAGAAGACGTTATACCTCTTGAAAGCGTTTCACGGCTACCGGAACCAGTCGCACAAGAAGACGTTACGCTCAATGGTTTCGGAGATGATCCGAACGACGATGCAGCATCTGCGCCACCGCCACACGCCTCAAATCCGACACAACCAAGAAAATCTATCTTTACCCGACTAAGGGCAGCCTACGCTGCATTTACAGCATAAGTTTCTTTAAACATAAAATCTGGAAAATGCGATGAATAAAGCCGTTCATGGCGTTAGCATAAATGAGAAAGACTTAGAACTGTTTGAAGAACGAGTTATCGACCTGTTTGCATGCGGCTTAACGGCACAGCGATTGGGAAGAAAAGCAGAAGACATTACAGTGCTTATTTCCAAAATGCGCATGATTGGTATCGTTCATACCTATTCGTTTGCCGGGGCAAGAGACATAGCATCTTTAAATCATATGCCGCCTTCACATTATACTTCGCCTGTGCTGGATAAATTTGGCGCCATGTTGGGTGAATTTTCTAGTGCACCTGACGCCTATGCGCTCATGCGCCAGTGCGTAAGGCTATGCGCCAAAGATTATGATCCATTGGAAAACTCTGGAAATCTTTTCAAAACGGCTCATGACTTTGGCCTTTTTGCAAGAACCATGGATGTGCGCTTCGCCGCTGCCAGAAAGATTTTTGCACGTCACTGGAAAGAGCCAGCATTATCCGCGGCTGGAGATTTTGCTGCGCGGTATGTGCAGGCTGAAAAGAGCATGCTTGATTTATGCCGCAAAAGAGAAAGTGACCCCGTCGCATTGCGACGATTAACAGAAGTTAGAGGCAGACTTGCAATTAGTTTAAGGCCGAAGCGGAAACTTTCGCAGATGATGCGTTCACCGCTCGGTCGATTCTGGAAGCATGACAAGCATTGAACATCACATATTTTTCTAGAATGGAGAAAACAATGACAAATATTTCATTAAGAGAACCTGAAAAGTTGCGAGACCTCGACCTGAATGAAGTTTCTGAATATCTTAATGGTGCGGCTTATATGGTTTGCCCTGATGACAACGGAAATCTTTCATTCCACCCTCTGCGCCTTCGCCTTGAAGATGCGCATGATGTGTTCATGGGACTAATGGAGCATTATCAGTACATGAAAACGGCGGGGGTTCCAGAGAGCATGATAGCCACTTCGCAGGATATTCGTAGGCGGGCTAGTGAATGGAAAGAAACACTGGAATTGATTGTTGAAGCCGCGCAGAAAGCAGGCGTACATCACTTTGATGAGCGTTGCGGCAATGTTGGGGTACAAACTGGCTTTTTTATTTTGGGAATGAGAGCGGTATTGGAAGCCCGCGTTGGGATAAACGATGCCCTTCTCGCTTTAGAGGGAAAAGATCAGACTACGGGAATGCAGATTGCGTTGCCAACCTGTTCAAGAAACTGAAGGTCAAGGTCACCGGCGAGCGACGGATTCGGCTCGTTCGGATTCAAACGATGTGGTCTGGCGGTGCTCTTGACCAGTTGAAACGTGTTGGCGACGGCTTTCATCCTATCGACCCCCCCCATCGCATTTTGGCAACGGATGCGTAAAACCCCAAACCGGTCGCATCAGCAAAAGCGATCCAACCAAAAACCGCCCCCCCTCATGGGCATGGCTGTCAGGGAATAAACGCCTGAAAACGGTTATAGCCATCCTTATCGTGGTGGTGGCCGGATGCGCTGGGGTGCTGTTCAAAATGTTCAGATGTTCAAAAAAGATTCTCGTATGGTGGTACGCATGATGGAATCGATTTTCGTTTTCTTGTCTCACTACCATGACAACCCTTTCCATGAATTACCGCCGATTACGCAAGCGAAGGGATCGAAAGCGTTACCCATATAGTTCTCCTATATGTGCGCACGCGCGCGCGTATAACAATACAACATGAGGACATCTACGATCCCTTCGGAATGCTGAAAAGACTGAATATTTTAAACCTCCTCCGCATAAGAGGCATCAGCACGGTCGCGCAACCGCAGGCCCGCGATGCAAGCGCGGCGCGTGTCGGGATGCTGGACGCGGAGGAAGCGGCGGGTCAGCAGGTTCTGGCTGAAGCGTTTGATGCTTCCAGCATATTCGCCCGTGGTGGCGCACCAGTCGCGCCAGGCGGCGAACAGGGCAGCAACTTCCTCGAACTCTGACGCGCTAGTTTTGTGGCATTTCTCATCAAGAAACTTTTGCAGCATGTCCTCATCAGCCAGATAATTTTCCGTCGCCAGACGCACCGCATCAGGCGGCTGCAACCCATTCGCTTGCCATGCAAGACAGCCTTCTACTGCCCATTGCAGGATACCAGGCCATTCGGTCTTAAGCTTTGTCGGCAGTTCCGGATCACGCTCCTGCGCTGGAATAGTAATGGTAAAGGGAATGAGGTTAAAACGCCGACGCATCGCCTCATCCACATTTCGCAGACTCGGTTTATGGTTTCCAGCGATTAATAATTTGAATTGTGGCTGATAGGTGAAAAAATCCTGCCGCATGAAGCGCGCGGTGACAGGATCGCCACCTGTCATCATCTTAATCTTTGATTCCGCCCAGCGGTGACCCTCCTCGGTTTCCTGCGCCATTACCACGCGTGCGCCGCGCAACATGGCAAGATCGGTTGGATGGCGCTCGCTCTGACTGGCGGTAAATGTCTCCATTGGCGCGATGGAGGCATAGTTGCTCATGATGCCATGCCATGTGTTCAGAAAAACGCCTTTACCGTTACCACCGGTGCCATATTGGAAGAACAGGGCGTGGTCACGGATCGAGCCGGTCAGACTATAACCCAGCATCCGCTGACAAAAGCCGATCAAGGCTTGATCGCCATTGAAAACGCGGTTGAGAAATTCCAGCCATAAAGGGCATGATCCGAGGGGGCTGACCGCCGTGATCTTGGTGCAATAATCGGTGCGTTCATGCGGACGAACCAGCCCTGTCGTGAGATCGACCGCGCCGTCCGGCGTATTCAGCAGCCATGGATTGGCATCCCAGTCCTCCGTGCGCGAGGCGTGGCGGCGGTCGGCGCGAGCCAAACGTTCGATGGCGGCGATGGTTTTAGCGCTGGCGACCGTCGCAGCCAGTTTCATATTAGGCTCTGACTTTTCCATGATTTCAGCGGAGGCGGTACGTGCTACAGCCCGACTGAAATCAATAACCTGCAAGGTATCATCCGGTTGCCAGCGCTTACCATTCCAGCCAAGCCATTGCCCCCACAAACTGACATAGCGTAAATCTTGTCCATATTGCGCAGTAAAGCGCAGCGCCAAGGCTTCGTCAGTGTAATTGGCGGGACGATCTTCCGAAGCGGACGGGTTACCCTCGCTGCGTTCCAGTTGCTGCTGAAAGAAATCATATATCTCAGCCATTAGCACCTGCCTTGGTACGGTTTTTTGTGCGCCTATCGGTTTCGCGTCGGGCAATGTTGGCAACAACCACCGCTACCTCCTTATCGGCCAGCGGCGGATTGCAATGCGACCTATTGAATCCCAACATCAGATCGAGCGTGACGTAGGGATCAATCCGCTTTGCCAACAACAAGCCGGAGAGTTTGGCGATGGCGACATTTCGTTCGCCTTCCGGCACCGCGCGCATGACCATTTCTCGCCACCCCTGTGCGATCTGTTCAGGACTTTTCTTTCCAGCGATGCGTTCCAGCAACCATGCCGGTGCGGCCACCAGCGGCACATCATCTGGATGATGGTCGGCGGAAATCGCATAAGGCCGTCCGCTCGGATGCCGTGATGGTGGCGCGACGATGTACCCATCATCGCCTTTGATGTCGAGACCTTTGCCAATTTTACCTGCGGAATTGGGGACAGGCTTGCCGGGATGCCGAAACAAAATATGTTCACCGCCACCGCCGGTCAGAAAACGCACAGTGTGGGGCAAAGGGCCGAATGTCGTTTCAAGCTGGTACAAGCTTTCATCCCCATCATGACGTGGATCAACATCAAGCGCGAAAAAACCGCTAATGCCGCCTGTGATGATACCAATATTGCAAGCCGATTTTGTGAACCAACGCCGGATTGTTTCGGGATCACGGCTGGCTTCTTTGAGGCCATTCGGCACGAAGCGCGCGAATGGATGTTTGCCGATGCTGTTGCACCCGGCCTTACCACAGGAGCATTTCACGCTCTCGCCATCCGGAATCGGCCAGTTCAGCGGCAGCACCGCCGCGCCAAGATTTGCGTAATACAACGCATGATCGAGAATGGTCTGCATCATGGGATTTTTCAGAATTCGTCTGCATACCAGCCTTGGAAAACATCTTCCGCTTGCGGATCGTATTTATGGTTATGATTGTACTTATAAACTTCGTCACCACGATAAACGCCCCGGATCATGTTACGAGGATCGTTTTTGAGATAGATCTCTCTGCTGAGTTGATCTTCCATAACGGAAGACAATTCGTCGATCACAAGTAAGGACTGTGTTACCTTTCGTAAGGCGGATGTATTGGCAGGAATAAGGCTGATGTATCTTACCAGATAGTTGCGTGTCTCTTTAAGACTATTGCCGAGACCGATGTGCTGGTTGATGTGCATGGTCATGACCGCGCCTCCTGCCGCTCGATCCATGCCATAAGCGTAGACTTGCGTGCGCATAAAACGGAGCCGATTTTGAAATGAGGCATACGCACATTGGCGTCGCCCGTAAGGTAATAGACTTTGCGCCGGTGTTTTTCCGACCCGAAGACGAATTTGGCAATTTCGTCTGCGCCGCGCAGAAGATCGTCACCGATTGTTGCCGGTGCGCCCTCCTTTTCTTGCAGCCGCTGGGGAGCGGCTTGAAGCTGGTTTGCGTTCATTCTTTTTCTCTCCTTCTTTTGGCTGTAGGACAGCCTCGACAAAATGAGCTTCAAATCCTTTCAAACGGCGACATGCCGCTCGGATTTGGAGCCCTAAGTTTAAGCTGGTTTTGCTGAGACAATTGGCGTGAACCGCCATGGCGAGTTTGTAAATGCGTTGGGTATATTCTGCGGTATCCCTGCCCAATATATTTTCTGCTTTTGCAAGGCCGGTTTTGTTTCCCAGGAACCACGGGATCATACGAAACTTGCCTGATGGCTCGATTATCCCCAGCAGCAAGTCGGTTTGACCGAAGACCACATCCGGCAACATTGTCGTCATAAGCGCCGGAATTCGCAAAAATAGGAACCTTCGGTCGATCAGTTCTAAAAACCAGTCCTGATCGGATGTTTTGATTAATTTCTGATCCGACCTCATTTCCGAAGCCGTTGCTGACGCCATTATGATCGAAGCATCCCATGCACTGGCGTGGGTCTTGGCCAGAACTTCCGCTACCGTGCGTATGTTCCAGGAAAAATGCTCGCCCATCAACGCGCCGACAGCAGCTTTGAAAATCGTTTCTTCCCGCCACATGCGGCGAAAGCCGCCATGTTCCTTGGCCTCCTTTTCTGCCTGAATGGCTCCCGCCGACTGCAAAACCCTGAGGCTCGGCAACGCCAGGCCCGAAGCGGCGACGATATCCGCATCCCCATACAACGGCGTTTCCGCCGTTTCTGGCGGGTGCTGCAGGGAACCGGTCATTGAGAATCACTCTGTGCATGAGCGAAAATATTACACATGATACAACCTGTTGCAAGTGCGCTTGATATGAATTATATCATCACTACGAGACATTGACAACCATTACGGAAAACAAAGGCAAGCAGGCAATGGCCACTATTCGCAAAATATCATGGAAAAAGGGCGACGGGAGCCTGAGTTACGGCTTTCAGATCACCTACATGGATAGGGCATCGAAGCGGCACCGCAAGACTTTCGATACCAAGGCGGCAGCGGATGCATGGCGCGTCAAGATCGAAAGCGAGCTCGCGGATGGCAAGCATGTTCCCGACAGCGCCACGCGCTCGGTCAGGCATGGCTCGGACGAATGGCTGCGTTATATGGAAGGGTTGCAGCGGGTCGGTAAACGTGAGCGCGTCACGGTGCGTCATTACCGCACACATCTCGAGCGTCATATATCCCCTAAACCCATCGCCGACATGAATATGAACCATTTGACTTCGGCGCATATTCAGGAATTTGTCGAAGGGTTAGAAAGCACCCTGTCGCACGCGCTGGCGATCAAGGTATATATGACACTCAGGATGCAACTGGCCTACTGCCGCTGTCGCCGTTGGCTGGCGCATGATCCTTGCGAAGGAATCAAATTACAGCGCCCCAAGCGCTACGATGTGCAGTCAGTTAAGATTCCACCTAAAAAAGATATTCGTAAACTATTGGTCGCGGCGCAAGACGACATCACCGGAAAATCCACCGCCATGTTGCGCCTGATGGTCTTTCGCGGCTTGCGTATTTCTGAGGTACGGGGACTGCCGCGCAAGGCGCTGGAACTGGACGGCAAAGCGCCAAAGATAAAAATTCTTCAGCGTGCCGACGATTATTGCAAGATCGGTCGGCCAAAATCGCATACATCTTTCCGCACACTTGCATTGTCACCGGAGGATGTGCTGGCGCTAAGAAAATGGTTGTTTTCGCAGGGCATCAAGGAAGATCAGCCAGATACGCTTGTGTTTGGGACAAAAACCGGCGAGGCAAATTCTTACCAGAATCTCTATTACCGCTGGTGGATTCCAATGATGAAAAAAGCGGGGCTGACAGAAACGGTCATTGATATGAAAACGAGAAAGCCAGTGATCGATAAAAAGACCCGCAAGTATAAAGCCGCGCCTGCTTTTACGCCGCACCAGCTGCGTCATGCCTTCGCCAGTCTCTCTATTGAGCGCGGCATCAGCGTCAAGCAACTGCAGGTAATGATGGGCCATTCATCCATCAAAATGACGATGGATACCTATGGCCACCTTTGGAAAGATGACGAAGCCGATCAGGCGATGGCCATCGCTATTGAACGGCAACTGTGCTAAGAATCTTTCTTTCTGTCCCGAAAATCATCGATTAGAAGTTTGTTGGTTCCCATCCGTGGGTGCCAAGCTCCGATCAGACCATCGCGCTTTTCGCCTTCCACAGCGTACATCACGTTGACCGCAACATTTCCGGGTGAATGTATCCAAGATAAAAACTGAACTTTTCCGCTTAAGCGATCCAACCAAGCATCAGCGTTTTGCGCTCCAACCAAAGGCTGGCTTCCAAACATCGGAGGAATACCAAATTTCAAATAAACGTTTGGATGTGCTTTTCCCTGTTTGATTGCCGTCGCTAATGACTCGACGTTTAAAGAAATTTGCTTCTCCACGGCATGGCATCCGAGAATCTTTACGAAGTACAGATGCACGTTGAGCATTTTTCTGGCGGTATCATAGGGAAATATTCGGTTTGCACGCACGATAGAGCTTGGCGATATTTTGGGTTGGCGCTCGCGGATACGTGCTGAAAATTTTTCCCACGCAAAGTCGTGGGGTTGTGTGCGTGTATTATTGCAGCACGCGCACAAAGACTTCGGAAATTTCAGAACGTCCGCCTTAAAGCTGCCAACAGGCCGGTTCTTATGCTTGTTGTCGTGAAAATATAACGGTTCAGTTTGAGACACGGAACCAAACTCGGCGCGAATGTCCGATCTCTTCGTCATGTGCTCACTCGTGGTGGCATCATTGCCGCATATCCAGCATTTCAGAGCAGTGTTATTCATGGTGAGCTGAATTCTGCCACAAAAATCCCTTGGTCACTCCCTCGAATTTCTCTGCCATTTCTGTGCCATGGAGATTTTGGCACAGTTTGGTAACGCTTTGATTTCTTGTGTTTTTCGTTGTTTTGTTTGGGAAGGCGTATGGCACAAAAAAAGCGGCCTTTTCAGGTCGCCTGTTTTGCGAATTACCACAATATTTCAAACACTTGTCTTTGGTAGCAGCGGAGGGATTTGAACCCCCGACCAAGGGATTATGATCTCCTTGCACAGCCACCAACTTTTGTCGGTGTAAATCGCCTCTAACCTTTTGTCAATGCGGAGAAATTCGCTTTGATGGCCGTCGAAAAATCCCGATTTTTTTGTGCCATTCGATTACCGCGAAAAACGGCGGTTTTCCGCCATTTCCCGTACTTTCCCTTAAAGTCCATGGCACAAAAATGGCACAAAAATTTCGCCCTATGAGCAAGGGATTTTATGGCACAAAATGTTAGCCGAGTTGCTGTTCGACGCCGACGGCCAGAGCATGTTCTTCGTCGACGTTCTTCCAAAGATGGCCGTAGGTGTCCATGGTCACCTGTATCGACGAATGCCCCATCATCGACTGCAGCTGCTTGGGCTGGATGCCCCGCTCGATATGCAGGCTGGCGAAGGCATGCCGCAGCTGATGCGGAGTAAAGTTCGTGATCACCTTTGGTTTGCCGGTCTTTGGGTCTATCGGCTGTTCACCGGTTTTCTCGTCGATGAACGGCTTAACCAGGCCAGCCTTTGTCAATAACGGTATCCACCAACGATTGATCAGGTTTTGGTAGGATTCCGGTCTTCCCGCCCCGTTTCCGAAAACCAACGCATCGTCTCTCGTCTTATCGGTGATGCCTGCGGACAGAAACCATTTCTTGATGGCGACGACATCCTCCGGCGATAGCGCCAACGATCGATATGATGTCCGCGACTTTGGCGGCCCGATCTTCCGGTATTCATCGGCGCGCTGCGTGATTTTCACTTTCGAGGCCTTGCCGTTCAGCTCAAGCCCCTTCTTCGGCATGCCACGGACTTCTGAAATGCGGAGGCCACGAAATATCATGAGCCGCACGATGATCGTGGACTTGCCGGTAATGTCGGTCTTGGCTGTTTCAAGGAGCCTTTTTATTTCTTCCTTCGGTGGAATTTTGACCTCTGGTTCGCCGTCGTAACGCGACCCGCGCTCGATTTTTATGCCTTCGCATGGGTTATAGGCCAGCCAGCCCCTGGCGCGGCTGTACGCCAAAAGATTTTTGAAGGTCGCATAAACCCTGTGCGCCATGGCATGCGACATCTGACTTTCAATGTCGTCGACAAATTCCTGTACGTCGGCCCGTTCGAGCTTGCTCAGGGTTTTTCTTGATATGGCATGTGGCTCGATATGCTTTTCGAGGTGCGTTTGGTAATGGCGCGCCGTCGTGCGTTCCAATTTTCCGAGCGCGACTTTCTTATAAAGATAATCGAGCCAGTTTTCCCATGCTTTTTCGACGGTACGACTCTGGCTTTCTGGAACGTGTGTTCCGCCGAGAATTTCCGCTTCAATTTTGATGCGTTCATTTTCGGCTGCCGCTTTCGTGGCAAATTGGCTGCGGTGACGTTTTCCCTTACGATCAATATAGGTCAGCTGATAACGCTCACTAACCTTTCCACCGGCGTTTTTCCACTTAACTTTGCGAATTGTCGCCATGGCTGGACATTACAATTCGTCTTTAGTTGCAGCAACTTGAGAAGCGGCGATTAGGCCCGATTTTCGGGCCATATAGCGCAATAACGCCTCTTTGTTCGCAACGATGCCGAGGCCAGGCTCATTCCAGATCGGAATGTCGCTTTTGCCGCGCCGCTTCTTTTCCAGAAGATTATAGATTTTCTTGCGATCGCTCAGTTTCAAAAACTGCGCGATGTTATCCGCGCCGGTGATCAGCTCCGGATTTGTGATCGTTTCGTTCATTGTGCTGCCTTTTCATGATGGCTACCTCGCGCAAGTCGTTCGCCACCACCGCCACCGCTGACGCAGCGGGCGCATGAGACGCCGCACAATACCCAATAAATTCATCATGGAAGGACTTCAGAAGACCGATGCTTTTCTTTCCTGATCTGCTTATCAAAATCTTTCAAAAACTGCCCGCACAAATTCTTGTCATCGGCTATCGCATGGATAAAACACGCCAGCGCCGAGAACATGATCAAATCGTTTTCCGCCGAGCGCTCAACCAGCCGCTTGTTGCTCGCGTCGATCAATTCCTGCCAATGCTCGTCGGCTGCCTGGATTTTCTGCGCAAGGGTGCGTCCTGCGCCCGGCGGAAGAGGATACCTGACGGCTCTCCGGCGCGGCCTGCGCGTAATGGTCTGCGCATTCCCGTTCGCGCCGACGGCAAAAACTTGGGTCGTATGATCGGAACACATGTGAACGGCGACGCTAGACTGCATGGTTCGATCTTATGTTGTGAAGTTTTACCTTGGCCTGGCTGTAGGCCAATCGCTCATAACGTCTGATCTCCTCCAGCGTAAACCCCGCCCGTAACAGACCATCTTTGGAATAGTCGCCGCACGCTTTTATGAGCGCCACGATAACGGTAGCCATGCAGTCGGCTATGTCGATCTGCAATTCGGTCATGCTGCGTCCCCCGCCCTGCCGTGGCCGCGTACCGGGGGAATAAAAAGGAAGCCGTGCTCTGGCTCGCGCGATTTTTTCATGGCAATGTCGAAAGCCTCTACTGCGCGGTTGGCGAATTTAAGGGCGGCTTTATCGCGGCCTTGCCTAACCATTTCATAGGTCTTTAGAATGCATTGGCGCGCCAGCCGCATGTTGGCTCGCGTTTGTGGGTTCAGGTAGAAAATGTCGGCCATGGCAAACCCCTTAAAAATTCATTGACATTATTGCGATTATCGCAATTTTGTCAAATCTTTCGTGTTATGTTAGCGGATTGTCGTTATCATATTGTTTATAAACAATAATATGACTATTCAGCGTTAAGTGCAGCGCGCGTAACGCGCGGATATTAACGGCAATTAACCTAAAAAGTTGCGATTTTGAGGAAAATGGTGCTCACGGAAGCGATGGATATCGTCGGCATTTTACGGAAAAACTCGCGCAACAGTAGGTACGCCGCAACGCTTGGGGCGACGACAGGTTGTAATTGTTCGTAGAGAATTATCGTCCGTTGGCGACGCGGGCCTGACGCGCCGGACTGGCCGCCGGGCGAATGTGGCTGCTTGCCAGTTCCTTGACCTCCGACAGCGGCATCCTCTGCGTAACCGAGCGCTGATAGAGGAATGAGATCAATTCGGCCATTTCCTGCGGTTCCGGCCTAATCCGGCTGCGTTCGGCGGCTTCGAGGACGGCGATAATGACGCCGTCCATGCGGATCTGGTCGTAAAACTCAGGCGTCGGCGGGCCTTCGACGACAAGCAGATCGTAGGTGGGAACGCGCAAAATGCGGCTTAAAGTGATCAATTCCTCGCCGGTGATGTTCCGCGCGCGATTTTCGATTTTGTTAAGAACGGAAACTTCTATGTTTGCTAATTCCGCAAGGTCTTTTTGCGACAGGTGTCGTTTCTGGCGGTGCTCCGCGATGCGGTTTTCCGGCACCGTTTTAGACGGCGCGACGCCTTGTTTGACCGTTTTTTTCATTCTGATACCCAAGCGATTCCCAAGAGATGAACAAGCACTATATATCAATTTAGCTACCCAGGAATTACCAAATTGCCACTAACTGATTCAAGTAAGAAATTACCCTATTTAGTTTCAACCAAAAAACAGTAATTTTGGGCTTGCAAAAAGTTGCGGTATTCGCAATTATGCGCCCGTGAAGCTGCTGGTGATCTCGCAATTATACGGTTAAGCCCGATAAAAGGCCATACCGAAGGGACACAGAGACTTCCTTTCTCTGACTTGGGTATGGCCATGCTTGAACGCACGAACGACGCGGGGCATAGCCTTGCGTCTGGTTATCACAGTGGATTACAGCAAACGACGGCTCCGAAGCCATCGTTTTCAACGCAAGAGATCGAAAGGGCTAAAACCAGCGTCGATCTGGTCGGCCTGATCGGCAAGAGGGTGACTCTAACCCGCGAGGGCGAGGAATGGCGCGGTCTCTGCCCATTCCATATCGAGAAAACGCCCAGTTTCAGCGTCGTTCCCAAAAAAGGATTCTATCACTGCTTCGGCTGCGGCGCGCACGGCGACGGCCTGACGTGGATGATGCAGGTGCAAGGCATGAGCTTTCGGCAAGCCGTCGAAACCTCGCTGCAGCGTCCTGTGGCGCGGCCCATCACCCAACAGCGCACGATCCGCTCGGCTATGACGTCGGCTGGCCCGGCTTTACCGGCCAACGACTACGACAAGCAACGCAAACTCAATCTCGCGGCGCGGATTTGGAACGAATGCCGCCCCGCCATCGGCACGCTGGCTGAACGCTATCTGTTCACGCGCGGCCTCGTGTTCGAGAGCGAAACGCCGCTATCGCTGCGATTCCATCCGAACCTTCTGCACGAGCCTTCACGGAAATACTTCCCGGCGATGGTCAGCGCTGTTCATGACGCTTCCGGTCAGTTCACCGGCATTCACCGCACCTATCTCGCGCCGGACGGCAACGGCAAGGCCGTCATCCCCGAAGGCGCTGGCGGCGTCAAACGCATGCTCGGCAATTGCTTCGGGTCGCACATCCACATCGCCGAACCCTCTGCCAACCGTCTCGCCATCGCCGAAGGCATTGAGACGGCGCTCTCGATCATGCAGTCCTGTCCTGACTATGGCGTCTGGGCGGCCATGTCGCTCGGCAACATGAAAGCGCCGGTTCCAAAAACGATCAACGAGATTGTTCTATGCGCCGATAGCGACAACAAGGATCCGCGCATGGCCGAACGCATTCTCCGCGAGGCCGCCGAGGAACATATCGGGCGTGGCCACACGGTGCTAATTGCGCGACCGCCTCAAGGCATGGACTTCAATGATTTGCTTCTCTCCGAATAGGTGTCCTGAATGTCCGTGCGTATCATCCAGGCGGATGCCAGAGAAGCATTGCGAGAGCTGCCGGATGGTTCCGTTCACTGCTGCGTGACGTCGCCGCCCTATTTTGGGCTGCGCGATTACGGCAATGACCGACAAATCGGCCTCGAACGCACGCCGGACGAGTATGTCGCCGCGCTGCTGGAGGTGTTCCGTGAAGTGCGCCGCGTGTTGCGCAAGGATGGTACGCTGTGGCTCAATCTCGGCGACAGCTATGCCGGAAGCATGAAGGGCATCGGCGCGGACGGCAAGGCTTACGCCGGTGAAAAACAGAAAACTAACAAGGGCGCGGTCGGCATCAGCTCGACGCTTCCCTCTTCGGCGAAAGACTTCAACCTCAAACCCAAAGATTTGATCGGCATTCCCTGGCGCGTGGCTTTCGCGCTGCAGACCGATGGCTGGTATCTGCGGCAGGATATCGTCTGGTCGAAACCGAACCCCATGCCGGAAAGCATGACGGATCGCTGCACCAAGGCGCACGAATATATTTTCCTGCTCTCGAAGTCCGAACGGTACCATTACGACAACGAGGCTATCGCCGAGCCGATCACCGACAGCACTGTCCTTCGCGTCCTGCAGCAGGACACCGAAAACCAGACCGGCAGCCCGCGCGCCAATGGCGGCGCAAAAACCAACGGCAACATGAAGGCCGTAGTTCGTAAGCAATTCGACAAGAAGATGGGCGGCGGCGGCACGAGCTTCGAGGGACACAGTGGCTATCGCAAAGCCGACGGAACGCTTTTGACGAACGGCAGGCGCAACAAGCGCAGCGTTTGGGAAGTAGCGACCGTTGGATTCGCGCAGGCGCACTTCGCAACCTTTCCACCCAAACTGATTGAGCCTTGCATCAAGGCCGGTTGTCCGCCCGGAGGCACGGTGCTTGATCCGTTCGGCGGTGCCGGGACGACCGGCCTCGTCGCCGAACGTCTGGGGCGCAACGCCCTGTTGATCGAGCTGAACCCTGCCTACGCCGCCATGGCGGAGCGTCGCATTCAGGAAGACGCGCCGCTGTTCACGAAAATCCTCTCCGAATCCGACCAAGACAATCCCGATCAGGTTCCGTTGATATGACCAATGAAGACAAAATCGCAAAGGCCGTCAAAGAGGCCAAAGTGGTGCCGTCGCACGGAGGCGGCGGCAACGGAAAAGACTCGTACAAGGGCGACCCGAAAGAATTTTGTCCGATCACGCCGCTCGGCATGATCGACGGCGTTTGCTACTTCATCGGGCGCAGCGGCGAACTGCGCAAACTCGCGCACAGGGATTTTACCGAAGCCTGTCTCATCACGCTTTTCGGAAACAAGAACTGGCTTTGCCAGAATTTCCCGAACAAGACCAAAAAAGGCGGTCAGGACTTTTCGTCCTTCAACCGCAGCGAAGCCATGAACTGGCTGATCGACAAATGCGACAAGCGCGGCCTTTACGATCCAAGCACGCCTTTGCGCGGCGCGGGCGTCTGGCGCGCCGACGACGAACCCGTCCTGCACAGTGGCGACGGCATCTGGTACAAAAACCAGTGGTTGCCGCCAGGGCAAAGAATCCATGGCTCGATCTACACTGCCCGCGCTGCGCTCAAGCGTCCCGATTTCAAAGCGCCGATGACGGCGATCGAGGCGCAGGAAATACGCCTATGGTTCAACGCATGGGCGTTCGACGATCCCGTCGACGCCGATCTGCTGTTCGGTTTTCTGGGAGCCGCCTTGCTTGGCGGCTTCCCCTCATGGCGCGTCCACGTTTTTATCATCGGCGAACGCGGCATCGGCAAAACGACACTTGGCGATCTCATTATCGCGCTGCTCGGCGAGCAAGGACTTGAGTTCAACGACTTCACCGAAGCCGGACTACGTCAGTCTCTCCTCAACGAAGCGCGAACCATTTTGCTTGACGAAGGCGAACCCGGCAAAGACGGCTCCGATGCACACCGCATGGCGTCGGTCATTCGTCTGTTACGTAAACTATCGGGTGGCCAGGGCGCGCGCATCGCGCGAGGTTCGTCGAGCGGCGTTGCGCAAAACTACACCGTCACCGGCTCCGTTCTCTTGCTGGCGATCAACCCGCCACCCCTCGAACCCCAGGATCGAAGCCGAATCCTCCAGATCAGCCTGCGCAAATCTGAACATCCGGTTTCAAAAAAAGACATCGAGTATTTCGTGAGAGAAGCGGCGCGGCGGTCCGCAAAAATTCGCGCCCGCGCCATCCTTGGCGCTGACCGTTTCGCCTACGCCGTCGAATTTTACCGCGACATTCTCGTCAAGCGCGGATGCGACGGGCGGCAGGCCGATATGTTTTCGGCGCTATTGGCCGGACGCTCGGTGCTGCTCGACGACGACAAGCCGCGCGAGGAACCGGCCTTGTTTGACGCGCTCAGTTCCAGGCTCGGCAACATCTTCCTCGAAGATAGCGAGAGCGGCGACGGAAGGCTTTGCCTGCGCCATCTGTACGACGCGACCTGCGACGCCATTCGTGACGGCCGCCGCCTCACTATCGGACAGGTCATCGCCAAAGAGCGGAAAGGCTCCAGCACGTTCGACAATGTTCTCGACAGCTACGGGCTGCGCTTGATGCCCGACGGCTTGCTCTTCGTGCCGTTCAAGCACGGGCAGCTGGATCGCGTGTACGGCAGCACGCCGTGGGCGCTCGGAGGCTGGCGACATTCTTTGCTGCGTTTACCTGGCGCTGCGCCATCGCAATGGCCGGTGCGCGTCAGCGGCGTGAAAATTCGTGGGCTGTTCATTCCACGCGACCTTCTGCCGTCGCTGGAGTCCGACGCCGATCCCCCGCAGCCCCCTGACACCGCAGATTACCCGGCTTTTTAACACCTTAACCATGACCCAGAAAAACTTGACCCGGAGGTGACCCATGTTTGACCCGGAACTTTTCGACCCGCTTATCAAATTGATCTGCCAGCAAAAAACCGTTTTGCGAAAAACGGGACTCGCGTCTTTCGCTTTGCACATGCGCGCGTGCGCCCGCGCGTGTGCAGCGCACAGGAGTATGACCCTGAGTCCCACTATTCAATTTAATAAGGGAAAAGAAATAGTTATGTGGGACAATCAGAGGCGGGTCAGGAATGGGTCAAGTTTTGCGGCGGACATGGGGGTGACCCATGTCTAAAAAAACGAAAGCGAAACGCAAATACAAGAAGAAGGCTCTTCCGGCGCGCGTCGGAGAGTTTGCAACCATGGAGCGGTGTCGGCAGCTAGGCGGGATGACCACGGAGGTCGTTGACCGCGACTTGAGGGGAAACCCGATTATCAAGCGGCATAAGGCGAAGATCGAATGCCACTTGGATATCTATCTTTACCGCGAGCAGTTGAGCATAGCCGAGTATGATGCCGGGATGATTTTCCGGAAGGCCTACATGCGCTACGTTCTCGGCATCAAGGTCGAGGACGATGTTCAAGGCGGCCGCGCCGACGCCGAGATGGCGATGCTGGCGGTGCCGCATAGCAAGAAGCTGCTCGACCAGGCGCATGAGGTTCTGAGCCAGCCGCAGTGGATGGTGGTCGAGGCGATTTGCGGCCTCGACGAAACGGCGGGGAACAGCTACCGCTTCGAGACCTTCCGTCGCGGTCTCGAAAAACTGGTTGATCTCTGGAAGACGAACAGTTGATCAAAAAAGCCTCTTGACGAACCCATGTTTTTTGGTATCTTTCAGTCAAGCTCGCAATAAGAGCGTCAAGAAAGCCGCTACAGAATCCTGCAGCGGCTTTTCTGTTTTTTTCATTAAAAAAGAATCCGGCGACATCCCTAACCCAGCAAGCCAATGGCTTCGCTGGCGACAGCTTCTGTGTGCCGGATCCAAAGCGACGGGAGCAGCGATGACGGGAGATGCCCTGGAAACCGCCGCTTCATCGCCCTCTCGGTTGGCGCCCCGCCCAGCGCGTGCGGCATGACCCGATAGACCGCGCCTATGGAACCCAGGCATGGCGCAAGTTGGCGGCCTTCATCGTCGCCCGCGACCACGGCATCTGCCATCTGTGCGGCCAGTCCGGCGCCGACACGGCTCACCATCTGATCGAGAAGCGCGACGGTGGCTCCGATCATCCGGACAATCTTCGCGCCGTCCATCGCGGGTGTCACAACCGCGCCCACGGGCGGCGGGGGGTTTAATTTTACAGCGAAATCAAGGGTGCGACCGGTTTGGGGTTTTTCGCATTCGGCGCCAAAAGTCGAGGGGGGGGTGTTCTGATGGAGGAAAAAAGCCCGCCCGATCAGCCCGAATGTGTGTTGCCTGATTTGGTCGTCGAATATCGCCCGCTCGAAAAATTGATCGGTTATGTCCGCAACGCCCGAACCCATTCCGACGCGCAAGTCGATCTCATCGCGGGCAGCATGCGCGAGTTCGGCTGGACGAACCCGATCCTCGTCGACGGCAAGAACGGCGTGATCGCGGGACATGGCCGCATCCTCGCCGCGCGCAAGCTGGGACTGGTCAAGGTGCCGGTGATCGAGCTGGCGCACATGACGCCGTCGCAGAAGCAGGCCTACATTCTCGCCGACAATCAGTTGGCGCTGAAGGCCGACTGGAACAGGGATTTGCTCGCGCTTGAAACGGGCGACATCAAAGAGGCCGGAACCGATCTCAAATTGCTCGGCTTCGACGACAGTGATCTGAAAGGCCTGGAGGACAACACGCCGTCGGAAGGCCTCACCGACGACGATGCCGTGCCAGAGGTGCCGATTGATCCCGTCACCAAGCCGGGCGACGTCTATGTCCTCGGCAATCACCGCTTGCTTTGCGGCGACAGCGCCGTGCTGGCGAATGTCGAGAAAGTTCTCGACGGCGCGCTCGCCGATATGGTGTTCACCGACCCTCCTTACAACGTGAATTACGCCAACACGGCCAAGGACAAAATGCGCGGCAAAAATCGCGCGATCCTGAACGACAATCTCGGCGACGGTTTCGAAAAGTTTCTTTACGACGCCTGCATCAACATGCTCGCCGTCTGCAAGGGCGCGATTTATGTTTGCATGTCGTCGAGTGAGTTGCACACGCTGCAAAAGGCTTTCGTCGGCGCGGGTGGCAAATGGTCGACGTTCATCATCTGGGCGAAGAACACCTTCACGCTCGGCAGAGCCGATTATCAGCGGCAGTACGAGCCCATTCTCTACGGCTGGAAGCAAGGCATCGACCGCTTCTGGTGCGGCGCCCGCGACCAAGGCGATGTCTGGTTCGTCAACAAGCCGGTCAAAAACGACCTGCATCCGACCATGAAGCCGGTCGAGCTGGTCGAACGCGCCCTGCGCAACAGCAGCAAGAGCCGCGACATCGTTCTCGATTGCTTCGGCGGCTCCGGCACCACGTTGATCGCCTGCGAAAAACTAAGTCGGCAATGCCGGATCATCGAACTTGATCCCAAATTTTGCGATGTGATTGTCAAGCGCTGGGAAGAGTTTACCGGCAACAAGGCCGAAAGATTGACGAACTGTTAAGAAAATCTTCACTCCATCCGCAATAGGCTGTAGGTTGTGGATCAGGGAGACAGCATGAAGCGGACGATTTCGACCATAGGCTATGAGGGCGCGACGATTGAACAATTCGTCGCAACGCTTAAGCATGCCTCGGTCAATCTGCTCATTGATGTCCGCGACATACCCCTGTCACGCAAAAAAGGCTTTTCAAAAAACCAGCTGGCCGAGACCCTGCAATCGTGGGGCATCGACTACGTCCATCTGCGCGGCCTCGGCGATCCGAAAGAAGGCCGCGAAGCCGCGCGCGCCGGTAACTACGCCTTGTTCGAAAAGATTTTCGGCAAGCATATGCGCTCCGCAGTTGCGGAACGCGATCTCGGCACCGCCTCCGAACTTGTGCAAGGGGGGCGCGCCTGCCTGATGTGCTTTGAAGCCGATTATGAGAAATGCCACCGCAGCATCGTCGCCGATCATTTGGCGCGCATGACGGGATTGACGATCACCCCGCTGGCTGTCCACGATATTCGGGTCGGGCGAATCGCCGCCTGAAATCTTTTTCTGGTGTCATCATGTCGAATTTTGAAGGCGCTTCCGAGGCCATTATCCTTGTCAAAGCGTCGCCGCAAGTCGGGAAAAAGCACGGCGAAACCGTCTGCTGCGCCGGTGTCAACGACGCTGGCGAATGGGTCAGGCTTTATCCCGTCACCTTCCGCACGCTCGACCAGGCCAAGCAATTCCGCCGTTGGGATCGCATCCGTTTCCGCTGGAAAAAACCGGATGACGATCCGCGCCCGGAAAGCCTGCGCGTCGACCATGAGTCCATCGAGATTGTCGGCGAACTGAAACAGAAAGAACGCCTCAACTTTCTTCAAAAACTTGAAGTCAACTCGCTCAACAAGGTCAAGGCCGAAGGCAAATCTCTGGCGCTGCTGCGGCCGAGGGAACTGAAATTTTTGGTAGAGAGAAAGTCGGCGAAGGACTTGGAGGAAGAAAGAGCCAAGTTCAAAAGCATCGCGTCGCAAGCCGATCTGTTCCATACGGTGCAGATTATCCCTTACGAGCCTTGCCCCTACCTCTTCAAATACAATTACGTCACGGACGACGGCGAACGAACCGGCACTTGCCAGGACTGGGAAACGGACGCCACGTTCTTCAATTGGAGCCGCCACTACGGTGAGCAAAAGGCGCTTGAAAACATGCAGCGCGTGTTCGGCGAGGAATATCCGAGCAAAGGCATGGTGTTCGCCATGGGGACACATTCGCTTTATCCGGACACATGGTTGATCAACGGCATCATTCGCCTGGACGAAATCCGGCAGATGAGCCTCGGTCTTTAAGGCCAGCCTGTAACGATCACCCGGCGCTCCGATAAGCCGTTCCGGGAGTATCGATCATGATGGGACGGCCGCCGCTACCGACGCATCTCAAGCTGGTCAAAGGCACCGCGCGGGTGGATCGTCACAATCCCAACGAGCTGAAACTGCCCTTGGTCGTGCCGGATCCGCCGCCGCATCTCGACGAGCGCGAAAAAGCAAAATTCAAAGCCATGGCCGAATTGCTGGCGCGGCATGGCGTGATGACCGAACTCGATGTCGAGGCGGTCGCCCGCTACGCGGTCGTGTGGTACCGGTGGCTCGACGCCGAGGCCGAGATCAAAAAACGCGGCCCCGTCGTCAAGACCACGAACGACAACATCATTCAGAACCCGTTTCTGGCGGTTGCCAATAAATGCATGGTGCAGATGGCGCAGATCGAAAGCGAGTTCGGCCTGACGCCTTCCTCGCGTTCTCGCATCCGCATGGAAATGCCGTCCGACACCATCGATCCGTTCGAGGAATATCTGAATCGTGGAAAGTGATAAGCCTAAGCGGCCGCGCAAGCAGAACACTTGCGCGGTCAAGGCTTACGCGCGCGCCGTGGTCAGCGGCAAGATCGTCGCGGGAAAACTGGTCAAACTCGCCTGCAAGCGGCATCTCGACGACCTGAAACACGGGAAAGAGCGCGGCCTGTTGTGGGATGTTGACGCCGCCAATCACGCCATCGCCTTTTTCAGTCATCTGCGTCATTCAACCGGCGAATGGGCAAATCAGGCCTTCGACCTCTTGCCCTGGCAAGCCTTCGTCATCGGTTCGCTGTACGGCTGGAAACGCGCCTCCGATGGGCTGCGCCGCTTTCGCACAGCCTATGTCGAGGTGGCGCGCAAGAACGGCAAGTCGGTCATGCTGGCCGGAACCGCGCTCTATGCCCTCGTGGCGGACGGCGAGTTAGGATCGCATGTCTATGCCGCCGCCACGACGCGCGACCAGGCACGAATTATTTTTGGCGAAGCCGAGCGCATGGTCGACGCCAGCCCGCCGTTACGCGCGCGTATCACGCGCACCGTCAACAATCTGGCGGTGATACCGACGTCGAGCTGGTTCCGGCCTCTGTCGGCGGACGCCACGAAAATGGACGGTCTCAACGTGCATTTCGCGGCAGTCGACGAAGTGCATGAGCATCCGAACCCGGAGATCATTCAGAAACTCAACACGGCGACCGGCGCGCGCCGCGAGCCTTTGATCTTCGAGATCACGACCGCTGGGTACAATCGCCAGTCGGTGTGCTTTCAGCATCATGAGTTTTCGGTCAAGGTTCTGGAAAAATCCGTGCCGGTCGAAGCAGCGGACAGTTGGTTCGCCTATATCGCTACCATCGACGAAGGCGACGACTGGACGAACCCCGCCGTATGGATCAAGGCCAATCCGAGCCTCGGCGTCACCGTCAAGGTCGAGGATTTAAGACGTCAGGTTGACGAGGCGCGCGAAATGCCCGCGCAGCAGAATGCCATCCGGCGTCTGCGCCTTAACGAATGGACGGAACAGGTCACGCGCTGGATCGACATGGGCGTCTGGTCGGACGGCGACGAACAGATTAACGAGGACGAACTTGTTGGCCGACCTTGCTATGGCGGCCTTGATCTGGCGCGCGTCAATGACCTGTCGTCGCTGGCGCTGGTATTCCCGCCGGAGCAGCCAAGCGAAAAGGTCAAGGTGATCTGGCGGCACTGGTGTCCGGAAGAGGATATTTTGCGGCGGGCGCGACGCGATCGCGCTCCCTATCCGTCCTGGCGCAACCAGGGATATCTGATCGCCACCGAAGGCAACACGACGGATTTCAAATTCATCGAGGCCGAAATTCTGGCGCTGGCGGCGAAATTCAACATTCTTGAAATCGCCTATGACCGCACCTTCGCCGGTGAGCTGGTTCGCAATCTGCAGGACGAGGGTGTCACCATGGTCGAATTCGGTCAGGGCTTTATCAGCATGGGGCCAGCGGCGGCGGAATTCATGCGGCTGCTGATCGGCCGGACGCTGCAACATGGCGGCAATCCTATCGCCACATGGTGCGCGTCGAACGTCACCGTGCGCCGCGATCCGGCAGGCAATGAGAAACCCGACAAGGAACGCTCGACGGAGAAAATCGACGCGATTGTCGCCGCCGTCATGGCAGTCGGCCGTTTGCAGACCGCCGAAGGAGGATCGGTCTACGAAGAACGCGGACTGTTGATGGTCTAAATGAAACTGCCCGGCATATTCAGCGCGCTTGGACGAGCTTTCGCGCCAAAGGGAACACGCGCGTCCGCCGGTGTGCCGTCCTATGGCATGATCCCGCCGCTCGGCTCCGTACCAAGCGCGTCAGGGTTGATGATTTCGCAGGCAACGGCGATGGCGGTATCCGCTGTTTATGCCTGTGTCGCTATCAGGGCAAAGGATGTCGCGCGCTGCACACCGCGTCTGTTTGTCCCAAACAAGGACGGCGGGCGCGATCTTGTCAAAGACCATATCGTCGCCAGACTCTTTGCCCGACCGAACCGGCAGCAGACCTGGTTCGAATTCTGGCAGCAAATGATGATCGGCTATCTGCTACGCGGCAATGCCTATGCCGCGATTTTGCGAGATCGCCGCGGCAATCCGGTCGAGTTGATACCGATTAACCCCGACGCCGTCATGGTGCTGGAGGCTGCGGACGGCTCGATCTTTTATAACGTCAACCGTCTCGGCCTCTGGCAAATCGCCATGCTGCGCAATATGCCCGTGGCGATACCGGAGGAAGACGTCTTTCACCTGCGCGGCATCAGTTTCAATACGCTGGTTGGCGCATCGACCATTGGCCTTGCGCGTGACGCCATTGGCCTGGCGATGGGGCTTGAGCAACAGGCTGCGCGCTGGGTCGGTAATGGCGCTCGTCCCTCCGGCGTGCTGAAGGCCAAGACCCGCCTGTCGGAACCGGCAGCGCAGCGCTTGAAACAGCAATGGCAAGCCTTTACCGGCGGTTTGCAGAATGTAGGCCAGACGGCGGTTCTGGAAGAAGGCGTCGAATGGCAACAGGTGCAGCTGACATCCGTCGATCTTGAATTTATCCAGCAGCGCAACCTGCAGATTGCCGATATCGCCCGCTACTACGATGTTCCGTTGAGCCGTCTCGGCGTGACGGGAAGCACATCCTCCAAGATCACGCCCGCCGAAGAGGAACAGGCCTACGTCAATCACACGGTGATGCCGGATTTGGTGATTGCCGAGCAAAAATTCATGCAGGTGTTTGGCCTCGATAAGGAAGGCATTGAGGTTGATTTCGACGAAGGACAGTTGCTCCGCGCCGATATCATGACCCGCTACAACGCGGCGCGTCTCGGCGTGTTGACCGGAATCCTGACACCGAATGAGGTGCGCCGTTCCGAAGGCCTGCCGCCGATGGAAGGCGGTGACAAATTGATGGTTCCCGCCAATACCGCCGCGCTCGGCTCCGACATGACCGGCACGGCACCTGACGGCGCCGGACGTCCCGACACCGGCACCTTGCCCGAACCAGGCGTTGCGACAAGCGGCGATCCTGATCCGCAGCTTGATCCGCAGGGCGAATTATAATTTTCGGAGAAAAAACATGACGATAATGCGCGCGGCCGTTGCTGCACAGATTAGTGCGCTCGGCGAAAACGAAGTCGAAGTGATTATCTCGACCTCGGCTTTGGCGCGCGACGGTCACATTCTTGAGCCTGCTGGCTGCGATCTCTCGAACTACCAGGCCAATCCCATCGTTCTCTGGCAGCACAATCCTGACATGCCAGTAGGTCGCGCCGCCGATCTTGTGGTTGAAGGCGACAAAATACGCGCCCGCGTTACTTTCGCGCCTACCGGCATATCGCCGAAGGCTGACGAGGTACGCGGCCTTGTCAAAAACGGAATCGTATCGGGCGTATCGGTCGGCTTCGATGTGATTGATGCAGAGCCGCTTGATCCCAAACAACCGCGCGGCGGCCAACGCTTTACCAAGTGGGAGCTGCTGGAATGTTCTTTTTGCTCGGTGCCTGCCGATCCCGGCGCGGCGGTGACGGCGCGAGCGCAAACTCAGGAGAAAAACGCCATGACAACCCAGACACGCGCGGGCAAGAAATTATCCGCTGCCACCAAAAAGCAACTCGACGACGCCGACGATCACCTCAAACGCGCCATGGAACGCCATAAGGCGCTTGGCGACCAGATGGACACTATCCGCGAGCAGCGGGATAGCGGTGATGAAGATATGCGCGTGGCGCTCAACGATTTGCATGAAGACGCCGCCGACGCTCATCGCGCTCTTGGCCGATCCCTAAAGCGCTGCCAACGCTGCATCCGCGCGGCCATGAAAAACCCCAAAGCCACCGAACCGGATGATGACGGGGATGAAGAAGATGACGCGGAAAACTCCGTCGGTGACGGTAACGACGACGATCAACGCAACGCTGATTTCAGCCGCCGCAAGGCTGATCTTCAAGCCTTATCGCGGAAAAATTGATTTCAATCGGCGCGTTCTATGTGCCGATTGATGCCCCCACACGCCCTTGGGCAAGGCGCATTAGACCGTCGTGACGACGGCCTTTCCCTCAGAAGGAGCCCACCCTATGCCGAAAATCGCCGAACTCTTGCAACAACGCGCGCGTGCCTTCGATGACTTCAAGGTGCTCGCCGAAAAGCCTTCGCTCACCGAGGCCGAGCAAGCTGACTACGAAACCAAAAAACGCGCCGTCACGGATCTGGACGCGCAGATTGCCCGCGCCAAGGAAATGCAAACGCTTTCCGCAGGCACCGCG
>CAIQVS010000306.1 GCA_903875345.1 uncultured Pseudomonadota bacterium | reverse complement strand
TCCCATCTTTTATAGTTTTTCAAACTATTTTTAAAACTCAATCTTTTTTATTACTAAGAATTAAATCAACATATCTTTCTATTTCCTCAAAATCACGGTCATCGGCAGGCGCTTACCCTGAGCCGGACCCGCTGGAATTCGCACGCCGCTTGAAAACTCGAAATCTCCGCCCCCCGGCGCTCCGCTGAAACAGTAAGCTTAAGAAACGGACACCGGGAAGCCGAACTCAGTGACGGCAGCCGGCATAGGTCTTCTGTAAGAACGAGATGTATTCATCCGGGCCGGCGTTAAGAATGTCGCAGAGGTCGATCGGTTTGAACTCGGGAAAAACCGGTGACAGCGTTGCGCGCGAAGCAAAGATAAACCCGTCAAATGACGTAGTGCCGATATCAAAACGTGACGACACCTCAACGCGCAGGCTCAATTCTTTGAGCTTGGCGATCACCGTATCGTGGAGATCTTGGCTATGGGTAGAGATAAAGACGTAGTCCACGCTTTCGCTTTTCAGGGTTTCTGTGGCACCTTGGAGCATCTGCACCTCAAATCCCTGGATATCTACATGCAGGATATCAAGTTTTATGCCTCGATCACGCATGAAAGTGTCGACATTGAAATGGCCGGCTCCCACGAAGTCTTGGATAAAAGTGCCAGTGAAGCCGTTTCGCTCAAAGTTGACACGTCCGACACCGATAGCCGTAGCGTCTGGCTCGACCATGAATGTAACGGCGTTTGGGAAACGGCGCTTCAACCACATGGAATAATGTGCCCAATAGGCTCCAAGCTCCAGCATGGTTGGCGTAGATGGAATTAACTTCAGTAATTCCTGAAAAACGAATTCTTCGAGCGGTTCATGTACGCCACGGTTGATAATCAGGATTTGGCTAAAGTCACCATAATAAGCGAGCGGTCCGTTGGAAGGAACTAGGTTGCCGTTGTGCAGACAGACCAAGCCGTCCCTAACCATGCCAGCACGCGAGTGGCGCTTGATCAGCAAGTTTAGCGGGTCGCAGATGATCTCGCGGAACCGACCGAGATAATCTTCTGCGCGGGCCTTAACTTCGTTCGGCGCAAGGATTGGCACACCGAAAACGGAATGCCCAGGCTGCTTGTTCATTGCATTTCCAAGAGTCAATGGTGGTTGTTGCGGGGACATTGTAACGCGCAGTGCGCGCATAAGCAACGAAGACTGTAATCAGGAAGCGGTGGTTTTTCCTGCAGGCGTTCGTTCTCTTTTTGTTATATTGCGAGGCTATTTCCGTCGGTTTTGTTCTGGCCTCAGTTGGAGCCAGGGCACCGCAACCGGCATCAAACCAAGGCCGACCCGTCACTTTAAATGACGCGAGGCGCTACCCGCCAACGTATTCAGAACGCCCCATGTCTGCCAGACTGCGGCGTTGACATGGTCGGCAGACACCACGCACAGCCGCGGCGGAACCTCCGTCTGCTGCCCGGCACGGGCTTTGACCAAAATCCGCCGGCGTTCCATCTCCTTTGAGGCGAGACTTTGCGTACATAGCCATTCCAAATCGGGCGTTGTCCCGGCATATAGTGACGAATAATGGTGGCTAACTTCGAGTTGTTCAACAGCAGAACCGACAATCCAATCCCGGATATTCCCATCAGGCATCATAGTGTCAAAACGGGCCGAAGCCGGCCAGAACGGCTCGGTCATAAGCAATGTGGAATTCTTAATCGCTTCGAGAAAGTGGCGCAACGCCCGCACGGACACTTCGCGTTGACCCGCCTCTGATGCAACACGCGCAAGGGTCAATAGGCGTGCGAAAGTGGTCGGTTGCTCGTTTAGTAAAAGCAGACCACGCCATGCAAAATCGAGCGCAGCGCAGCGGATCGGTACCGGCATGTCGGGCAAACGCCACGTTGCGAAAGCTGCCAAACATTCCAGATAACTGCTATTTATTTTTAGGTCTTCGCTAAGCAACTCTTTAAAGGCCAACATACACGGAAGTTGCCGTAACGGCTTGAGCGCATCTTGGCCCGCGTGACTGTCCGGTTTCCACTCAGGTAGAGCCTCGACGAGCCAGCCTTCCTGGGCCATCGTCGCAGCCCGGTCCGGCTTGGCTGCGAACAGGTTCAACTCATAGGCGTCCAAAATGTCGCCCGTGTGAGGCACCAGCACAGGTGCTCCCGCCAACAGACGGTAGAGACCGTAACCGAGCGCCTTCAGACTGTGTTGCGGTGACGTGTAATCAGTTTGACCTTTGTTGATTTCGAACATCACCAGAGGAGAGTGTCGCATAAAAAATTCCGCCCCGCCGCGCAGGATGGCGGTTTCGTGACCTTCAGCATCGATCTTGATGAAATCAGGGGAACGCCACTGCCGCTCCCTGTCCTCGTCATCGAGACAGGTGATCCTGACGCGCTCGCCAGCGTTGTCGTCGCACAATCTATTTAGTTCGCTGGAACTGCCGTGGGCAAGGCAGCCAATACCAGTCCGATCAGACAGTGCTGCCTGAACAACAACGAGATTATTTGCTTGGTTGATGTTGCGGTTGTAAGTCAGAAGCGCAAAAGTGTCCTCAGTCGGTTCGTAGGAAAAGACCTGTCCTTCCGATCCGACAGCGCGCGCCATCGGTAGGCTGTAGATGCCGAGATTAGCACCGATGTCGATTGCCGTCATGCCAGGACGAAGCCAGCGAAACACGAAATCTGCCTCTTTTTCGAACCACCTTTCCTGTTCAAGAAGGATGTAGGTCGTGTAAGAATTGAGTGACGGTGGCACCGCCAGGAGGGTTCCGTCCGCAACGCGAAGGAGGAACTCGTCGCGGTTGCTGGTCTTGTCTTCTGCCACCGGGGTACGGCCCGCGCACCAACATTGCCAGATGCGACGATAGGCGGTTTCCATATTCCGCGCGAAGCTGGGCGCGTCGCAGAGGCTTGACGACGCCATGCGGGGGCGCAGTTGCTCATGCAATGTTTGCAGGCGCACGGGATCGGCGGCAAGTTCAGCCGCAATCCGCACATAGTCATCGTGATCGCTTGCGATCAGGTCGGTACAGCCGACACGGGTCAGCAGGCTCGCACTCACGCGGGCACGATGGCTGTCGCCGAGCAAAGCGACGACCGGGACACCCATCCACAATGTCTCGCATGTCGTGGTGGTACCGTTATAGGGGAACGTATCGAGAGCGATGTCGACCTGGTGATACGCCGCCATTTGTTCCGCTTCCGTGTCGCTGCTGCCAAGCAAAACCACCCGTTCGGGGGCGATGCCATGCTTGCTCAGCCGTGCCAGCATCTGGGTTCTGCTGTCCTCATCCCGGAAGTGCATGCTTTTGAGCAGCAGCCGCGCCGTCGGGACCACAGCCAGCAGCCGTCCCCACACCTGCAAAGTCGTGTTGGAAAGCTTGGCGAGGTTATTAAATGATCCAAACGTAATAAATCCGTTTTCCAAAACCGGAGCAGCGGCCGGTTCCGGTACGCCGTCCGGCGGCTGATAGCAGAGGAAGCCGCCATCAATCCGGACCAATTTTTCACTGGCAAGCGCGTCGGCGGGGCCCTCCGGATCGGTGATGGCATCAACCAAGCGGTAGTCGATGCTGGTCAGGCCGGTGGTGTTCGGGTAACCTAGCCAGGTGGCCTGAACCGGTGCAGGCCGCCTGGCAAAGACTGGCAACCGGTTGTGGGCCGAGTGCCCTGCGAGATCGATGAGAATGTCGATTTCGTCGGCCCGGATTTGCGCTGCCACATCGTCGTCGCTGACCCCTACCGTCCATCGCCAGTGGTCCGCGAGGGATTGGAGCCGGGCAGTCTTTACGTCAGGGGCACTGACTTCGGCATAGCAAAAGATCTCCACCTCCAAGCGATTATGCGCCTGCAGGAGGGGCTCAAGGAAATAGGGGACCGCGTGCCGGCGAAAATCCGGCGACACGTAGCCTACACGCAACCGCTTACAGGCATCCGGTTGGTTGTCGTGCTGCGGGCATTCGGCGAAAGCCTCCCGCTCGATCCCGGCTCCGATGTCGCAGCTTCGTCGCGCCAACGCTTCGGGCAAAATAGAGTCCAAATAATTAAGGTCCAGTAGAAGATTGTTTTTTGCGTGTATATTCCCCGGTTGTAGCACCAGGATGCGCTCGTAGAACGCAACGGCCTCCTCGATCCGTTGCAGCGCGATCATAAGGATGCCCATGTGCAGCAAGGCTACGGTGCTATCAGGCTGAAGGCGCAGCGCCTTTTCCAAGGTTACCAAGGAGCGCGCCAGGTTGCCATTGGCCTTCAGCGCCGCTCCCAGATTTTCATAAGCGATCGCCCAGTCCGGTCTGAGCGCGATCGCCCGGTCGTAGCTGGCAATTGCTTCGTCCAACCGGTTCGAGCGTTGCAGCGCGTTGCCGAGATTTAGATGCCCTTCGGGCAGGTTGGGATTGATCCGAAGACACTCGCGAGCGCACTCGATCGCGTTGTCAAGCTTGCCGCGTGACTCGAACAGGATCGCAAGATTGATGTAGATGGGAGCGTGGCCTGGATTTGCTTGACGTGCTTTTTCGAAACACCCCAATGCCAAGTCGAATTTTCCCCATGAAGTATAAATATTTCCGAGATTCATGAGCGGGTCAGCGTAATGCGAATCGAGTGCCGCAGCCCGCTCGAATAAAGCAATGGCGGCATCAACCTCTCCTTCATATTTTAAAATAAGCCCAAGGTTATTAATAGCTATTTTATTTTTTGAGTCAGACGCGATTATTTTATTGTATTTTTCTTTGGCGTCTTTCAAGCGGCCTGCCTGATGATCTGAAATCGCCTGCTGCAAGCGTGTTATATCGTGTTTTTTGTTATGGTGGTTATCTTGCGTTTTAACCATTATTCTCGCTCTCTGTTTTATGTTAGCGTTACGAAATAGAGCGCGTGCTCCATGGATGCCTGTCGTGATAGAATCAAGTGAACTCTACCCCCTCGATATAACGCGCCAGCCGGCACTGAGTGAGCGCGCTGCCCTCGATAGGGACGAGTTACTCGTTCTTTCTCATCTCCATGACGTCGGCGATGCCAACGAGTGGCGCAAATTCCTCGCCCACTTAGCCATGATGGTATTCCACTTTCATTCCGAGATAGGCTTTCAGGTGTTCTCCTTTCTTTGGAGACACGGCAAATTGTATCAGGGGGAGGCAAGTTTCGGCACAATTGGTGCGTTTGATGAACCACGCTTAACCACTCGTGCCCCCAGCCTCATATGCGGTGGTAGCATTACATCCTGAGTCTTAAGGAAACACTAGCGACACGTCACTCGCAGCTTCCGACTCCGGCAGCATGGTACGCGCTACAGCCCTGCCCTTGTATCTCTACGGACACCCGGGCGGGTAAGATAGCCCGCTCGGGTGCGGAGAGGAGCCCGACCTGCCCTGGGGCGATCGAGCCCGTGG
>CAIQVS010000305.1 GCA_903875345.1 uncultured Pseudomonadota bacterium | reverse complement strand
CTTCGCCAAATGCTCAACCGTTCCCACCAACGCCTCCTTCAAAAATTGAAAGAAGCCTTTGAATCAATAACTTGTGAACGATTCGTTAGCACCACTGAAAATCATGGGGTGGTAAGAAGCATCCTTTGGCTGCGTCACAATCAAAATATGGAACGCGCGAACTTTTGCCATTTGTTGCAGCGTAGCGTGATTCGCCTTTCCGGCGAAGACCGGCGATCATTTTTGCAGGGATTGATTAGCAACGATATTAATATTTGCGCGCCCTCTAAACCCATTTATGCCGCTTTGCTTACGCCGCAAGGAAAATTCTTGCATGATATGTTCGTTCATGAGGTCGATGACGCATTCCTAATCGATTGTGAGACGGCCCGGGCTGAGGATTTGTTGAAAAGGCTTTCCTCATACAAATTACGCGCCAAGATTGCGCTGGTAAATTCTGCCGGTGATTTTGACGTATGCGCCGCATGGGGAGACGAAGATAGATTTTTTATTGCATCGGATTCGATTGTTGCTGCGGCGGTTGACCCACGGCATTCCAAGCTGGGTTGGCGATTGTTGCTTCGGAAAGGGTCTTTATCCAATTGTTCGGAAGACAGTCATTTCGGAGATTATGACCGGCTACGCATCGGCTTGGGAGCGCCCGATGGCAGCCGTGATATGGAAATTGGGAAATCGAACTTGCCGGAGGGCAATTTCGATCTGCTGAATGGTATCAGTTGGACGAAGGGGTGCTATGTCGGACAAGAACTAACGGCGCGTATGTGTCATCGAGGACTCGTTAAAAAACGGCTTTATCCCGTGATAATTTCTGGCGCACCGCCTGAGACTGGAGCCCCTATCATGCTGGATGGTGAGGAGGTTGGCGATATGCGCAGTCATTGTGGCGACATGGGACTTGCCTTGCTGAGATGCGAAATTGCCGAAATGGGAAATCACACCCCAAGGCTCATTTGTGGAAACGCCGTTCTGCAAGTCGTGCCTAAATAATTGGTGTGCCAACGTCGCTGACAAGCCAACGACTGCGCAGCTCGGTGTGATGCATGGCAAACCATTGCAGGGCGATCAGCGTTTGGGCATCGCGTATCTTGTTGGCGTATAGCAGACCGATGGCGCGGGTTGCATCCAATACATGGACTCGGATGTCTTCATGTTCGTTGGCTATGCCAAAAATTTCCCCGTCTTTAGGTGCCGAAGCGCGTCCTACGAATAGGTGGATATGTTCCGATGTGCCGCCGGGGCTTGAGTAACATGTGGCAATCGGCTGAAGTTCGATAACGGTACAACCTGCCTCTTCCAGAGCTTCGCGCCGAGCGGCCTGTTCCGGCGATTCACCCGTATCGATCATGCCGAGAACCATTTCGATCAACCATGGATTGTTATCGCCCCGTGACAGCGTTCCGGCACGGAATTGTTCGACTAGGACGACTTTGTCATGCTGGGGGTCGAAAAGTAGAACTCCTGCGACGCCACGGCCACGCTCAAAAACTTCGCGGGAAAAAGGATCGCTCCAACTGCCATCGAATTTTTCGTGACGGACATCATAGCGATCAACGCGGAAATACCCCTGAAAGAGCGTCTCGCGCTGAAGAATTTCAAATTTTTTTTCAGACATGGGGGTGGCTGGGATTCGGATTAAACGGAGGAACAAGGCTAACACGTTCACGATGAGTTAGGACACAGGGCAAAAAATTTGTTAGAGTCGTTTCCAGAGTTCAACCCTTACCACCGATCTTCAGTTTATGCCCGATATTGATCAACTTGTTAATCGTATCGACCAAATACCCGCTGTCCGGGTTTATGGGCGCGTGACGGGCGTGCAAGGGTTGCTGATCGAGGTCGCTGGCATTGAGCGACATCTCTCTGTTGGGGGGCGTTGCCATGTTACGGCGCGCGGTGATCGGCAGGTTTTGTGCGAGGTGGTCGGCTTTCGCGATGGCAAAGCCTTGCTCTTGCCTTTTGCGCCGTTGGAGGGGGTGGGGTTGGGGTGTAAGGTTGATGTTGCCGAATCCCAACCGATAGTCTCACCGACAGTAGCGTGGCTTGGCCGAGTGATTAATGCTCTAGGCGAACCGATCGATAGCCGTGGGATTTTACCCCTCGGAACCATTCCGCAGGCAATTCGCAGCCCGCCACCACCCGCGCACAAGCGCAACCGGGTTGAAGGGAAACTCGATCTTGGCGTTCGCGCCCTGAACACTTTCCTGACCTGTTGTCAGGGGCAGCGCATGGGCATTTTTGCTGGATCTGGCGTTGGCAAGTCGGTGCTGATGTCGATGATTGCACGTTATACTTCGGCGGATGTTTCGGTCATCGGCTTGATCGGCGAACGTGGACGCGAGGTGCAGGAATTTATCCACGACGATCTTGGCCCAGAAGGGTTGGCTCGCAGCGTGGTGGTTGTGGCGACCTCGGACGAAGCGCCGTTGATGCGGCGGCAGGCGGCGTATATGACGCTCGCCGTCGCCGAGTATTTCCGCGATCAGGGCAAGAATGTGCTGTGCCTGATGGACAGCGTGACGCGTTTCGCCATGTCGCAGCGCGAGATCGGCCTTGCGGCAGGTGAGCCGCCGACGACCAAGGGTTATCCGCCCACCACCTTTGCCGAATTGCCCAAATTGCTAGAACGTGCGGGACCTGGTGTTACGGGAAGTGGCAGCATTACTGGCCTATTCACGGTTCTGGTGGATGGTGATGATCATAACGAGCCGATTGCCGATGCGACGCGCGGTATTCTCGACGGTCACATTGTACTGGATCGGTCGATTGCCGAGCGGGGACGCTATCCGGCGGTCAATGTTCTGCGCAGCATTTCGCGTACCATGCCAGCCTGTAACAACGACGCCGAAAACGTTATTGTCAATCAGGCGAGGCGTCATCTTGCCGCCTATGAAAACATGGCCGAGATGATCCGTCTTGGCGCTTACCGCAAGGGCAGCAACAAGGAAGTCGACGAAGCGATGAATTTTTATACTCCGCTTGAGGAGTTTATGCGGCAAGGCAAGGAAGAGCGCGCGGATCTGGCCTCGGGTTATGCACGGTTGACGAAGATTCTTGGTGCCGGCTAAGGGCATATCAACGGGCAACACCAAATGCCCAGTTTCATGCCAGAATGGTGGGCCCGGCAGGATTCGAACCTGCGACAACACCGTTATGAGCGGTGCGTTCTAACCGCTGAACTACAGGCCCAACTTCGCCGACAGACGGTAAGCATATAAGCCTGTCACACGAGGGACAAGCAAGATTTTCGGAAGATTGCATTAACGATGCGGCTGAAAACGCTCGAGAACACCGATGAGCGCCCGGTAGAAAACCTGCGGTTCAGATACGTTGTGGATGGGGGAAACCTCGCCGCCTGCACCGTGAACCCAGATTGTGCCATAATTCAGGAGACGTCCCATGACAGTCTGGTCAAAGTTCGCGCCGGTTATGCGATTGGCCATGATTTCATAGGTGGTACGGGCAATGACGCCGTATTTGGCGATCAGACGTTGATCGGTAACAACAATCTCCGTTGATAGCTGACGGACAAAAGCTCCGATCAGCATGATAACGCCATAGGCTACGACGACCGTAGCCGTGATCGTTACGGCGCGAGCGTAATCATCAGCGATTTGAGTGCCAAACAATAATTCGGTCAGATCACGGCTGAAGAAGCCGAGAAGCCCCCCAACGCCGGTGATAGCCAAGCCGCGCAGGTACATGATCCAGTGCAGAACTGCAACGCCTAGAACCTGTTCGCCCGGGAGTAATATTTTGGCAACGTAGGACATGTCTCTTACCCGTTAACAGCTAGAGGCTGGGACCGATCTTCTTGCGCCGCCAGCCACTTTTCAGCTTCCAGAGCAGCCATGCACCCCATGCCTGCCGCCGTTACGGCTTGACGAAAAACCCTATCTTTCACGTCCCCGGCCGCAAAAACGCCCGGCACGCTGGTCGCAGTCGAATCTGGCTTGGTCAGTATATAGCCAGATTCATCCAAGACGACCTTGCCTTTGAAGATCGCCGTTGCCGGATGATGCCCAATAGCGATGAAAATCCCCTGCGCGGAGATAACCTGTTCGTCCCCGGTTTTGAGGTTGCGAAGCCGAGCGCCTGTGACAGCCAAGGTTGGCGTTTCAGTGCCCCGAATTTCCTCAACTACGCTGTCCCATATGATCGAAATTTTGGGATGTTTCGCAACACGCTCCTGTAAAATTTTCTCGCCACGAAAAGCGTTGCGACGATGGATAAGTATGACTTTAGATGCATGATTTGTGAGATAGAGCGCTTCTTCCAGTGCCGTATTGCCGCCGCCAATAACACAAACGTCTTTGCCACGAAAAAAGAAACCATCACAAGTGGCGCAACCCGAAACGCCGAATCCTTGAAATTTTTTTTCGCTTTCAAGTCCAAGCCAGCGTGCTTGAGCTCCTGTTGCGATGATGACGGTGTCTGCAATGAAGGTGTCTCCGGAATCCGCCTTGCAGACAAAGGGGGGGCGGTTGAAGTCAACCTCGCTGATCGTATCAAAAACGACGTCTGTTCCAACATTGGTCGCTTGCGCCAGCATTTGCTCCATCAACCACGGACCCTGAATAGTCTCAGCGAAGCCGGGATAATTTTCGACATCGGTTGTAATGGTCAGTTGGCCGCCGGGTTGCATTCCTTGCACGAGAATGGGGCTCAAGCTTGCGCGTGCCGCATATATACCCGCTGTGTATCCGGCTGGCCCCGCGCCGATGATAAGAACTTTTGTGGTATGGGTCTGGGGCATTCATTGTTCCAATGCTGGTGCTAGTTGTTCATGTGTTCAGCGATCTGTGATTGCGCCCTCGTGCGATGTTGGTCGAATTCCTTCTCAAGATTACGCCGCTCCAAGCTTACACCCTTGTCCCGCAAATCCTGTTCAACTTTTGTAACCATATGTTCGTGTCCAGACTGCACCGTGATAGGAACGACGACATTGCGGGCATAAGCTTCGGCTTCGCTGCCTTTTAGCCCCATTTGTTCTGCCACCCAAAGGCCGAACAACCGCGCTGCACGACTGGATGTCTTGAATTTTTGTTCTTCATCAAGCTCAAATTTCTTTTCGAACGCCTTTTCACGGTTAGCAAGCTCGTCCATCAGGTGCCTCACACGGATCCGGGAGCCAATTTGATTTTAAGCCCGTTGAGCTTTTCATTGAAAATCATCTGACAAGCCAAGCGTGAATTTTCATTGACCTCAAAAGCACCGTCAAGCATGCCGATTTCTTCTTCATTAGGTTCGGGCAACTTGTCTTTCCATGCCGGATCAACGTAGACGTGGCATGTTGCGCAAGCGCAGGAACCGCCGCATTGCGCCAGAATGGGGATGCCGCCTTCGCGGATGATCTCCATCACGCTCCATTCCTCGGTCGCCTGAAGCTTGTGTTCCTTGCCTTCCATGTCGGTACAGAAAATATGCATTGTTTCACTCGTTAGGGTTCGTGGTCGTGGTTTCAGGTGGCGTCTCCGGTGACGCCAAGCTTGCCCTGCAGATCGCTGCTGGATGTCGTGTATTGGAAGCGATAACGCCGGTCGGGGTGGATATAGGCAAAGGCCTTCTTGGCCATTAATGCGCTTTCGTGGAAGCCGGACAGAATCAGCTTCATCTTGCCTGGGTAGGTGTTGATATCGCCGATGGCAAAGATGCCGGGCTCGCTGGTTTCGAAATCAGCAGTGTTCACCGGAATCACGTTCTCATTGAGGTTGATACCGAAATTTGCTACCGGGCCGAGCTTCATCGTCAATCCGTAGAAAGCCAGCAGATTATCGCAGGGAAGGGCGTTAGCGTCTTTGCCTTCCTCCTGCAGATTGACGCTCGTGATCTGTCCGTCCACGCCGTTAAGCGAAGTCAGATTGGCGATCTTCAAATCCATTTTACCTTCGGCGACGAGCGCGCGCATTTTGCTGACGGAATCCGGCGCGGCGCGAAATTCGTCGCGGCGATGCACGAGCGTAACACGCTTGGCGATCGGCTGCAGATTTAGTGCCCAATCAAGCGCCGAGTCGCCTCCGCCCGCAACCACGAGGGTTTTGCTGCGAAATTGTTCCATCTTGCGCACGGCGTAGAAAACCGATTGGCCTTCGAAGGTTTCGATACCCTTGATCGGCGGGCGCTTCGGCACGAAGCTGCCGCCGCCCGCAGCGATGACGACAATTTTGGATTCGATCACCGTGCCGGTGTCGGTGGTCAGTCGCCATTTGCCTTCCGGCGTTTTGGCGAGACTGTCAGCCATCTGGCCGAAATGGAAAGTGGGGTTGAACGGCTTGATCTGCTCCAGCAACCGCTCGGTGAGTTCCGTTCCGGTGCAGACCGGTATGGCCGGAATATCGTAAATGGGCTTTTCCGGATAAAGTTCGGCGCACTGTCCGCCGGGACGGTCGAGGATGTCGATCAAATGACACTTAATGTCATTCAAGCCGAGTTCAAAGACGGAGAACAGGCCGACAGGACCTGCGCCAATGATCGTGGCATCGGTGGAAATAACGGAGGAGGTGTTGACCGTGTTCATAGCGCTCATTTTCTATCCAAGTAGAGGGTCTTAGCGAAGTTAAAGCAAGGGTTCAAGAGGGATGCGAAAAAGGCAAAATCATGCCGTCGCATGGGGGCGGTCTTTTGCCTTATTCAAGCGGGTGAAAAATCCGGCAAGATTGGATAAAGCGAAGACAAGGGTGGAAAGGATGATGAACGGGTTGAGGGTCAGTGCCGCCAGTGCGATATTGGCGGCGGAAGCGCACCCAAGTGTTGAGGGTGCCAGCTTGGTAAGGAAATCCGCTTGTTTTTGGCTTGAAACATAATCGGCAGCCGCGAAGAAGGCGGTGCCGAGGGATATGAACACGCCCATAATAATCTGATCAAGCATCGCAAGATTGTTAGGCCGGTTAAGCCGCAACAAACTGTCGACCACGAAGCCCACGCCGTTCATGCTCAACATCAGGAAGGGCAGACCGACGGGTTTGTTTTGTGTGACTTTCAGCGCCCAATTCGGCAGCAAGCCGGTTAGGGTTTGCGCCCAACGACGCAACAAAAAGAACACAGCTGAAAGCCGCCCCGGTTCAGAGGCGACGGCATGCGCGTAATCGTCGCCATAGGCCAACAGTAGGATGTGCGCCAGCATGGCGCACAAAGCGCCGCCGAGTTTAGGAATGCTGACGAAACCTGCGGCGTCGAAGGCGAAACCGAGATAGCACAGATCGCCAACGATGTTGCTCAATGCCATGATCGAGAAAGGATGAGAGCGGACAAAGCGCAAATACGAAAACAGTGACTCCGCCATTATATTAATTACGCGCCGTTAAATTTCATGCGTTTTGGATCAAATCCTGCACGGATGGCGTCTCGAAAATCGAAGCTGCGTGTGCTGGCTCCCCAGTACGTGTGTTCAAGCCCCAAATGTGTAACAAGATCCTGCTCAAATGCTTTGGAAACAAGCTTCTTTACGGCACCAAAGGCTTTGGTTGGTCCGCTCGCCAGACGATCAAGCCATGTGATGGACTCGTCATGCAACTTATCAGGCTCTACAATACCGTTGATAAGTCCCCATTTTTCAGCTTCTTCGGCACTGAAGGTCTCGCTCAACATCAACAATTCCATCGCCTTAGCCGCTCCGATCTTCCGTGTCAAATAGTGCGAGGCACCCCCGTCCGGCGACAAGGCATAGGATGTAAATCCAAGGTTGAATGTGGCATTGCGTGCAGCAAGCACCAAATCACTCGCCAGCATGAAGCTCATTCCCGGTCCTGTAACATGCCCTTCGACAGCGGCAAGAACGGGTTTATCCATTGCATTGATTTCTCTGATTGAGGAATGATAAGGCTGAATCAGTTGGTTAGCTGATGTTACCGCCGAGTTGTATTCGGTGCGATAAATGTTGAGATTGAGCCCATCCATAAAATGGCCGCCTTGGCCACGCAACAAAACGGCGCGTATTCCAGAGTTTATCGTCACCTGTTTTAAAGCGGCGAAAAGCTGGTTCGCCATGTCCAACGTCAGGGCATTGCCATGATCGGGACTATTAAAGCTGACAATGAGCGATGTGCCTCTTTTTTCAGTTAAGATTTCGTTTGCCATGATTACACCTTAAGTCAGCTTCCCTTGTTTAACAAGGGTATAGGGTTTGAACCTGTGTGCCATAATGTCGATTTTTGAATACATCTTGAATATTCGTTAACTCAGTTCCTGATAAAGTTTAGCTCTGGATTGTTTTTTGTGTGGTTTCCATGGCTTCCGAATATCTCAAACCCATGCTTGATGTCGGGTCGCCGCGTGTTCTGAACTGCAATGTTCTGACGCGGCGGTTGCTTGCGAAAGATTCTGCGGCGGAGACTTTCTTTCGCAATAAGCCGTTAAATAATCTTGTGCTGATCAAGGATACAATCGACGAAGCTTCGATCTCTGGAAGATCGTCAATCGGCACCAAGCTGTACTTTCCCTTCAATGAAAACGATATTTACGAAGGGGGAAGAACAATTTTTGCCCATGACAAGCATCTGGAACGCTCCCTTATTGATAATTTTGGCGAAGGCGCGTTAATCAAAGACGCGCTTGATCAAGATTTTCGGATTTTGTCGATTCTTGACGGCTTGCCCTCGCTTGACCCATTTTTATTGAAAGACGTGTTTCGTAACGAAGGCATTTCCATGAATGAGGCCTATTTCGAGGTCAGTAAGGAATTCTGGCAGGAAATTGAAATTTATATTTTGCAAAAATTCGAGCCTTTGATTAAAGCCGCTTTTCCCGATGCCATGTCCTCCAACGACCGCGCACGCAAATTAATCGAAAAGATTTGGGAAGCGCGAGATCTTGATGTTTTGCAACCTTTGATCATCGCCTTTCGTTTGCCGAAAGGCGAAGAGTTGAAAATTTTTTCCGCTTGGAAAGGTGTTAATTTCTATTCCTATCAGTTTCAACGCATCAGGCCGATGCTGATTGAGCTTATGACGTGGATCAAAGAAACGAAAATGCCTTTTGCAACCCTCTCAGCTGCAGAACGCACAGAAATGAAATCCATGCTTGAGCTAATTAAAACCCAGTTAGCTGCAGAATGGAAACTTACCGAAGGCATTCTCCAAGATTATCAGGATGGGTACGATAAAATGTTCAAACTGAAGACAAGTTCGACCGAATTCCTATCTTTTTTGAAAAACAGCAATAAGGCGTATTGGGATCTTGGTAATTGCCTCGGCAAATCCGGTCACGCAACCTACTGCTGGGACGTGATGACAAAGCGCTTTCCTGATCGTCTTTTGCCGCGTGACCAGTTGCTTGAGGTCATCAAGCTCCTCGCCAAAATATATAAAACGACGCCTAAACTTGCCTCTGGCATGAGCTGGTAAATTTTACGATTTGCCGATGGGCGCGAATGGCGGTAAGCGATCAAGGTGCGCGACGGGAAGAAACTTTATTTTTTGTTCTTGCGAATGAAGCTGATGCTTCCCACCTCATCAAAAGCGATCCGTTCGCGTTTGCGTTCCTCGGCGGCTTCGGCTTGTTGGCGCCCTTCTTCAGCGATTTCGTAGCGTTTCTGGTCTTCGAAAAGCTCGGCCAGTCTTGCGCGGGCAGCCTCTATCGCAGCAACCGCCGTTTGCCGTTCTTTTTCCAACGCGCGGCTTTTCGCCACGGCGGCGCTCAGAAATGCGCCATATGTCGCTCGCGCTTCTTCGTTTTTCTGTGCGGCGACCTGCTCTCGCGCCATCAGAATTTCGTGCTGAACAATGCGTTGTTGAATTTGTTCGAGTTGTTCCTGCAATTTTGCCAATTGTAGGCGTTGCTCATCGACATAGGTCTTTTGCAGTTTGATGAGGGTGGCGAGGGAGCGCATGTGTAATTATAGCTTATTTAGAAAACGAAGGCACGGATCAATATAAGCTCAGGGCGCATATCCAAAATTTTCACTCGACGATCTCATCAATTCATAGAGGTAGTTCGAGGTTATCCGCCCTTGCGCTGATAGATCATCCGCTGATACTAATCCCTCGGTTAGCTCTTAGCTGCTGCAGCCCCATCATAATTTGTCGGCTTCCAGATTTATCGTTTTTGCTCCACAAACAATGATGTTACGCTCACACTCGAGGCTCCGTGAGTTATTAAAATGTATGCACGTTTCATTCTGCTTCTTTTGGCCTTGCTGGTTGTCGACTTTCCCGTAGAGGCCAAGGACAATGTTGCACACCATCGGACGGCACCGGAACAATTGATCCCCGTCGTTCCTCCGATTGTTGCCACCTATGACCTGTACGTTGGAGGTATGCATTTCATTACCGCAGATATTCATTTTCAGGAGCAAGTCGGTAAATATGTGGCGCGGGTTGTCGTGCATACGCAGGGATTTTGGTACAAATTATTTCCTTGGGATGCCGAGTTGCTGACGAACGGAATTATCCGCAAAGACAGCTTTGTCCCGACCGAATATTCCACCCACGATATCTGGGGCAAAAAGGTAAAAACCGCAAAATTGCATTTCAAGAGAAATGGTGACGTAACGTCTGAATTTGATCCACCTCAGAATGATGCCGATCATCAACAAATTACGTTCGAACAACGGCGAGGTTCGCTTGATCCCATCACCGCCCTTTTGCAACTTCTGGCGCATGTCATGGTGAGCAAGAATTGCGACGTTACCGTGCCGGTTTTTGACGGCAAGATCCGGTTTGACATTACGGGGATAGATGTCGGTTATGAGGATGTTGACGATGAGGAGTATGGCGCGTTTAAGGGAACAGCGCGTACGTGCGACGCGAGTTTTAATCTGGTTGCCGGTGAGTGGAAAGAAAAGGTCAAAAGCCGTTTCTGGTATAAAAGCGATACCGAGCGTGGTCGTGAGCCGTTCCATATCTGGCTGGCGCAACCAAGACCCGATTTGCCGGAACTCCCAATCAAGCTTGAAAGCGGCAGCGTTTGGGGTCTGGTTATGATTCATCTTTCGAATTGGAAGCCGGAGACGAACGGCTAACTTTGCCGGAATCCCAACCGTTCCAAGGTTGCGTCAAGATCGGCAAAACCATCGATCAATCCGTCGATTTCAAGATTGCTGAAATCGGTTCCATAGCCATGCTTAACGATCAGGCACGCGACGCCCGCTCCTCGCGCAGCCAAGGCATCGTTCCGGCTGTCTCCGATCATGACGGCGTTTATCGGGGAAACGTTCAGTTTTTCAAGCACACCCGTTACGTGGCCGGGATTGGGTTTGTGCACCTGAAACGTATCTCCTCCAGCGACAAAATTGAAATAACGCGCCACATTAAGTTGATCAAGCAACCGTAGCGTCGAAGCTTCTTGCTTATTCGTGCATATTCCAAGTTTGACCCCTGTTTTGAGGAATTTTTGCATCGTCGCGATGGCATCCGGATAAAGTTGCGCCGGGTCCGGTTTTTGCGCTCGATAATGCTCGATGAATTCCTGAAAATGTATATAGGATTCAGCCGATGGAATAGGTGCTCCTGTTATCGTAAAAGCCCGCTCGAGTGTCGTCAGAAGCCCGTCGCCGACCATAGCTTTCACTTCATCAAGCGTCACATGTCGGCGACGATGTGATGTTAGAGTCAGGTTCAAGGCATTGCGAATGTCCGGCGCGCTATCCAGCAACGTGCCGTCGAGATCAAAAATAGCAGCTTGCAAGATAGGCATAATTCTAGCTCCAATGGCTGAAAAACAATAGCCCAAGCCTAGCCGTCTAACCATGACCTAGAAAGCAGGAAATATTTTCCTTGAATTATTATGACTCTCTGTTGGCAGATTTTGATAAGTGTGGCACAATTTTTTTATGTCAAACGAGATCGAAACGACCTTCCCGCCTTTGGCCTGCGTCATTCTAGCCGCCGGACGTGGCACGCGCATGCGTTCGGAGATTCCGAAAGTGCTGCACCCCATCGCCAACAGCCCAATGATCACTCATGTCGTGAGTGCCTGCGGCGCCTTGAATCCTGCGAATGTTATGGTTGTCGTCGCTCCCGGCATGGATGCGGTCGAGAAAGCTGTAGCACCGCATCGTTGTGTGAAGCAAAGCGAGCCTTTGGGCACTGGTGATGCCGCCAAAGCGGCGCAAGAAACTTTGAAGGATTTTGATGGTGACATTATCGTTCTGTTCGGTGATGCGCCGCTGGTAACAACTGAAGCGTTACGCCGGTTGCAACTCAAACGTTCTGAAACTGGAGCCGATATTGTTGTGTCCGGATTTACACCGGAGGATCCGACGCCCTACGGACGTCTTGTGCTCGATTCCAGAGAGAATCTCATCGCGATTGTTGAAGCAGCCGACGCAACTTCTCAACAGCGCGACATCCGGCTTTGCAACGGCGGGGTCATGCTGTTTGAAGCGAAAACATTGTGGACGTTACTTGGCCAAATCAACCCCGTGAACGCCAAAGGTGAGTATTACCTAACCGATTGCATTGCGCTCGCGGGCGAAGCGAGAAAAACTTGTGTTGTCGTTCCGTTTCCTCCCGATCAAGTGCTTGGCATTAACACACGCTGTGAACTCGCCAAAGCCGAGAAATTGATGCAACAGCGTTTGCGAGGAAACGCGATGCTGAACGGCGCAACTTTGATCGATCCTGAGACCGTCTACCTTTCCGCCGACACTAAAATTGGTCGTGACGTAACGATTGGCCCGAATGTCGTTATCGGGCGCGGAGTCGAAATCGGCGATAAGGTGGAGATCCGCGCTTTTTGCCATTTGGAACAGGTTCGGATCGATAACGGCGCGATGATAGGACCGTTTGCTCGTCTGCGTCCCGGCACTGTTGTGGGAGCGCACGTTCACATTGGCAATTTTGTTGAACTCAAGAACGCCAAGGTTGATTCAGGAGCAAAAATTAACCATCTATCCTATATCGGCGATGCCACAGTCGGTGCGCGTGCCAACATCGGTGCCGGAACGATCACCTGC
The DNA here is from genome assembly GCA_903875345.1 of uncultured Pseudomonadota bacterium. Classification (GTDB taxonomy): domain Bacteria; phylum Pseudomonadota; class Alphaproteobacteria; order UBA9219; family UBA9219; genus CAIQVS01. The sequence goes on along the minus strand of CAIQVS010000305.1, from coordinate 27,517 downwards.
AACTATGACGGCTTCCGCAAACATCTGACCCAGATTGGGTCTGAAGCTTTTATTGGTTCTAATACCGCGCTCGTTGCGCCGGTTAAGGTGGGAGATGGCGCCTTTGTGGGGGCAGGCAGCGTCATCACTTTGGAAGTGCCCAGCAAAGCACTCGCCGTGGCGCGGGGACGCCAAACGAATATTAAAGATTGGGCGCGCCGTTTCCGGGAAGAAAAAGTTCCGAAAAAAGAGCCTCCGACCCATTGAAAGTATTAAAATCCTAGGCATCGTCTTATTTCTGTTGCTATGTTTTCAAAGCATTAATTTTAGAGGGTATCTATTATGGTAAAAAATATTTTCGCCGCAATCTTGCTAATGATTTCCATAGCCCCTGCCTATGCCGTTGGCATGAAAACGCCAACACTTGATCTCGAAAAAAAGATCGCTTACCAGCAGGGTCAGTTTGGCGCGCTATATGCTCGCTGCGGCGCGCGCGATGAGCTGACAGTTATTGGCGGCTCTCTGGCACAATGGAAAAACGAAGTTTTTCGTGGTTATCAGGGTTCCGCCGAAGAACATGCCGCGCTTGAGCGGGAATTTGATGACGCTGCAAATGGAATCCATGCTGAGCTTCCGCTTGTGTAAACTGGACACAACAAGCAAGCGCCAGCTGGAAAAGCATAATCTATCTATCACGCTATGGCTTGCCAGAATAGGCCAAAGTTCCCTATATACAAATAAAGAACCTGCCGGACGAGCTCCGGCAGGTTCTTCATCGACAATGCTAACTTAAACACGCATCAAAGAACCATCTCTATAACGCCATATATCCCACGTCGACCAACCGTTCACCATGTAATTATTGACGAAGCTTATATAGAGAAAACCATCGGTTACATGCGCTTCATATGCATTTGAGCAGCTGTTAACTTGACGTGGCGCATCGTGCGTCCCGTCGTTACGTATGGTCAGCAAATAGCTTCTGTAGGCGCAATCAGTTTCACCGTTGTAAGCGGTGAACATGACGGCATCCTCTCCGTTCAAGTGGAACGTTTGCGAAACCCGTAACAGTCCCGGCTGATTTTGGGCTAGAATTACCGGCTGGTCATTCAGCATGACCGTGTAATGCCGCAAACCACCGCTCACGTTTTCGACCACTTTTAAACTGCCATATCGCAAAGACAGCGTTTGCATCGACACGCTGTGCCAACGATTATCCCAAGCCAGCGCGGAATCCGCATCAGAAGGCCAAGCGACAGCATTCATGCTGTCATGATGAGATACGGCAAAGCTAGCCATATATTCCTTTTGCTCCAGAAGATTATAGGTGTCCGCCGTCATTTGACCGGTCACGGGCAACCCATTGTTCTTCTGGAAATGCGCTATGGCGGTGCGCGTTACCGGTCCCATAATACCATCATAGCGACCGACATAGTAGCCAAGGCTGGCCAATCGCATCTGTGCCGTTTGGGTCAGATCGGAATCGTTCATAGCCGCGGCTGGTGAACCGTGCAAAAGGGCGAGAAAGAAAATAGCCGCAGACGCAATTATAAAACTTCGCGCATATGCTTTCATGATGTGTCTCCGAGAATTATTATTAAATTAAGAAAATTCAGGCTTCAACCGTAGCTGACTTTACGACAGGAATCTTTCAATCCGGTTAAGACTGCGAAAACCCGCGTTCAGCACTGATTTGTATGGCGTTAAGAAACGCTTTATTTTGGTTATGGTGTCTTGTTTTTAATTTTATTCCAGCGAGTAACATTTTGATTATGTTCGGTCAGTGTGCGGGAGAAAACATGTCCTCCAGTGCCGTCGGCTACGAAATATAGGAAATCGTTGGTTTCGGGATGCAGCGCTGCTTCGAGCGCCGCCCGCCCCGGATTGCAAATGGGCTGTGGTGGCAATCCCTCCGTGGCATAGGTATTAATCGGTGATGGAAAAGCCAAATCATCGTGATTCAGATTATGGTCCAGTAGCCCTTTAGCCTTCACAATCGCATAAATCACCGTCGGGTCAGATTGCAGCCGCATCTTTTGGCGAAGCCGGTTATAAAAAACCCCGGCGATACGCGGACGTTCGAGGGTTTTTCCCGTCTCTTTCTCGACGACCGAAGCCATAATGACCGCTTGCGCAGAGTTTGTAATAGGGATTGACGGATCGCGCGTTGTCCACAGCCCATTCACCATATCCCGCATTGCTTTTTGCATGTGTTCGATCAGCGTGACGCGACTGTCGCCATAAGTGTAAAGATAGGTTTCCGGAAGAAGCGACCCCTCTGGAGGTATGGAGGTTATATCGCCGTTGAGGGCGGACGCATCATTAAGTAATTTGACAACCTCTGCAGAAGTCAAGCCTTCGGCAACGGTGACACGATGAACAATGGAACGTCCCGCATGTAACATGAGAACTATATTGGCAATGCTATCCTTTGCATCGATCTGATACTCGCCGGCATGCAAGGTATCGTAGGCAATCAATTTAGAACCCAAACGAAACAGCAGAGGATGGTAAATAGCTTTGTTGCCATCAAGGATTCCGGCGATTTCGTGAACATTTGCTCCTCGCGGAATGATGATGTTTCTGCTTTCCTTCAGGGGTCCCGGCGCAACGAGAACGGCAAAAACCGACATGACGGTGAACAACCCCGCCAAAACAAGAATGGAAAAAACCCGATTGATGCCGTTGCGAATGGATTTGACAGGACTGGCAACAACAGGTTGGACATCTGCCGTTTGGTCGGCATCCGAAGTTAACGATGCTTTGGTATCGAGTGCTGGATCGCTCACATTGCATCCTAATCGCAAATTCCGACTTACCATAAAGTAAGAATCGTATGGCGACAATCCGAAGCCCAATAAATGGGGAAAAAGTTGGCTTTCGCTGGACAATTTGTTTATACAGACAATTATGTTAGCTCTTGAAACAAATAGGCATGATCATGGATTTGAAGAAATTATCGACTGGCAAGAACCCACCCGAGGAAATTAACGTCGTTATTGAAATTCCGCAGGGCGGAAATCCGGTAAAGTATGAAATTGACAAGGAATCCGGGGCGTTGGTCGTCGACAGATTTCTTCACACCGCCATGTACTACCCGGCGAATTACGGCTTTATCCCGAACACCTTGTCGAGCGACGGCGATCCGTGCGACGCCTTGGTGATTGCGCAGGTTCCGGTTATTTCCGGTGCGATTGTCGCCTGCCGTCCTATAGGCGTACTCAAGATGAAGGACGAAAGTGGCCATGACGAAAAGATCATCGCCGTGCCGACCGACAAGCTCCATTCGTTTTACACGGGCGTGACTTGCTACAAGGATTTACCGCCGATCTTGTGCGAGCAGATTGCCCATTTCTTCCAACATTACAAAGATCTTGAACACGGTAAATGGGTCGAGATTGCGGGTTGGGGTGACGCCGCCGAGGCACGTCAGCTGATCACCGATGGGCAAAAGCGTTTGGCTGAGAGCAAGGCGGCTTGATCGAAGCCGGAAGTGAACTGAAGGCCATTCTTCAGGGTTTCCGTTTCAAGCCTTTTTCTGCCATTGTAGGGATGTTGCCGTACCGCGCTTTTTCCTGCCTCTGAGAATCATGCCCAAAAAACGCCGTTCTTCCGGTTCCTCCGCGAAAAAACCATCCAAGCCAAAACCCGGTTTTGGCAAATGGCTGGCGAAGGTTGCTCTGCTTGCTTTCATCTGGGGCGCCATTCTGGTTGGATGTTTTGTCGGCTGGTGTGCGCTTGATTTGCCGGATATTCATCAGATCACGCAAGCGCCAAAGCGCCCTTCGATCACGCTTGAAACCGAGGACGGCACGGTTTTCGCCCGTTATGGCGACCTTTACGGCGCGCATGTTTCACTGGCCGAGATTCCCAAATATGTTCCCGAAGCCGTCATGGCGATTGAAGACCGGCGATTCTATTCCCATTTCGGCATCGACATTTTAGGTCTGCTGCGCGCTGCATTCCGCGATGTAACGGCGCATCATGTCGTTCAGGGGGGCTCGACGCTGACCCAACAGCTGGCAAAAAATCTATTTCTGTCGCCTGAACGCACCGCGAAGCGCAAGGTACAGGAAATGATTTTGGCGCTTTGGCTTGAGCATAATTACACCAAAGACCAGATTTTGACGGCCTATCTGAATCGCGTTTATCTAGGTAATGGCGCGTATGGCGTCGATGCTGCCGCGCATATCTATTTCGATAAATCGGCGCACGATCTCGATTTGCGCGAAGCCGCTATTATTGCAGGGCTTCTGAAGGCCCCGTCACGTTTTGCGCCGTCACGCGATCCGGCATTGGCTATGGAACGCGCGTCCACGGTGCTGCAAGCGATGACTGAAGCCGGGTATATTACAGAAAATCAGAAGAAGGCCGCCTTATCGAGCATAGCCCCGCCTGCACACAAGCCGGGATCAGCCGGCGACGGGCATTATTTTGCCGACTGGGTGGCTGACCAAATCGAACCTTTGGTACAGGATACGTCCCAGGACATTATCGTAACGACAACGCTGAATTTGAACTTGGAACGCATGGCCGAGCGTCATGTTGATGATATCCTTGCCAAACAAAATGGGCATGATGTTTCACAAGCAGCTCTGGTCACGCTTGCCTATGATGGCGCTGTGCGAGCTATGGTCGGAGGCCGAAATTACAGAGAGAGCCAGTTTAACCGCGCTACGCAGGCCATGCGGCAACCCGGTTCGGCCTTCAAGCCCATTGTTTATCTGGCGGCTATTGAACAAGGCTTATCGCCTGATGATGTCATTCAGGATGAACCGATCCGGCTCGGCGGCTGGGCGCCAGAGAATTTCGACGGCAAATATCGTGGTCCCGTCACTGCGCGAGAAGCCTTGGCCGAGTCAATCAATACGGTAGCGGTGCGCGTCTTTATGCGTGCCGGGGCTGAACATGTGATCGAAACCGCACGTGCCCTTGGTGTTACTTCGCCGCTTGAACGCGATCCGGCGTTGGCTCTCGGCGCAAGCGAAGTGACGCCGCTGGAACTGACCTCCGTCTACGCTGCGATCGCCGCCGGAGGACGAGCAATTGCGCCCTACGGAATCAAGGAAATTCGCAATCGGCAAGGGCAGGTTCTGTACCGCCACCCGGACGTGCGTTTGCCGCAGACCGTTGACGAAAGTGCCGTTAAAACCTTGGTTGGCATGATGGAGGAAGTCGTGCGCTCCGGCACCGGCAAACGCGCCGCGCTCGGGGATCGGACAGTCGCAGGCAAGACGGGAACCAGCTCGGATTACCGCGACGCATGGTTTCTTGGCTTCACCGGCAATCTGACGACCGGCGTGTGGCTCGGCAACGATGACAACAGTCCCATGCGCAAAATCGTCGGAGGTAGTTTGCCGGCGGAATTATGGCATGATTATATGGCAGAGGCCGAAGGTGCGTTGCCGTCTCGCAGTCTTCTTTCCGGCCCGCCGGGTAGCGATTGGTCAAACGGTGTAACCGAGCAAATTTCCAAAGGGCTTAGCGATTTTATCAGCGGCATCCTTGGTGGCGACAAAACCGAATCGAGCTATCCGACAGGAAGAAATCGTTAAACAGCGGGCTTGATTTTTAGCAGCAAGTTGCAAGCTGCTTCATAAACCCTATCCACCGCTAGCCCCATCATCAGATTGGGTTCGCGGGCGCTGAGGGAGGGCAGTCGACTCAACAACTCCTCGCGGCTTTCGGACGTGCGCACAAAGGCGCAATTTTCTCCCCAAGGACCATAAATCTCTTCATAGCCGGGGCCGAACAGGCCGAGCGTCGGTGAGCCGACGGCGGCGGCGAGATGCATCAGGCCGGAATCATTGCCGACAAAAAGACTTGCCTGTTTCAAACATGCTGCGACGGTCAGCAAATCCTGTCCGATTAGCTCGATGCGCCGATCATCAGGAATAGCCCGCAAAAGCGGTTCAAGCTGCGCCCGTTCCCGTTCATCGGCGACGACCAAGACCGAAGCTCCGGCGAGAAAACCGCCGTCCTTCGTCAGGCGCAACGCCAATTCCGCAAATCTTTCGACCGGCCATTGTTTGCACGGCCAGTTCGCGGCAGGACCGAGCGCGAGAAAAGCGCCGCCGTTTCCTATAATTCTTGTTGCTGACGCTTCAGCCTCCGTATCCAGCCAGATGCGCGGTGCGGGAGGTGGCGAAATGCCTAGAACATCTCCGTTCTCAATGACTTTATGCTTTCCGGTATTGCGCCCCCGGCAGGCAAGGCGGCGCGTCCGAAGCAACCGCGAGGCAAGGCTGTTGCGCATGTCGACGATCAAATCCCAGCGCGTGCCAACGCAGGCATGCCACAAGCCGATCCAATGCCGACTGAAACTTTTTTTGTGAAGGACGATCAACTGCCGCAGCCCCGGAACAGCGCGGAACAATCCCGCTGCGTAGGGACCGCAAGCGATCGTGATTTCCGCTTCGGGATGTTGCTCCGCCAGCCACGCCAGAACGCCGGTCGAAAGCACGGCATCGCCGAGACGGTTGGCGGTAATGAACAGGATTCTCATTCAGCGTGACTTATTAAATCAAGGAGATCGGCATCCGGTTTCATGTGTTGCTCGAACGGAATGACGGTATGTGCCAGTTGCCGGTAGCGCCGCGCTCGCGTTTCTAGCAATTCGGGATAGCAGCGTTTCAGCGCCTCGTCGGGGGTTTCCTCGTCGCGGCGATTGAAGGAATCGCCCCAGATAACCGGCTTGGGTGCGGCGATGTAGCGTTCAAAGAGCATCGCCGCGTGTTCGGGCGAGGAATCGAGGCACACCACCCGAACCTGTCGCCTCAGTGCGTCACCCACATCGTCGCCCGTGTAAATGACGCTGCCTGTCGTATCGATGATGACGGCTTCTTCCGGTGGCGCCGTGCGCAGGGCATCAAGAGTACCCAGCATCACTAATCGCTCGCGTGCAAGATATTTACGGCTGGTCTCGGCATAGCGGGTCTCATAGGGCTGTCCCATCCACGCCGCCATGCCTTTCAGCCCCACAAAGCCTTGCGCGGTCAGTTCGGAGCCCAGCCTTTGTTCAATGATCTCGTCGCAATCGACGCGTGTCCATCCGTATTTGTCGGCCAAGCGTTTCGACCAGATGGTCTTGCGGATATTCGACATGCCAATGAGAGCTATGCGCAAGGGATATTCCTTTTCCTATAGTCCTATTTCGTTTACTGTTAACGTTGCCCTAGCGTGAAAACAAGTCGTTTTCTGATGCTTTTTTCTTTTACTATGCGTTCCCGTGTCCATGGCCTCAGCTCACAAAATCGTTGAAATCTATACCGATGGCGCTTGCAGCGGTAATCCCGGGCCGGGTGGCTGGGGGGCGTTGTTGCGCTATGGCGATGCGGAAAAAGAACTTTCAGGCGGCGAGGCACAGACCACCAACAACCGCATGGAATTGATGGGAGCGATCGCCGCGTTGGAGTCGCTTACTAAACCCTGCAACGCCAAGCTTTATACCGATAGCCAATATGTGCAGAAAGGCGTGACGGAGTGGCTCGCGGGATGGGAGAAACGCGGCTGGAAAACGGCGGACAAAAAACCGGTCAAGAACGCCGACCTGTGGCAACGATTGCAGAAAGCTAAAGCGCCGCATCAGGTTGAATTCATCTGGGTGCGCGGACATAACGGCCATCCCGAAAACGAACGCGTCGACCGGCTTGCGGTTCAGGCGATTGGGAAGATTTCACAGCGCGGATAAAGCTTACCTCCGTCGCAGCTTCCATGCTGCTAGACAAGCTCCGGCCAGACAGAGCCACAGCGCGATCATAAACAGTGACGCTTGAACGCCGCCGTAACCCGCCGCCCATCCGGTTATGGCGTCAAGAGGAATGGCGAGAAATGCTGCCATAAAACTTTGTGTGGAAAGAATTGTCGCTCGCCGGTCTGACCCGACGAGGCGATTGATGGCTTCGTTGACTCGTGGCGAGGTCGCGCCATAGATGCAACTGCCCCCGATCATCAGCAAAGCGACACCCAAAATCCCGACATGCGCTCCAGCTCCGATGCAGACCAGCAGGGCTAATGCCCACGCTGACATAAGCGCACGAAAGATATTGATCTTGCCATCCAGAAGATGCGCCCAATGGCTTGATATGCCGCCAAGACAATATCCGACGGCCATGAGCAAACCGAACGCCGATTTCGGGAAATTGAGTTGCACAAAATAAGGCTGCTGCGACCACATTATCAACTTTGTGGAACAAAACATGACGGCGGCGAAAAGGATGATGAACCCAACCTCCGCATGGCCATGCAAGGCGTATTTCATCGTTTCGATAATATCCGCAACGGGATGTTTCCCGCCGCTCCTTTTGTGGCGCTCCGGTTCATCCATCGCGGCGGCGAGAGCAAAGGCTACGCACTGGACGACAATCGTCACATAGATGGGAAGTCGGGGATTAATCGCGTAAAGAAAGCCTCCGGCTATGCTCGCGGTGGCGACGGCATAGAGGGACAAGGCCAGACGTTTGCCCTCGTTCTTGCGGTATTCGTTCGCGCGCGCGACGGACAGCAAAGAATCATAAAGCAAGGCCGTATGCGTTCCCGACAGAAGGCTGTACCCGACGCCGAGCAAGACCTGCGACAGGATCGCTTGCCACAAATTGTGGGCGATCAAAAGGCCACTCCAGCCGAACAGGTTGACGATGACGCCGAGCGCCAAAGAATGCTTGCGTCGCCAAACGTCCGAAATCCATCCTGTTGGAACATCAAATATGACGATGGCTGCAGCGAAGCCGGCTTCGCTGAGAAGAAATTCGCGGTAACCGATCCCGATAACCTCGTTGTAATAGGGGAGAATGACCGAGACCAAGGGCAGCGCGTTGGTGCAAATCGTAAAGAGCCAAACAAGCGTCAGATTGCGTTCAATGCGCATAATTATGACGCCCTGTCCAATGTACTACTTGCCGCTCCACAAACCGACGATATCCTTGATCTCGCGCATATGTTGTCCGGCCAGCGCATTGGCCGTGTCCGCACCACGTACAAGAATACGGTCGATCTCCGTGGGGTCTTGTAGCAAGTGTCGCATCTTTTCGGTGATCGGCGCGAGTCTCGATACGGCGAGGTCGGTCAGTTCTTTCTTAAAGCCGGAGAATTGCGATCCGGAGTGAGCCGTCAAAACGTCTTTCCGCGCTTGATCCGCCAATGCGGCGTAAATAGTCACTAGATTGTCGGCCTCAGGACGGGTTTCGAGTTCCTTTAGTGTGTGCGGCAGAGGCGCGGCGTCAGTCCTAGCCTTGCGGAATTTCAACGCGATGGCATCCGCATCGTCCGTCAGGTTGATACGCGAATAATCGCTCTCATCCGATTTGCTCATTTTCTTCGTGCCGTCGCGCAACGACATGACCCGCGCCGCCTCGCCGAGGATCACCGGTTCCGGCAAGGGAAAATATTCGACGCTGTACTGGCGATTGAAAGCGCCCGCGACATCGCGCGTCAATTCCAGATGCTGTTTCTGGTCTTCGCCGACCGGCACATGCGTCGCCTTGTAAATCAGAATATCTGCGGCCATCAGGACCGGATAAGCATAGAGGCCGAGCAACTCCAAATCGCGCGATTTGGCAGTTTTGTCCTTGAACTGCGTCATAAGAATGAGACAGCCGAGCGGCGCAAACGTCGCCAGCACCCAAATCAATTCGGCATGGGCAGGCACAGCACTTTGCGCGAACAATGTGCTTTTCTTCGTGTCGATGCCGGCGGCGATATAGGCCGCCGCCGTCTCGCGCACTGCCTGCCGCAATTTCTGCGGATCTTGCGGAACGGTGATCGCGTGCAAATCGGCGACGCAGTAAAAACATTCGTGGCTGTACTGCATCCCCGCCCAGTTCTTGAGCGCGCCGAGATAATTACCAAGATGCAGATTGCCGGTCGGTTGCATACCGGAAAGAATGCGGGACATTGTTACTCCTTGATTGATTGAGGCATTTTAGTTTCGCGGCGCATCAAAGCAAGCAAGTCTTTTAACCGCATCGCCCCGGTTGATTGCAGCAACAACCCGTAAACTAGCGACGACAGGCCGATAACACCGCCGAGTAAGATCACGTTGCCCAGAAAATGATGACTAACAAACCAGACTGCGCTGACGCCCACCAGCGCCCATGTCGCTAGACCCATGCCGACGGCGCAGAGGATAATACGCGGCGCACTGGAGCGCAGTTTATCGTCGCCGATAACGCCGATTTTGCGACGCAGCCGCACCGACAGCAGGATCGCGTTTACCCAGACTGCGATGCTGTTGGCAAGCGCGATGCCGATATGTTGCAAAGGTCCCAGCAGTAAAACCGAGACCACCACATTGACCGCCATAGCGACGACGGCGACCTTGACCGGCGTTGACGTGTCATGGCGCGCAAAGAATCCGGCGGCGAAAACCTTGACCAGCAAAAACCCCGGAATGCCAAGCGCATAAGCCGCCAAAGCTTCCGCTGTCGCCACCGTATCGTTATGCGTGAATGCGCCGTGTTCGAAGAGCGTGGCGATAATCGGTTGTGCCGCGACCGCGAGGCCGATCGTCGCGGGCAAACCGAGGATCAGGCAAAATTCAATCGAGCGGCACATGTAATGACGAGCAATATCCTCGCGTCCGGCTTCGACATGCCGCGCCAGCAACGGTAGCAACGTCGTCGCGACCGCTATGCCGACGACGCCAAGCGGCAACTGGTTCAAACGATCCGCATAAAACAGGTAGGACACCGCGCCCGTCGGCAGTGTCGAGGCGAGAATGGTCGAGATCAGCAAATTGATTTGCGCCGCGCCTGCGCCGACCGCACCGGGACCTATGCGGCGAAACAGGCGCTTGCTGGCCTCGCCCAGATGGGGTTTGACGATGGGAATCGAAACGCGCGCGCGATAGCAGCTGATCATCAGCCAGACCATCTGCACGACGCCGGAGATCGTTACCGCCCAAGCAAGCGTATAACCGACATGAAGCCCGAAAATCCGCGCGGCGAACAACGCCGCGATCAGGACTATGTTAAACGCGATTGGAGCCGCCGCGCCGGGGCCGAATTTCCCCTGCGCATTGAGAACGCCGGTCTGCAACGCCGTGACTGAGATCAATGCGAGATAAGGAAAGGTGATCGTGCTGAATGTAACCGCGAGATTGTATTTCTCTGGGTCATGTTCAAACCCCGGAGCCAAGATCAGCATGACCTTCGGCATCAGCAACATGATCAGAACGGAAAAAGGTAGCAGCGCGGCCAGCAACAGCATCAAGGCCTGACCGGCGAAACGCTGCGCGGCTTCTTGTCCGTGCCGCTCGCGTTCGGTGGTATAGAGTGGGACAAACGCTGCCGCGAACGCGCCCTCAGCGAACAGGCTACGGAACAGGTTGGGAAGGCGCTGCGCTACAAAGAACGCGTCGGCGACTGGCCCCGCGCCGAGAAGAGTCGCGGTCAGCGTATCGCGGATAAACCCGGCAACGCGGCTGACGATTGTCAGCCCGCTCACAGTCATAAGGGATCGGGCAAAGCTCATGAAATAACTATGGCATTTGTGCCGTCTCAACCAAAACAAATATCACCAGCGACAAACACAGCGCCGGAGCAAAGGGGAATTCTTTATCCCCTCCCAAATATCGCCAGAGAAACCCGATCCCTACGCCAAGCCCGCCCGCAACGGTCAAGAACCACGGCGCAAGATCCGGCCTGAGCCAAAGCCCGGCTGCGGCGAGAAATTTCACATCGCCAAGTCCCAGCATTTCTTTCCCCCGCCAACGGCTGTAGACCAGAGCGAAGAATAAACCGACCGCCAGAAGACTTCCGGCGACGATCAATGCCGAAGGACGATCACCGCCGCTGGCGTAAAGCCACCACAGCCCTAAAACGCCCAGCAACATATTTAGCCCATCGGGAATGATGCGAAATTGCAGATCGATCATGGCGATTGCCGGTAAAAGGCCGAGGCCAATGCAAAGCGGGACAGCCGTCCATCCCCAATCCGCCAGATACATGCCGATGACGCCGAAGAGCAGCCCTAATATCTCAACCGCTGGTTGCGTCCATTGGTTTTTGCGCAAACCGCATGGGCAGGGGAAATTGAGGGTGTCCGGTCGCAACAACCAACCAAAAAGCGGGGAAATATCCTGCCACGTCAGAGGCCGCAGACAATAAAAACATTCCGGCGCGCGGCTATCCCCCGGCATCCGGTCGGCGGAGCGCGCGCCGATATGCTGTGCCAGAGCCGCCGCAACCAGCCCGATTCCCCCGCCCGCGATCAGATGAAGGATATTGGCGATCAGATGATGATGGTGATGGGGCACAAAAAAACTTCGGCTCGAATAAGGGGAGAGGGTATTCGAGCCGAAGTTGTCGGAAAGTGCAAGAAGAGTTAAACCATCGCGGGACCGCCCGGTCGGAAAGCAGACTTCACAACCGTTTGAGGTTCCGTTAACTGTGCGACCGGAGCTTTTTTCGGCGATACCACTGGAGCGTTGCGGGCATCGATTACTGCTGTTGTTTGCCCTGCGGCATTTTGCATGTCAGGGGTTGCACGATTCCATGCGCCTTGCTGAAACGTTGAAACCACAAGGGCAGAAAACAATATGTTAGGGGCTGTTCCCCGCGCATAACTCGCAGCCTCACTGCCGATCCGTCCGACTGTTTGAAGCCCAGCATCAAGCATTGCACGAAAATCATTCTTAGCCATTTTACTCCCCCAATGCAGTGACTATCGCTTCTGCTCGTTGAACGTAAAGAGGGGACTCTTGCTCGGAAAAGTCCTCGACCTTCTCGTCGACTGCGGAAAAATAAGCGTCATAAATTTCGCGCAATTCTTTTAAGCGCGGTGCGAGGTCAGCCTGAACGTCCGGTGCACAATCGGGCAAGCCGCGCTCCATGATTGCCAGTTGCTGATACAAATGGATTTTCATCTCGGCATCGGTGTTGCGTTCGATCTGAACGTTTTCCCAATCCCTCATTATCTGATGAATGGTCGATTTGATGACTGGCCAGTGATCGCCATCTTCGCCCATCTCGTGACCGGCGACGAGGAGCGCGTTGCGCACCAGATTGATCATCTGTCCTTCGTTCAGTGTCTTCGCGTCCATAATTCACGCCTCGCTTCCGGAGAAGGTGGAACGCTTCTTCACGCCCCCATAGTACCACTTTTTCCTGCAACTAATTTGACCGAAATTTATCGATAGCCACCATCATGTCCTAGCATTGGTAGGCTTAAATAAGCCTTAAAAACAGGCCGTCCAGTCAGGTTTTTTCGTTAAAAGACACAAGGTTGCTTGCTGTGGCCACGCAAGTATTTATCGTGGCTGCAAACAATAGAATTTTAGACAATCGGAGGGGCAGTTTAGTTCTGCAACAACCGGCGCAGAAGCTCGACATCTTCCTTGAAGGTCGGATCGTAGGCCGAAAGCTCTTCGATCTTGCGCACGGCGTGGATCACCGTGGTGTGATCGCGGCCACCGAATTTGCGCCCGATTTCCGGCAGACTGCGTGGCGTGAGCTGCTTGGCGAGATACATCGCGACCTGACGCGGACGCGCGACCTGACGCGCGCGGCGTGCCGAATGCATGTCGGAAATACGAATGTTGTAATGTTCGGCGACCTTCTTCTGAATTTCGTCGATCGTGATGCGGCGTTCGGTCGAACGCAGAAGATCGGCTAGAACTTCCTGCGTCATCTCCAGCGTAATCGCGCGACCGACCAACTGGGAATGCGCCGCGATACGGTTCAACGCGCCTTCCAGCTCGCGCACGTTCGACGAAATCTTGTGGGCGAGGAATTCCAGAACCTTGTCCTGCACCGGGCATCCCATTTTTTCCGACTTCGCATGCAGGATGCCGAGGCGCAATTCATACGTCACCGGATGCAAATCGGCGACCAATCCCCAGCCGAGGCGCGAGCGTAGACGCTCTTCGACGCGGTCGAGGTCTTGCGGCGATTTGTCGGCCGAGATGATGACTTGCCGGTTGCGGTCGACCAGCGCGTTGAAGGTATGAAAAAATTCTTCCTGTGTCGTGTCCTTGCCGCCGATGAACTGCACGTCATCGATCATCAACACGTCGACCGAGCGGAACTGGTCCTTGAACGATACTGTGTCCTTGTAGCGCAGGGCGCGCACGAACTGGTACATAAACTTTTCCGCCGACATATAGATGACGCGGCGGTTCGGATAGTTGCGGCGGATATGCCACGCGATCGCGTGCATCAAATGCGTCTTCCCAAGCCCGACGCCGCCATAGAGAAACAGTGGATTGAAAGTGGGGTTTTCCGTATCGGCGACGCGCCGCGCGGCTGCGTAGGCGAGCTCGTTCGGCTTGCCGACGACGAAGTTGTCAAAGGTAAAACGCGGATCGAGATCGCTGACCACATCCATCACCGGCGCAGCTAGCGCGTTGTCGCCCATCATGGACGATCCCGCACGATTACTCGATTGCGGCGTTGCTGGTGAAGGAGCAGCAGAACTCTCTTCCATCAAACCCTTTTTTCCGAGCTGAGCCAGAACCGTGAAATCAACGCGTCCTTCGACAACCGTATGACGCCACAGCGTACGCACTGTGTCGCCGTAATGAGCCTCAACCCAATCGCGCATAAAGCGCGTCGGCAACGTCATGCGCAAAACGTTAGATTTTCCGTCCGAAATAACCGCAGCCGTCGCCACGCCAAACCAGCGACGATACGCCGTCTCACCAATATGATCGCGCAAACCCTTCCGCATCTTGTCCCAAAGCGCGGGCGAAGTCGCCGAGCCGGTGAACATTTCGCGGTCATTTTCTACAGCGGATCGGACAGTCATTACTTCTCCCTAAATATCCTCGTTGGGCGTGCCGCGAGAACAACAAAAACCTTAACAACAAAAAGCGGGTGCCCTTTGTTGTCCGAGAACGAAGCTGGTGGTCAGGAACTTGACGAGATCAGGATGGACGAAACGTTATGAAGAAGAACAGGAAGCAGAGGAAGGAAAAACATAACACGCATTGGCCTGTAGTCCTTCATTCAATGGATCACGTCTCGTTGATGGACGCAACTTAGATCAGAGCGACGGCATTTGTCCAGAGGCCGAAGCGAGAACAGAGAAAAAAGAAATTTCACGTCGCAATTTCAAAAAATAAAAACTGAACTGCGAACAAAAAATTCTGAAAAGTTTTTTGCAAAAAAAAATTGCCGCACTCTGGAATTCAAAGTGCGGCAAAATTTTCAGGATTTCTTTTTTGGAGAGTCTGTTATCGCATGCGCTTTGCGAAGACTCTTCATGTAAAAGTTGAGGGGTTAGGTTTTCTTCATAGCCTTGACGCGCTTGGCAAGACGCGACGTGCGACGCGCGGCTGTTTTCCAATGCAATGTTCCACGCCCGGCGCTGCGCGCCATGACGGACTCGGCTTTGCGTTGAGCCTTGAGCGCCGCGTCACGATCACCTGTAGCGATAACGGCGTCGAGATCCTTGAGACTCGAATGAATGCGAGTGCGACGCATACGGTTAATCTTGTTGCGGCTGATAGATTGCCGTGCGCGTTTCTCTGCTGACTTATGTGTAGCCATGTCTCTTCCCGAATGATTGCAAGCGTCGGCATTGACCGAACGTGAAGCCGCGACTCATACGCGCAGAGCAGGATATGGTCAAGCCCGTTACTGATGATCTGCGTCAAGCCGCCTTGTTTTGACATCGATTATCATTAACCATGAATCGAATATTCGCCCGGCCCGCTGCTAATCGCTTTCCCTTATTTACACGCTACTATCGGACTGATATAGAAAGCGCATATTTAGGCATATGAAATTCAATATGGTTTCTCAAAGCGCAGTTTGCGGGGACTCGGCACATGAAACTGATCGCAGGCAACAGCAACAAACCACTATCGGACTCTATTGCCCAGAATCTTGGGGTCGGGTTGACGAAAGCGAGCATTCGCCGGTTCTCCGACATGGAAATTTTTGTCGAGATTCTGGAGAATGTGCGCGGGGAAGATGCCTTCGTTATCCAGCCGACATCGTATCCGGTTAATGATAATTTGATGGAACTGCTGATCACGATTGATACGCTGCGGCGCGCTTCAGCGCGTCGTATTACGGCGGTCATTCCCTACTATGGTTACGCGCGACAGGATCGCAAAACAGGACCCCGAACGCCTATCACCGCCAAACTCGTTGCCAACCTTATTACGCAAGCGGGCGCAAATCGCGTGCTAACACTGGATTTGCATGCCGGTCAAATTCAGGGCTTTTTTGACATCCCGGTCGATAATCTCTATGTCGCGCCGGTCTTTGTCCGCCATATCCGTGACACGATGTCGGTTCAGGGCAAGCTGCCGGACAATTTAACCATTGTATCTCCCGATGTCGGCGGCGTGTTGCGCGCACGCGCGATGGCGAAGCGCGTCGAGGGGAGCCTCGCGATCATCGACAAACGTCGCGAAAAAGCGGGCGAGTCCGAAGTGATGAACATCATCGGTGATGTCAAGGGGCATGATTGCCTGCTCGTCGATGACATTGTCGATAGTGCTGGAACGCTTTGCAACGCGGCAGTTGCTTTGATGGACGCCGGAGCCAAATCGGTCAGCGCCTACGTCACGCATGGCGTCTTTTCCGGTCAAGCCGTCGAACGCATCGACGCCTCGCCGATGAAGGCGTTGATCGTCACCGACTCCATCGCCGCGACGCCAGCCGTTGAAGCCTCCAGCAAAATCAAGCTGTTGCCCATCGGCCCGCTGCTGGCTGAAGCCGTTGTCCGCATTAGCCAGGAACGCTCGGTTTCGAGTTTGTTTGGTTAAGGGACAATCGAGCGCCAAATTCGTATAGCAAGCATTCTTTTTCTTGGAATCTATTCTAAAATCCGCTATTGCAGCGTCCATGCCAGCACCCCTGGAGGCTGGCTAACATGAACTATGGAGAAGAAGCATGACGCAAGTCACACAACTTGCGGCGGAAGAGCGGGCAAACAAGGGGACGGCTCGCGTCCTTCGTCGTCAAGGCCGGGTACCCGGCGTTATTTATGGCGATAAGCAATCGCCTTTGTCGATTGATCTCGAAGCCAATGTTCTGGCGCGTCAGCTTGAACGTTCCGGCTTTTTCACTCATCTGTTCGATCTGGAGATCGGCGGCAAGAAGTATCGCGTCCTGCCGCGCGACGTGCAGTTCGATCCGGTTTCGGATCGCGCCATTCACGTTGATTTCCTGCGCGTTTCGGCCAGCACGCGCGTGCGCGTCGATGTGCCTGTGTCCTTCATCAACGGCGACAAGTCACCGGGCATCAAGCGTGGCGGCACGTTAAACGTTGTGCATCATGAAATTCAGGTGCTGTGCGCTCCGGATAAAATTCCGGAGAAGTTTGAAGTCAGCCTTGAAGGATTGCAGATTAACGACGCCGTGCATTTGAGCATTCTTAAAATTCCGGAAGGCGTCACGCTCACGACGCATGAGAAGGACTTTACGATCGCCACAATCGCTGTTCCGTCAGCCATCCGTTCAGAAGCCAAGGAAGCGGCTGAAGCGGCGGCGGCAGCAGCAGCGGCTCCGGTTGAAGCAGCGGCTCCGGCTGAAGGCACAGCGGCAGCCCCGGCGGCGGCAGGCGCCAAGGGCGCGGCTCCGGCAGCGGCAGCAGGCAAGGCTGCTCCAGCGGCTGATGCCAAGAAGCCCGAAGGCAAGAAGTAGGAATTGGAGGTCGGCATTCCAAAACAAGCTGTGGGGTGCCGACCGACCTTTTCGTTTTTCTCATGACAACGTCTTTTCGCCTCATCGTCGGCCTCGGCAATCCGGGCGACGAGTATGCAGCGACGCGTCATAATATCGGATTTATGGCGGCGGATGCTCTCGCGGCGTATTTGCGCTGCCTGCCGTGGAAAGCCAAATTCAAAGGTTTGATAACCTCCTGTAGCGAGCCTTCGCTGCTGCTGTTGAAGCCGATGACCTACATGAACGTGTCGGGCGAAGCGGTTGGCGAGGCGGCGCGTTTTCATAAGCTCGTGGCGGAGAACATTATTGTCATTCACGACGATCTCGATCTGGAGCCGGGGCAAGTCAAAATCAAGCAGGGCGGCGGCTCTGGCGGGCATAATGGTCTGAAATCCATTGACCAGCATATCGGGCAGAATTATTGGCGTATTCGCATTGGAATCGGTCACCCGGGGGTTAAAGGCGATGTTGTCCTGAACTATGTCCTCGGCAATTTCGCCAAGGCAGATTATCAATGGGTTGAACCGATACTGAATGCTATCGCACATGACTTCCCTCTGATGTTAGAGGGCAAAACCGCCGATTATCTCAACCGCATCGCTCAGGCTACAGCGACGCTTTCATAAAAACATGATGTGACAGGAATAAACTATGGGATTCAACTGCGGAATTGTCGGATTGCCGAATGTCGGTAAATCGACCTTGTTCAACGCGCTGACGGCAACCGCCGCAGCTCAAGCAGCTAATTATCCGTTTTGCACGATTGAACCGAACGTCGGGCGCGTCGGCGTGCCGGACGAGCGGCTCGGCAAACTCGCGGCCATAGCAGGATCAGCCAAGATCATTCCGACGCAATTGGAATTCGTCGACATTGCCGGCCTCGTGCGCGGCGCGGCGCGAGGCGAAGGGCTTGGCAACCAGTTCCTCGCCCATATCCGCGAGGTCGATGCCGTCATTCATGTGCTGCGCTGTTTTGAGGACGGCGACATTACCCATGTCGAAGGCTCGGTCGATCCGATCCGCGATGCTGAAACGGTCGAGACCGAGTTGATGCTTGCCGATCTCGACAGCCTCGAAAAACGCCTGTCCAACGCCGAGAAGAAAGCCAAGGGTGGCGATAAAGAATCGCAAGAGCAGTTGGTCGTCATGCAACCAGCCCTCGCGGCGTTACAGGCAGGCAAACCTGTGCGGACGATCCTCCCGACGCTTGATGACGAAAAGCAAAAACTGTTGCTTGGGTTGCAATTGGTAACTTCCAAGCCGGTGCTTTATGTCGCGAATGTAGCCGAGGCCAATGCGGCCAAGGGCAATGACTTGTCGGCAAAAGTGCAAGCGAAAGCCAGATCCGAGAACACCGAATGCGTTATCATCGCTGCCGCTATCGAAGCCGAAGTGGCTGTTCTGGAAAGTGCCGAAGACAAGCGGGAATTTTTGTCGGCTCTGGAGCTTGAGGAACCGGGGTTGGATCGCATCATCCGCGCCGGATATAAACGTTTGGGGCTTCTGACTTTCTTCACCGTCGGCCCCAAGGAAGCGCGGGCGTGGACGGTGCGGCGCGGCGCGACCGCGCCTGAAGCGGCGGGCGTCATCCATACCGATTTCGAACGCGGCTTTATCCGCGCTGAAACCATTGCCTATGACGATTACATCGTTTGCAGGGGCGAAACGGGCGCACGCGACGCCGGAAAACTACGTCAGGAGGGCAAGGACTATCTGGTGCAGGATGGCGACGTGTTTCATTTCAAATTTAACGTATGACCGATCAAACTTCAGCCATAGGCTCAAGCCGCATGATCCGCCGCGCCATTATTATTTGCGCGCTCGGTTACTTTATCGACGTTTTCGACATCCAGCTTTTCACGGTTTTGCGCGTTCCCAGCCTGATGGACATAGGTGTTGCTCCCGACAGATTGGCTTCGGTCGGTGGATTTATTTTTGGCGCGCAAATGTTCGGCATGGTCTTGGGCGGTTTTGTGTGGGGCTGGCTGGGCGACCGCGTTGGTCGGACCAAAGCCCTTTACGGTTCTATCCTCATCTACTCGCTTGGAACGCTTGTCTGCAGTTTCGTGCATGATCCCGTGGTCTACGGATTGTTGAGATTCGTGACGGGGTTTGGCCTGTCCGGGGAAGTGGGGGCTGCCGTCGTGCTTGTGGCAGAACTTATGTCCCCAAAGGAGCGTGGCTGGGGTATTATCATCATCGGTGGCATTGGGTATCTGGGGCCGGCCTGCGCCGTGTTGACCGCCTTCCTTTTGGATTGGAGACAAACTTACATTGCGGCAGGAATTCTCGGCCTCTTGCTGCTGGCGTTGAGAACACGGCTTGCCGAATCTTCGTTGTTCCAGAGGATCGATCACCATCAGTCCTTGGGCGATTTCTGGAAGCTATTCGCGCGGCCCAAAGCTTTCACGACCTTGGTTTGCTGCCTACTCATGGCATCGCCCGCTATCTTTGCGTGGAGTCTGCTGAATTTCTTTTCGATGGAGTTCGGCCGCGCCGTCCTGACTCCGGATTCTTCATTTAACCAAAAGACCTGCCTGTTCATCTTTTTTCTTGGCGCCAGTTGCGGCGATGTGTTGAGCGGCGTCACCACCCAATTTTTACAAAGTCGCCGGAAGGCGATGACTGCCGCCTTGCTCGCGGGCGCGATCGCCTCCGCCATTTACCTTTTGGCGATGCCGGAGATAAAGGTTTCAACGACAACATTGTACATAACCTATTTCATTTTAGGTGCGGCTTCCGGTTTTTGGGCGTTGGCCACGTTGATGACCTCCGAGCATTTTGGCACGAACGTTCGTGCCACTTCCGCAATTGTTATGCTGAACTTGTTGCGCGGCCTGACAATCCCGATTATTTTTGCGTTTCAACAGCTTCAAGGTTTGACCACCAGCGTTCATGCGGCGGCGCTCATCGGCTTTGTTTCGTACGCAGCCGCCTTCCTCGCCCTTCGCCATTTACGCGAAACGCATGGGCTTGATCTGGATTATGTGCAAAGACCGGAATAACGGCGGGGTTTAGTCAGGTAGATTTGGTTTCAATCGTCCGCCAAGCCTGATGACATCAATGCTGCGTGCGAGGCCGGTCTGGTCGTCCGTTACAATCAAAGCGCCGCAAATGGTAGCCTCGCCCTCGGCGGGGCCTTTGCGTTCGGGTGTCGGGATTTTGCGCGTGAACTTCCAGATCGCCAATTCTTTCTTCATGCCGACGACGCTGTCGTAGTCACCACACATTCCGGCATCGGTCAGGTAGGCTGTGCCTTTCGGTAAAATCTGCTCATCTGCCGTCGGTACATGGGTATGAGTCCCGATGACTGCCGACACGCGACCATCGAACACATGAGCATAAGCCATTTTCTCCGACGTCGCTTCGGCATGAAAGTCAAGCAGTATGGCATGCACGCTTGTACCCAGCCGATGCGAAGCGATTAATTTCTCCGTCGCGGCGAAAGGGTCATCGAGCACTGGCTCCATAAACAACCGAGCCATCACGTTGGCGATCAGGATTTTTCGCCCATCAGCAAGCGTATGTATAAAAGTTCCGCGTCCGGGGGTGCCGTCCGGATAATTCAACGGACGCAACAACCGGGGATCACGATCAATCGTGCCCAGAAGCTCGCGCTGATCCCAGACGTGGTTGCCTGTCGTCAAACAATCGACGCCAAACCCGTAGAAATCCTGCGCAATCCTGTCGGTCACGCCGAAACCACCGGCGGCATTTTCGACATTGATGACTACAACGTCCGATTTCAGTTTGGCTCTCAGCTCAGGCAAATGCCGGGCAATCCCATCGCGCCCGCTGCGTCCTACGACATCGCCAAAAAAGAGAATACGCATATAAAATCAGCTTTCAATCATCAGGGTTGAGTTGCCAAATCTTATAGCCTATCCATTTGCTGCGTCGAATCCTGAATCCTGATACCCTATGAACATCATCCGCGAATTTGCTCCGGCGAAACTTAACCTTTATCTGCACATCACTGGCCGACGGGCGGATGGTTATCATGATCTTGATAGCCTTGTGGCTTTTGCCAATGTCGGCGATGCGATTGCCCTTGAGCCATCGGATCATTTCCGGTTCGAGATAGAAGGTCCCTGTGCGGAACGTCTGTCGAATGAAGCAATCGACGGCAATCTCGTAGTTAAAGCCGTTCAATCTTTGGCCGAATTGGTTGGCAAACCCCTTCATATCAAGCTGATCTTAACCAAAAATCTGCCCATCGCATCGGGTATCGGGGGCGGATCGAGCGATGCCGCTGCGGCATTACGGGCTTTAGCGATCTATTGGCATTTGAATCTGGACGATCCACGTTTGTTTGCGGCGGCCGCGCGGCATGGACAGGATGTGCCGGTTTGCCTCAAAATCGCAAACAGCTATCTGACCGCCACGGGCACGGCGGATGCGCCGATGTTGCCACGTGTCAATGTCCTTCTGGTGAATCCCAACAAAGCCTTGCCGACCCCCGCCGTTTATAAGTGTTTCCGCGACGGCGGTTTTGCGTTTTCACCTGAGGCGCGACTGGCGCGGTCCCCGGCGGATGTGCTGGAGCTGATTGCCGCGCTAAAGGCGCGTAGCAACGATCTTTATGAACCGGCGCGGAAGCTCATGCCCGAAATTGGCTCCATCATTGATGCCTTGCAAAAGACGCCGAACTGCCTTCTGGCGCGGATGTCTGGCAGCGGCGCAACCTGTTTCGGTCTCTACGCGAGTGCCGAGGATGTGAAACAAGCCGCATCAACTCTTTGCTCTAGCTATCCCGATTGGTGGATAGCGGGAACTTTTCTGCCTGTTGGCGGCTAGTTATGTTGGTGCGCCTCGTTTTAATTTTTTGGTTTGCCGTTTTGCCGAAGGTTGTTTTTGCCGATCCGCAACCCGTCACCGTCGAAAAAGCCTTTTCAGGAGATACGCTTGCGCTTAGCGACGGTCGCATCTTGCGGCTTGAAGGAATTAAGGCTCCGTCCGGTCAAACGCCGGACTTGGCAGTCGCCGCCCAAGCTCAATTGCAAAATCTGGCGGCTCGGAAAATCGTTGATATTCACGACTCCTCTCTTGATCGTTACGGTCGGATAGTGGGGCAGGGCTATATCATGGCCAAAAAAGACAAAGCGATCTGGCTGCAAGAGGAAATGCTGCGCAGCGGTCTGGCTTTCGTCTACCCTCCGACCGGGATTGAATTCAATTTGTCTGCGCTGCTCAAGGCTGAAGATGCCGCCCGTGCCGCCAAAATTGGCATCTGGAGCGACGGCGCTTATGCCGACACGTTCGCTGCTGATGCCGGAAAACACGAAGGGCATTTTGCATTTGTCGTCGGCAACATCGTGGACGTGAAAGAGATTAAAAACAGGATTTATCTTAATTTTGGCAAAGACTGGCATAACGATTTCACGGCAATCATTGCTGCGCATGATCGCCGCCGGTTTCTTAAAGCAGGAACTAATCCTCAGTCCTATCAAGGCAAAACCGTCCGTGTGCGTGGTTGGGTCAAACGCGATAGGGGGCCGATCATGGCGGTGACATTCCCCGAACAAATTCAGCTCATTGGCGATATGAAGCGACCAATCGATGGCAACCGAGACTGAATTGACTTCGCCCTTGGTAAGGAACGCTTTCAAATGTTAAGATAGCGACATGTCCATCATACCTCCAGGCCTGACGCGCTTGCTGCAGTTTTATCTCTCAGGTCCTTTGCCTTGCCCTTATCTGCCGGGACGGATTGAACGCAAACTGTTTACGCGTATCTCAGGACCAGTCGAGACCGATACGGAAGTGAACTCAGCTCTGACACGCGCCGGATTTCGCCGCAGTCATGACATTATCTATCGTCCCGCGTGCAGTGATTGCAGCGCCTGTGTTCCCGTGCGAGTTCCCGTGGTGGCTTTTGAACCATCCCGATCATTACGACGGATTGCCAGCATGAATCAGGATTTAACGCTTGAAGTCACTAAACCCGACATAACGGATGAGCTGTACAAACTGTTCATGGACTATCAATCGGCACGCCATCCCGACAGTGAAATGGCGCAGATGTCTGTTGCGGATTTCACTCTGATGCTGCAGGAGGGGCAAGCTGATACGTATATTTACCAGATGCGTGAGTCGTCCGGAGTGCTGGCGGGAGCGATTATAACCGATCACATCAGCGACGGCGTATCGGCGGTTTACAGTTTCTTTTCTTCACGGGAACCTCGGCGTAGTCTTGGCGCGCTAATGATCCTGACCCTTATTAAGGAAATGCAGGAAAAAAGGCTGCCTTATGTTTATCTTGGTTACTGGATATCGGCCTCGCGCAAAATGGCCTACAAATCGCGCTTTCGCCCGTTGCAAGCTCTCGGCCCACACGGGTGGGATTGGCTCGACCTGACCGACAAAACTAAATAGATCTTACCCGTTGGGCGCTTTCTGTTCTTGATGGATATTTATTACGGTAGGGAATGGAATTTCGATGCCTTCCTTGTCGAAACGCTGCTTGAGCCGCAGCAAAAACATCCGGCGCACCTCCCAGTGTTTGCCCGGACGGGTGCGAATGCGCGCCGCAAGCGTAATGGATGTATCGCCGAGTTTATCGACACCCCAGATCTCAACCGGTTCCAGAATTACGCGCTTAAAAATAGGGTCTTTCTGGAGATCATCTCCCACTTCACGGATCACATCCATCGCGTGTTCCAGATCGGTATTGTACGCAACCCCCACATGGATCACTGCATAACCGAAATCTCTGGTCATATTCGTGATCTTGGTCACCTCGCTAAAAGGCAGCATGTGCAAAGCGCCATCATTGTCGCGTAACCGCAACGAGCGAAAGCCGATGGATTCGACTGCTCCGGCGAAATCCCCGATTTTAACGTAGTCGCCGATGGCTATTGTGTTTTCCAGAACGATGAAAAAGCCGGTCAAAAAATCCTTCACCAGCGTCTGTGAGCCAAACCCTACCGCAACACCAAGAACCCCGGCGCCCGCCAGTAAAGGGGCGACGTTGATGCCAAGCTCGGACAGGAACACCAGCGCAAAAATAGCGGCGCAGAGAACAAAAAGAATATTCCGGATCATGGGCAGAAGCGTGCGAATGCGGGAGCTCGTCCTCAGTGCGTCGCCGTCTTCGGTGCGATGATTCATATGCCTGTCGATGACCGAACTCAGCGCTTCATATAGGGACGACACGACAAGAAGAGTCACTGTGATCGACAGAACCGAACCCAGAATACGCTGACCGAACGGTGTCGCAAACAGGGCGGGAATATCGCCGCCCCACGCGGCGACAAAACCGATAACGGCAAGCAACCAAACAACAACGCGCAGCACGGCGCGGAAAACAGATCGTCTCGACAGCGATTCGTCTTCAGCCCGACCTAACCCCGAACGGTCGATGACGCCGAGAAGCAAGCGAACCAAGATCAGGATAAGGACAGTTAGAATCGTTCCGCGCAGCATGACATTAAGGCCATTGGCCACGCCAAGCGCGGCAATGATGTAGCCAATCACGAGATAGGCAATAGTCAGAATATGCCAGCGCCGCGCCAACCATTGCCGCAAGGACTGAAACAAGGGGAGAGGTCGTTGTTGTGCTGCCGATAAATTGCCGCGCAACAAAGAGGCAACGAAAGCGCGCTTCTGTACTATTACTGCGATCATCATGGCAACCAGCGCCAAACCAAGAATGTTTCCTATGGCCACAATCACGGCGGAAGGTACGTGCACGGCATTGGCAACATCGCGGAAGAAATAGCCACAAATGATAATGAAGGAGGACACACTCAGCCAGATATAGCTGTAAGTTGCTTGCTCGTTGCTCATCGGAAGCAATCGCAAAGCTGCAACGCGTGGAGCAAATAACCCGCGTAACATCGTAATGACAACACGACTTAACGAGAAGGCATAGACGATGTTGAACAAAATGAAACGCGGCAGTTTTTGCGGTTCATTCTGATCAAGAAGGGTCGCAGTCGCGCCGATAAAAACAACGATGGGTACGGCACGGAGACAAAACAAGGCCAGTACGATGGCAAGTCGCCCTACGAAGCCAGATGGCCGACGTCGGCGCAAGGTTACCCTGATCGGGAACAACAACAGCTCCAGTAGCAACGCGCCCAAAAATGGAATTCCAACATAATTCAGCAGATCTTGGCCAACAACAATCCATCTGGCGAGCAAACGATGGTCGCTCTCTTGCAAATTGAGCCAGTCGGAGAACTGGGGTAGAGCGGCAAAGTTGGTAATGAAATTTTTGGTTTGATCCTGCAAAACATCTGCAAGGGCAATGACGAAATTTAGAGCTTGTGTTCCGATGGTTGGAGCGGGTTCGGCATTGGTTTCCGTCGCGTTGTCATCGCTATCATCTTGCGA
Organism: uncultured Pseudomonadota bacterium; assembly: GCA_903875345.1. Classification (GTDB taxonomy): domain Bacteria; phylum Pseudomonadota; class Alphaproteobacteria; order UBA9219; family UBA9219; genus CAIQVS01. The sequence goes on along the minus strand of CAIQVS010000305.1, from coordinate 1,586 downwards.
TGCTGTCAGATTGGTGCTGCCGACAAGCGTTTGCAGTTGTTTTTGCAACTCCTCGGCAATAGGAGTGATGGCTGCTGGTGGTGTTGGATCAACTTTCATCGTCAACGTAGGATGCGCATCGGCAGACGCGGACAAGCAAGGGAGCATCTGGATGACCAGCAATCCGCAAAAGGCAAGAATTAATTTCTTCATGGCAAAAGCCCCGTCATTGCGATGATTGATAGTACAGCATGTTCGATTATGATTTAAGCCTGTTGATCGCGTCAACATTATGACTGGCTTCCATGATGGCTTTAGTCGCTGCGTACGATGAATCAGAACGCCGGAGCATTTCGTTTCGCTTCTTCTTTCAATGGTCATTCATAATTCGTTAGTGGTTTGTGTTTCAAATTGAGTCGAACATCTCACGACGCTTTGTGAAATTCTGCGTCCGGAGCGCAATGTTGATCGCTTGTGCGACAGCAAAGATGTTTCATCGTCGTCATAACCGGAAAAATGTTGCACGCATGCAACGCGCAACGGCGATGCGAAAAAATTTGATTCCGATTCATCATGCAATGCGAAAATGTTGTTGACTATTTTTCTTGCGCGCCTCAACATCATTTCACTCTACTCTAGTCACAGGAGGTCACTCATGGCTGCTAAGAAAAAAGCTGCTAAGAAGACGACTACCAAGAAGAAAACAGCGAAGAAGAAGTAACTCTCTGTCGCCGTCAGGCGACATGATGATATCTTCAACCCCTGTTCGGTGTGCCACGCGATCGCAGGCATGCCGAACGGGGGTTAGCTTTTTATGGGGATTTTTTCACGTCCGTACATTGATTTGAATATTCCATTTTTAGTGGGATCGCGCTTTTATCCTAAAGATCTTTACGCCACTGATCTCGAACAGCAGTTCAAGCAACAGGAAAAGAACTGGAAAAGCCATATAGCTAGACGCTGTTAACAAAGGTGTATTTTGAGGGCTGCGAGGGCGATAAAGCCGAGGAAAGCGATGTCTGTTTTTTCGTAACGGACGGCAAGGCGACGATTTTCCTTGAGCTAGCCGAAGAACATCTCGATGCGCCGCCGCCAACGGTAGAGAGCCTTGTCGTAAACGATCTCGACCTTGCGATTTTTGCGTCCGGGAATGACCGGAACATTGTTGTTGGCCGTGAGTTCCTGACGATGATCGTCGCTGTCATAGCCCCTATCTTCAACGATATAACAACCAACAATTTCAGCCGTAAGCGCATCGGCCATTGTGATGTCGGCAACATTGCCGCCGGTTAGCTGGCCTTCGACCACCCGATAGTCCGGCGTGATAGCAAGATGCAGTTTGGTCGTTACGCCAGCGCGGTTTTTGCCCCTCGTGCAGTCCCCTTTTTTGAGCCGCCACCGTGGCGATGCACCTTCCATGTCGTGCTATCGACCAGCACGATATTAAGCTGCGCTTTGCCTTGGGGGCTGGAGTAGCTAAGCGAGCCTAAGAGCTTGTTCACAAAGTTGCTAAACGCCTGAGCATGAGTGTTGAGGCGGTGAAGTGGATCATGGCCTCAGAGGTTTTTGGATCGTGCTCATAGTCTTTGGATAGACGACGATACCAG
>CAIQVS010000304.1 GCA_903875345.1 uncultured Pseudomonadota bacterium | reverse complement strand
TCGCGGGTCAATCGCGCACTTCGGGGTTAACCTTATCGCGTCCCGATTTCTGCCGAAAACGCTTTTTAAGCTCAAGGGCAATGCGCGGGCTGACGAAGGGCGTGACGTCGCCGCCGAGCAGCGCGATCTCCTTGACGAAGCGCGAAGCGATGAACTGAGTCCCCTCGGTCGCGGTCAGGAAGATGGTTTCGATCCCCGGCTCCATGCGGTAATTCATCGCCGCCATCTGGATTTCGTATTCGAAATCCGACACGGCGCGAAGGCCACGGACGATGACCGACGCGCCGACGTCGCGGGCGAAATGCACCAGCAGATTGTCGAACGGCTTGACCGTGATGTTGTTCTGCCCGTTGCGGCGGAGGGCTTCGATCTCGCGTTCGATCATGCGCACGCGAGTCTTGGTGTCAAACAAAGGCCCCTTGCGCGGGCTGCGCGCCACGCCGATGACCAAATGATCGACGATCTTCGCGGCGCGATGAATGATATCAAAATGCCCGATCGTGATCGGATCGAACGTGCCGGGATAGAGGCCGAGGCGTTGGGAAGATTTATGCATTGTTGGTTGTATCCTCATTAGCTTCCGGCAGATCATCCCCGCCTTCGCCGCCACCCTCGCCCGCCGTGTCGTCAAGCACCGCGACGGAGACGACTTTCTCGGTCTGATCGACGCGGAAGATCGTGACGCCCTGCGTGCGGCGCCCTGCTATGCGGATGTCCTTGACCGGCATGCGGATGATCTGGCCGCCATTGGTCACCAGCATGATGTCCTGATCCTGCCGGATCGGGAAAGTGGCGACGATCAAGCCGTTGCGCTCCGACATCTCCATGTTCCAGATGCCTTGCCCGCCGCGCCCCGCGAGACGGTATTCATAGGCCGAGGTGCGCTTGCCGAAGCCGCGTTCGGAGACGGTAAGCAGGAATTCCTCCTGCGCCGCCAGCTCGGCATAACGTTCGGACGTCAACGTAATATTGGCCGTCGATTCTTCCTCTTCGCCGCCATTCGTCACGGCGATGTCTTCGGTGGCTTCGCCGGAGGCGCGCCGCGCCGCGTTGGCCTGACGCAAATAGGCAACGCGTTCCTCGGCGGAGGATTCGACATGCCTGAGGATCGACATCGAAATCACGTCGTCGCCGTCCGCGAGCCTGACGCCGCGCACGCCGACGGACGTGCGACCGGTGAATACGCGCACATCCTCGACGCCGAAACGAATGGCCTTACCCTGACGCGTCGCCAGCATCACGTCGTTCTGATCGGTGCAGGTCTGCACCGAAATCAGATGATCGCCTTCCTCCAGCTTCATCGCAATGATGCCGCTCGGTCGCACATTGCTAAAATCCGAGAGCTGATTACGCCGCACGGTTCCGGCGCTGGTGGCGAACATGACGTTGAGCTTGTCCCACGCCGTCTCGTCTTCCGGCAGATGCATGACGGTCGTGATCGTCTCACCCTGTTCGAGCGGCAACAGATTCACCAGAGCCTTGCCGCGCGCTTGCGGATTGCCGAGCGGAAGCTTGTAGACTTTGAGTTTGTAAACGCGCCCGAGCGTCGAGAAAAACAGCATCGGCGTGTGGGTGCTGGCCACAAAAATATCGTTGACGAAATCCTCGTCCTTCGTCGCCATGCCCGCGCGTCCCTTGCCGCCGCGCCGCTGGGCGCGATAGGTCGACAGCGGCACGCGCTTGACGTAACCCGCATGGCTGACGGTCACGACCATGTCTTCGCGCTGAATCAAATCCTCGATGTCGGTTTCGAATTCCTGCGCTTCGATCGTCGTGCGGCGCGGCGTGGCGAATTGCTCGCGGATCGCCGTCATTTCTTCTTCGATGATCCGGAACACGCGCGGACGGTTGGCGAGGATGTCGAGATAATCCTTGATTTGATCGACAACGGCTTTCAGATCGTCACCGATCTTGTCGCGTTCGAGTCCGGTGAGGCGATGCAGGCGCAGATCGAGAATCGCCTTGGCCTGCGTTTCCGACAAGCGATAGGTTCCGTCCTTCATGTCGGCTTGATCGTCGACCAGCAGGATTAGCGGCGCGACGTCGCGCGCCGGCCAAGCGCGAGCCAGCAATTCCTGTTTCGCAATCGCGGGATCGTTGGCTTTGCGGATCAGCGCGATGATCTCATCGATATTGGCGACGGCGACGGCGAGGCCGAGCAGGATATGGGCGCGGTCGCGCGCCTGCTTCAATTCAAACTCGGTGCGGCGGGTGATGACTTTCTCGCGGAACGCGACGAAGGCTTGCAGCACTTCCTTCAGGTTCATCAACTGCGGACGGCCACCGTTGAGCGCCAGCATGTTGACGGCGAAATTGGTTTGCAGCGGCGTGTGGGCATAAAGCTGATTCAGCACGATTTCGGCCATCGCGTCGCGTTTCAGCTCGACCACCACGCGCACGCCATCGCGGTCGGATTCGTCGCGCAGGTCGCTGATGCCTTCGATGATTTTCTCATTCACGCATTCGCTGATGCGCTCGATGAGGCGCACTTTGTTTACCTGATACGGAATTTCCGTGAAGATGATCGCGGTGCGATCCTTGCGAATGTCTTCGATTACATGACGCGCGCGCATGACGACGCTGCCGCGTCCGGTGTGGAACGCCGAGCGGCAGCCGCTGTGGCCGAGAATGATCGCGCCGGTCGGGAAATCGGGGCCGGGAATAATCTCGATCAGCTCGTCGATCGTAATGTCGGGGTTGCGGATCAACGCCAGCGTCGCGTCGATGATTTCGCCGAGATTATGCGGCGCGATGTTGGTCGCCATGCCGACGGCGATGCCGCCCGCGCCGTTGACCAGCAGATTCGGGAAGCGCGCCGGCAAAACGTCCGGCTCTTCGGTGGATTCGTCGTAGTTGGGATCAAAATCGACGGTGTCCTTGTCGATATCCTCCAGCATCGCTTCAGCCGTTTTCGCGAGCCGCGCTTCGGTGTAACGCATTGCGGCGGCGTTGTCGCCGTCCATCGAGCCGAAATTGCCTTGCCCGTCGATGAGCGGCAGGCGCATCGAAAAGTCCTGCGCCATGCGCACCATGGCGTCGTAAATCGCGCTGTCGCCGTGCGGGTGATATTTACCCATGACGTCGCCGACGATGCGGGCGGATTTTTTGTAGGGCTTGCCGCTGTCATAGCCGCCTTCCTTCATCGCGTAGAGAATGCGGCGATGCACGGGCTTCAACCCGTCGCGCACATCGGGCAGCGCACGCGACACGATCACGCTCATCGCATAATCGAGATACGAGCGCCGCATTTCTTCTTCGATGGTCACCGGGGCGATAAGATCGGGCGGAACGGGAAGCGTGGAATCGGTCAAGGTCAGGCCTGTTATCGTTCGGAATTAAAAAGGATATTTGATCACGCGGAGCGTAGCAGACCGAGGCCGCGAAGCCAAGGGTTTAAACATGGAAAAATGCTTTTATATCAGTCTGTTATGCAATAATTTACGAAGCTGGTCATGATGAAACTATTGTTGTTATGGACAAGCCGTACGGCAGAATCTATCACATGATGGAATTTTCGTAAATTCATTCAAGAGATGAGGGTAAATTATGGCCAAGAAAACGCATTTTCAGGGGATTTTGGAATCCGTTAACCGAACTGGTGGCATAACAATTCGGGATCTGATAGCCGACAAGAAGCATGGCGTTGCGCCTCATTTGATCGCTGATGTTCTTGGTGTCTTGGAGTCAAACCGATTCATCCGGTTCGTGGATGCCGCTGTGGTAGGCGCATTGCGTCAGGTGGTGGCTGAAGCAAGTCGGTGGCCAAGCTATGCTGGGACAACGATTGAAGGGCAAATAGAGCGCGTTTTGAGATTGATTGACCAACCAAGGGAAGGCGTTTTGGTTGGTGTTCCGTTAGCTCTGCTCGCAAGCGACGATGCTATGGTCAAAACGACGCCCTTCGGCCTTAGACAAGAAAACTTTGGTAAAGCGGCAAGGCTGCAACTCGCGTAAATTATCTCCGCCGCCAGATGGTTTTTCCGGCGCTGTCTTCGAGGATGATTCCGGCAGCCGCGAGGCTGTCGCGAATCCGGTCGGCCTCGGCGAAGTTTTTGGCTTTGCGCGCCTCTAACCGCGCCGTGATTTGGGATTCGATCTCGGCATCGGCCAGACCCGTTGCTCCCGCCGGTTGCCATTTGAACCATTGTTCGGGGTCTTGTTGCAGGAGGCCGAGGGCTTGGGCTGAGGCAAGCAGATAAGCTTTTGCCGCAGGTTGGTCGTCTGGTCTGCTTGAGAGTCTTAAAACGCTGGCTAATCCATGTATGTGACTTATTGCTAATGGTGTATTCAAGTCGTCGCATAAGGCTTCTTCAACGCCGGGTACGAGTTCGCCGGATTGTACCTTTATATCTTTTGCATCGCGCAGCGCCCCATACCATTTATCCAACGTCGCTTTCGCATTCGCCAAAGCCTCTTCCGAAAAATCCAGCGGTTGCCGGTAATGCCCCGACAGCAACGCCAACCGCAGGGCTTCGCCGGGTGCTATCGCCAGCAACTGCCGCACCGTAAAAAAGTTACCAAGCGATTTCGACATTTTGTCGCTGTTGATCGTCAGAAAGCCGTTATGCATCCAGTATTTGGCGAGCGGCTCGCCGTCATGGGCGCAGCGGCTTTGCGCGATTTCGTTCTCATGATGCGGAAAAATCAGATCGAGCCCGCCGCCGTGAATGTCGAACGTCTCGCCGAGATGTTCTTTCGCCATCGCCGAGCATTCGATATGCCAACCCGGACGGCCACGCCCCCACGGGCTGTCCCAGCCGACTTGCTCCGGCGCGCTCGGTTTCCACAGCACGAAATCGGCGGCGTCTTTTTTGTAGGGCGCAACCTCGACCCGCGCTCCCGCTATCAACTCGTCGCGCGAACGGCGCGACAGCTCGCCGTAATTCGGCATCGACGGCACATTGAACAAGACATGCCCGTCGGCGGCATAGGCGTGCCCCTTGGCGATCAACGCCTCGATCATCGCGATCATGTGCGGGATGTGCTGCGTGCAGCGCGGCTCGATGTCCGGCGGCAACGCGTTCAGCGCCGCCATATCGTCGTGATAGGCCTGCGTCGTACGCGTGGTGATGACGTCAATAGGCTCGCCGCTTTGCTTGGCCTTGTCCATGATTTTGTCGTCAACATCGGTAATGTTGCGGACATAGGTCACGCGCGGGTAATGCCGTTTCAACAAGCGATAGAGCGTATCAAACACGACCACAGGCCTCGCGTTGCCGAGATGCGCGAAGTCATACACCGTCGGGCCGCAGACATACATGCGAACATTCTTCGCATCGATCGGCGTGAATTTTTCCTTTTGCCGCGAAAGGGTATTGTAAATGCTGAGAGTGTTCATTGTCATCGTGAATCCCAAGAAAACATAAAGAGGGGCACTAAAGCCCCTCTCCCCCTTCAGGGGGAGAGGGGTTGGGGTGAGG
>CAIQVS010000303.1 GCA_903875345.1 uncultured Pseudomonadota bacterium | reverse complement strand
CCTCTCCCGCTCGCGGGAGAGGTTGGGTGAGGGCGGGTGAGGGCACGATTTGCCTCAACATCTTGGCCCGCCCCTAACCCCTCCCGTAAACGGGAGGGGGATTCCACCGCTCTCATGTCAAATGTAATTCCCCTCATTTAAGACGACACGCGCCATCAGGAAAGGCATCGCCGAATGACGCCGCTCTGTAATTCTGAAGGGTGATAAAATCGCATTTTTGTAAAAGCAAAAAAGCGATTTTACCGGAATGACGTTGAAGAAAGGAAACCCTCACGCTTTACCTCCCTTCACAAACCTGCTCTGGAAACGTCCGTAATTCGCGGCGTCCATTTCGATCTTGAGGCGGGATTTGGTTTTCGTGTCGCGCTTGTCGATGATTTTGCCGTGGGCGTAGAGCCACGACAGCGCCGCGCCATCCGCCACCGGCACATCGATCTCGTAAACCTTACGACTGGACGAAAGGCGCTGATCGATCAGCTTCAGCAAATCTTCGACACCTTCTCCGGTGAGCGCCGACACGCCGATCATGCCGCCATGCGCCTCCGGACGCAGCCCGTCGATCGGCAGCGCCCGTTCCGCCTCCCACGTCGTACGTTTGGCGTAATCGGCGAGATGGACGCGTTCGTCTTCGGGCAGCAAGTCGATCTTGTTCAGCACCTCGACCAATCGTTCGTCATCCATGCCGATGCCGAGATCGGCCAGAATATCCAGCACCGCCTCGCGTTGCGCTTTCGTTTCCGGATGCGCCACATCGCGCACATGCAGGATGACATCCGCAAGCTGCACTTCCTCCAGCGTGGCGCGAAACGCTTCGACCAGATGCGTCGGCAGATCGGAGATAAAACCGACCGTGTCGGACAGAACGACTTCGCGCCCGCTCGGCAAGTTCAGTCCGCGCATAGTGGGATCGAGCGTCGCGAACAGCATGTCTTTCGCCAGCACGCCCGCGCCGGTCAACCGATTGAACAGGGAAGATTTGCCCGCGTTGGTATAGCCGACGAGCGCCACCGTCGCGCGTTCCGCCCGTTGCCGCGCTTCGCGTTGCAGACCGCGAGTCCGCCGCACTTGCTGCAATTCGTCTTTCAGTTTGGCAATGCGCTGGTCGATCAGACGGCGGTCGATCTCAAGCTGGGATTCGCCGGGACCGCCCATGAAACCGAAACCGCCGCGCTGCCGCTCCAAATGCGTCCACGAGCGCACGAGGCGCGATTTCTGGTAGTCGAGCGCCGCGAGTTCCACCTGCAACTGGCCTTCGCGCGTTTGCGCGCGTTCGCCGAAAATCTCCAAGATCAAACCGGTGCGGTCGATAACCTTGCACGACCACGCCTTTTCCAGATTGCGCTGCTGCACCGGAGTCAACGGATGGTCGATGACGACCAAGCCTATATTTTCCTGCGTAATGACAGTGCCGCATTGCTCGACCTGACCTTTGCCGAACAGGCTCGCGGGCGTGGCGTGGGCGATATTCATGACCCCGGCGTGAACGACGTCAAGGCTAATGGCGCGGGCAAGGCCGACGGCTTCCTCCAGCCGCGCCTTCGCGTCGCGGCGCAGGCGTTCGGTTTTGACAACCGGGTGCAAAACGACGGCGCGGTCACCACGCCGGATGCCGTCGATGTCGATGGTCGGGGCGTTGCTCAAAGATTTCGTTCCGGATGATTCATCATGTTTTTCCTTTTAGTAAAACAATGCTGCTCATAAGAACAGGGGAGTCCCCCTCCCGTTTTTACGGGAGGGGTTAGGGGCGGGCAAAGATGTCGCAGCATATCCTGAAATTTCAAAATCCGAAACATCCCGAAGGGCGTTAAACTCACCCGCCCTCCCCTAGCCCCTCCCGCAAGCGGGAGGGGGATTCGACCGCTCTTGTCTTGACTTTTATTCTATTACTTCGACCAATATCACCGTTATACTTACAGAGCAGTTCCTGCAGTTCCTGACAATCCGGAAACACCAGCGGCACAGCGAGCTTTTCGGCGGTTTCCGCGTCGCCGATCAGAACCGGCGTACATCCGGCGTTGCGGGCGCACAAAATATCCGTTTCGCTGTCGCCGACAAACCAGACCGTTTCGTCGGCGGCGATGTTCGCGTGGTTCAGCGCGTGATCGACATGTTCGCGCGCGGGTTTGTCGCGCGCCGAATCCTGCGCTCCAACGATCGCGACGAAATAATCCTGCCACTGAAGTTTCTCGGCTTCGATGCGCAGGTAATCGCCGCGCTTGTTGCTGACGACGAAGGACGGGATGCCCTGCCCTTTCAGCCACGCCAGCAATTCCGGCGCCCCGCGTAGAGGCGTAATCAGGCGCTTCTTCCGTACCTCGTCAAAGCCGGCGTAATAAATCTCATAGGCTTTTTTCCACTCCGAGCCGAACCATTCGGGGAAGGAATCCCGCGCCGCGCGCGTGCAATTCGTCCGCACTTCGCCGAGCGACCAGAGCGGCAAACCGAACGCCTTGCGCGTATGATTCATCGCCTCGGCAATCGCGCCCCAGCTGTCGACAAGCGTGTTGTCCCAATCGAAAATGAAGGCGGTGGGGCGTGGGTGGGGCATCAGGAAAGCGTCATCCAATCATCGCAAATATGTTTTTGATGAAGCGTTGCGCCGTCACAATCGTTGTCTCAATTTCTTCCACCGTCAGTTTTTCTTCGCCAGTTTCGTAATCGGCAATGGCTTTTAAACTGAATGAACGTCCAAGAAAACGCTTAAGATCGAGATCGACGGCAGGGTTGTCTTTCGTCAGCTGCGCAAACAGAGTCTGCACACCGCTGTGAGTCTTGACAATCTGATCGGTCATTTCAAAAACATAGCCTCGCGCGGCATTGTATCCTGCGAGATAACAAGCGCGACCGGCTTCATCGAGCCAACCTTTCTCCAGCATCTCCGGAGCGCGGGATAAAAGCTTTTCGGCCTTGTTCAAAAATTTCGCTGTTTCAGCTTTCACAGATCGCGCCCATCCTTTCGGATTTCGTGCATCAGCGGCGTACGATCATCATAGGAACCGGCGGGAAACGGCAGGACATGGACGAGTCTGCCCTCGCTATACAAAATATCCGTCGCAAGATCGGCGAGCCGGTTTCTTTCCTGCCTTCGATCGTTCAGGTCGCGCAGGAAAACGGCGACATCGTAGTCCGAGTCGTTCCGCGCCTGTCCACGCGCGCGCGAGCCGTACAAAACCACACGGTCAAGGCGCGCACCGTACACGCGATCAAGCTCTTCGCGAAGACGAAGCAAAACGGCATTATCTTGATTGTGCGGCAGGAGGTTCATAGCGGCGCAACACTAGCATAAATCTGTGTAGAAATCATTTCTCGCCTTTCTACATCCCCGCCACGGTCATGTTTTCAATGCGCACGGTCGGGGCGTCGATGCCGCGCGTGAAGTCAAGATCGTTGGCCGCCGTCAAGCCGAGATACATATCCTTCAGATTGCTGGCGATCGTCATTTCGTTGACCGGAAAAGTGATCGCGCCGTTTTCGATCCAGAACCCGGCGGCGGCTTGGCTGTAATCGCCCGTCACGCCGTTGACGCCCATGCCCATCAGCTCAGTAACGTAAAAGCCCTGTTTGATGTCTTTGATCAATTCCGCCGGTGTCAAAGTCCCCGCCTCCATATAGAAATTGCTTGCGGACGGCGACGGCGAACCTCCCGGCGAGCGCGAGGCGTGTCCGGTGCTTTTCAGCTTCAGCTGCCGCGCCGAACGCAGATCGAGCAGCCACGTCGTCAGCACGCCGCGATCGATGATTTTGCGCTTCTGCGGTTTCAGCCCCTCGGCATCGAACGGACGCGAACGCAACCCGCGCGAACGGAAAGGATCGTCGATGATCGTGATGTTTTCCGGAAAAATCCGTTGGCCGAGTTTGTCTTTCAGAAAGCTCGTGCCGCGCGCGATCGCCGCTCCGGAGATGGCTCCGGCAAGCTGGCCGATCAGACCGTTCGAAATGCGCGGATCGAAAATAATCGGTGCCTGAATCGTCGGCATCTTGCGCGCGCCAAGGCGCCGCACCGCGCGTTCTCCGGCGCGTTTGCCGATCTCCGCCGCCGACGGCATGTCCTGCATGAAAATGCGCGTCGCGTAATCGTAATCGCGCTCCATGCCGGTGCCTTCGCCCGCCAGCACAGCGGCGCTGAACGTCGTATGCGTGCCGCGCCACGAACCGGCGAATCCGTTGCTGGCCACGATCGTCAACTCGCTCGCGCTGTGTCCGGCGTCCGCGCCTTCGGAATTGGTGACGCCCTTCACGGCCAGCGCCGCTTCCTCGGCCTCGCGCGCGATAACAATAAATTCCTCGGCGGTCGGTTCATAGTCATCGGCCATATCCAAGGTCGGCCAATCTTTGGCGATTTCGTCCGGCGCGGCGAGGCCGCAGAATTCATCCTCCGGCGCAAGCTTCGCCATCGCCACGGCGCGTTCAACCACTTCGTCCAGAGCCGCTGCGCGGCGGTCGGTGGTGGAAACGGCGGCCTGTTGCCGACCGACGAAAACCCGTAAACCGAGATCGCCCGACTCCGCGCGTTCCAAAGTTTCGACCTTGCCAAGCCGGTACCCGACCGACAGGGCGGCGGCGTCGATTAGCATCGCGTCCGCCGCGTCAGCCCCTGCCCGTTTCGCCTTGGCAATCAGGGATTCCAGCAACGCGATCGAGGATTGACTTGATGATTGAGTGTGTCCGGTCATGTTTCCGCCTTTGTCCGAGCGTGTTTTCTGCCACAAACGACGGCGCTTGTCATGATCTTCGACTTTTCATCTTTTTTCATCCTGTTCTTATTCTGCCATTCTCGATCCTTTCACAACGCAAAACAAAAAAAGAAGAGGCGCCTCCTCGGCAGGCCTCGCAGCCCATTGTCGGCGGCGAACGAGGCCAGCGATATATCGCTTCGTTTGTCTCGGCTGGCAACTTTAACCCGAATTCCGTAGGTGCACCGGGACCCGCTG
>CAIQVS010000302.1 GCA_903875345.1 uncultured Pseudomonadota bacterium | reverse complement strand
TGAACCAGCAGATCCCGCTATCTATGATGTCCAAGGTCAAAGCTTATCCCTATCGCGTAATGATCGTGGGTCCTGTGATTATAGGCCAATTAATATGTTGTATCCTCCAAAGATCAGGTTGCTTATGAGAACTTTTTACGGCCCGAGGGAGTTCTTGAACCATCACCTTGATTTGTATGCCGCCTTCGCTCCGCTTCTACGCGATCCTGGTTTTGTAGATGCCCTTAAGCTAGAAATCGGAAATTACGCGGGTTTTTTAATGGGAATTAACCCCACTAAGCCACAGCAGAGTCTTATGCTCGAAGCGCGAGGGTGCGTTGCGGCGATTGTCGCAAGCGATGCATGGCAGTATGAGGCGGTTAAACCGGATACGAAAAAGGCACGGGAACCCCATGTGCCTCAGCCGAAGCGCACACAAAGCATTAAGGGCAAAACGCCGTAACCTGCTCCTGTGTGAAATATGACCCACGGGCTTGTGCTTGTATTTCAGCAGGTTGCTCTCCTGCGATGATACTAGGGCGTGAATTTGTATGCTGGTAATGCTATACTACCGAAGGATGTGGTGGCGGTTGTTTGTAGATTTCTCCGCTTCGCGAAGCTTACGTTACGAGGGATATGATGAAATCGAGTCAGACGACCTACGACAGCGTTTCAAAGACGTTGCATTGGGTTACCGCAGCGGCGATTTTGGTTCTGTTGGCGTTGGGGTGGACGATGGGAGACCTTGAAGACGGTCCCGCTAAGCTCGATGCTTACCAGTGGCACAAGTCTATCGGTATTGCCATATTAGCGTTGACCTTGTTTCGTGTGATGTGGCGTTTGGCAAAACCGGCGCTTGCGCTGCCGGACAGCATGCGTACTTGGGAAAAATGGGCGGCGAAGTTGGTTCATTTCGGGTTTTATGTGTTGCTTGTGCTTCTTCCTCTTACAGGCTGGGCCATGGTTTCATCCATGTCGTTTCCGACCTTGCTTTTCGGATTTATTCCTCTGCCCAATCTTCCCGTTATCCCCGACCTCGCCAACAAGTCTGAGCTTGGTCATATGTTTAAAGAAACGCATGAGATGATGGCCGCATTGTTAGTCGGTCTTCTCGCGCTTCATATCGGCGCGGCATTGAAGCATCACTTTATAAACCACGACGATGTCTTGCTAAGAATGATGCCGAGCCGCCGTCGTGGTTGCTGTTGTGGTAAAGATAAGGCCGGGCCATGCTGTTAGGCCTGCTACCTGCCCCGTCTTCTTGCCAAAAGCTGAGAATGAACGGCCTGCTTTTTGGGTTAACACATCAAAAAAAGTCACAGAAAGCAAAGCAAGGCGATGACCTTTCTGTGACGGTATGATATTACATAACAGAAGCCTTTTTGACGTATATCAAGGCGATTGTATTGGTCTGGTGATTAATTCTCTAGTGTATCGGTAGGGCATGATGGAACAGGGTAAACCAATAAATAACATTGTTGAGGGGGCCATAATCCCTAAACACTGTTTGGAAGAACTATTGTTGGCTCCAACGGCAAATGTGCCTAACCTCCTCGCTGATCTGGATGGCGGAGGGAGGACTGTTGTTGTCTTTGATCTGATCCCTCCGACGGCCCCCAGTGTGCTTGGCGGCAAGGATGAAGGTCACCAGAATCTTGCGACAACACTGTCCTTTGAGCTCGTTCAAGATGAACTGTTTCGCAACAGCCTGCATGTAATAGATGACTGGCGGCGAAACGTAGGGCAACCGCGTCGGCTGTCCAGTTCAGACGAGATAAAACACATGAGGGTTTACTCTCATGGCGTGCGCGTTGTGGCTGTGGTGGCCCTTCCCGAAGATCGTGATGGTTTATTCGAGGATAGTTTGACGTTCTCAGACCTGATGACGGAACAGGCAAGACTCTATGCGCGTCAGGCGGTTACCGATCCGTTGACAAAATTAGAAAACCGTCGCGCTCTCGAAGGGTATATGGCGGACATACTGCTCTCGCATGCTTCGCAAGGCCATGACGCGAAACGAGCTACGGACGATCATTCTTATCAAGCCATTCTGTCGTTGGACATTGATCATTTTAAACAAGTCAATGACGGCTATGGCCACCTTGCAGGCGACGCAGTGCTTCGTCAGATCGGCGAAAGGATCAGGGAGCAGTTTAGCCGTTCCTCGGATGCACATTTCCGCGTGGGCGGCGAAGAGATGGTTGTTCTTTTTGAAGCTTCAGGCAGGAAGGATCTGGTCCAAAGTGCTGAAAGGCTACGAAAAGCAATAGACGACAGGCCGTTCGAATTGCCGGGGGGTCAACAAATTAAAGTTACTGCCAGTATTGGCGCGATGATTTTAGACTCTCCTGCCACGGCTACGTTTGATAATGTTCTCGGATTGGTTGATGCGGCCATGTACATTGCTAAAAACGGAGAAGGCGGGCGCAATAGGGTCGCTTGGTGTGACATGGTTACAGGGGCGACACACATCGTCGGCCCTGAAGCGCCGTTGGCTCCGCATATGCCAAGACGTAGGATAGCCGTAGGACGCGATATGGGGCGCTCAGCCGAACGTGGTTAGCTGGAAATTATTTGTGCCTTGAATAAAAAACGCCGCCCTTTGCAGGGCGGCGTTTCTGTTTGAGCGCTTGAACAGTCTTACTTGTTCAGCACGATCTCGGCGCGACGGTTCTGAGCTTCACGAACCTGGTCGGCGGTCGGAACCATCAGGCCATCCTTGCCAACGCCCTTGGCGGCGATTGTGTTGTGC
>CAIQVS010000301.1 GCA_903875345.1 uncultured Pseudomonadota bacterium | reverse complement strand
TCCTGGGTAGCCGAGATAGTTTACTTGGATCGGTGCCGGCCTGTAAGCCAAGATCTCAGAGCGCGCCCCTCCCGTGTACCCTTTGAGATCTACCAGGATATCTATACCGTCGTTGCTTATCTGCCGAGCCGCCTGTTCGTAAGACATCGTACGGATATCGACGAACCTACAGAACGCTTTTTCCAGACGTTGGCGATCCTCACTGCCGTCGTCGACTCCGATCGAGTAGGCGACGGTCTCGAATCTGTCATGGTCATGACTCTCGAACATTCCCGTTGCAAGGAAAGCTGTGGCATGCCTACGGAAATCTGCCGAAAGATAGCCGACCCGTATCCGTTGCTCCGTTTTAGGGGCAGGAGGTGGCAATGCTGCAACACACGACATCGCCACATGCTTCGCCCAATTTCTTCCAACACGAAGCTGGTCCTGCGGATTCGAATCAAGGATCAGTACGGCGAACGGTAATATCGCACTGGAGCCGCCAGATCGCAGGTCTTCAAGCACTATTCGTTCACAAGCAGATGCGCCAACCCAATCGCATGCGTGTTTTTTAACGACACTCAACTGACTCCAGCCAACTACGTGGCCCGGCATGAGCCGGACGGAGTCGCTGTATCGAGCGATTGCCTGTTCAAGCTGTCCGCTGTCCTCCAGCGCTTGCCCGAGATTGCTTAGGGCCTCGGGAAAATCGGGTTTGATATTAAGAGCCCTATTATAGCTTTCTATGGCCGCATTCAGTTTCCCTTGACGAGAAAACGCCATGCCAAGGCCGTTGAACGCCTCGGGAATGTCCGCTTTCAAGCGAAGAGCATCGTTGAGCCGTTCGACCGCCTCGTCAAGCCTTCCAAGCTTCTGTAGCGCCAACCCGAGGTTGGTAAGAGCTTGATAAAAATCAGGCTTACGATGTACTGCCTCTTCAAAACGTTCAACCGCTTCGTTCAATCTTCCTTGGGACTGAAGTGCGGTGCCAAGATTAAATATCGCAACAACAAAATCCGACTTGTGGCGAAGCGCCTCAATGTAGCAGTTGATCGCCTGCCCCACCTTCCCGAGACTTTCATATTGCAACCCGAGATCGGAAAGGAGTTCCGGTACGGCAGGCCGCAGGCACAAAAGCTGATCAAAAAGCTGGTCCAAGAGATTGATCGCCGTGTCGATCTGCCCCTGCTGGCTGCGGACGCAGGCGAGGCTGTAGAGAGCTTTTGCGGAATTTGGCTCGTGACGCAACGTTGTAATGAGATGTGCCGCCGAATCGTCCAGCCTGTTTATTTCTTGCAATACGATACCCAGATTGAGATGGGCCGCGGCATTGTCCGGCTGTAATTCGAGCGTCTTATGAAAGCAGCGAACAGCTTCGTCGTGGCGTCCCAATTCCTTTAACGTACAGCCGAGATCCATCATTGCGTCAGCGTAATCAGATTTCAGCGTGACCGCGTTCTTGAACCACTTCTCCGCCTCTTCCAAGCGTCCGGAATGAAATGCGAGCAGACCGAGGCTGTGGCAACTGGCAACGTCTTTCGGATTGGCTGACAGTGCCCTTCGGAACAGCTTTTCAGCCTCCTTCAATCGGCCGGCCTTATAGTGCTGGACAGCGGCGGCAAAGAAAGACGAGTTGTTATGTTGTTGATAGGGAGATTTTGGAGTGGACATTAATTCCCCTTAAACCGCCGACGTTGCGCGATTGCAATGCAAAAGCAATTTTGGCAGCCATTCTTTGAGCTGAATCAATGCGGTAGTCTTGCGACTGCTCGATTCAATTCTCACAGGCTTAGCCTTCGGCTTCGCTGTTCTGGCGGCCTTCTTGCAACAACTGCTGTTTCCAGCCCTCAGCCCGCGATGCCAGCATGTTCCGAATCTCTAATAAATCTTCCGGCATCCGGATGCCCGGAGCCAACGGTGCCATGATGGCACCCAGCAATTCGGCAAAAGAGCGGTTCGTCGGCCAGGGCAACGACCTGCCCGAGACCATGAGATGTTTCCAACCGGAACAGCAGCGCCACCAGGGCATCGCGCCGCACCAGATCGTCCTCCTAGAAAGAGTCCTCATCGGACTATCTGTTAGCACATCTCCGGCTGCCATTGCCACAATAGCGAATTCTCAGGCAGGCCAGTGAGGCCGCGTACCGCCAGCGCCGCCGCCCAAGGCCGGTCGCGGTTGCAGACGACAGCGGACAAAACTGGCGGCAGCTTTCCGCCGCATAGCGGTTTCCTCTTCACTAGAGCGCGCTGACCGTAAACGGTCAGCGCGCTCTAGGTCTTTGTTTTGGCGAGCAAATTTATCGGCCGGCTGACGCCAGTCTGGCCGATGTTGCTCTAGGTTCTGCCACAGGGGTCTGGCGTAGACCAACATGCGGAGCGCCATCCATGGATTGGGGGGTGGGTTGCTGATCATCGAGGCGGCGGCAATTCGGACTCGACGCGTTTTGCCCGTAGACTTGGGGGTGCCGCTAAACGCAAATGCGAACCAATCGCATTGAGAATCGTGGCTGCTCACTTGCCTCCCGCCATGAATTTCTCTACGTTCCGGTGGAATGCGAAGGCCGTTCTGGGCGAGGCAATTACCAGAAGGCCAGCGATTTCATGTGCTCACAAAAATAAATATACTGTTTACAAATTCCGCTCCGACACCTGGAACTTGCCAATGATAGGCCGCGCACGTGTCAACCAGACGAGGCAGGGCAAATGCGCCAGCGGCGCTGGCAAGGCCTGGGTGACCGGTTGCCTGAAGAAATCGGACTGAGCCGATGCTGCGGTCGTGTCGATGCTTTGTCTACGCGGCGTTGGTCGCGGCCCTGTGTTTTGCCCCGGCAAACGTGTCCGCCAACAGCGGCGGCTACCGCCGGCCGGCCGTCGCTTCGTCGTCCGCAACTTCCTTCTCGGGCACAGCGTCGAGCGGTGGTTATCGACGTCCCTCGACCTCGTCCGGCGGCTACGTTACCGGCTCGGGCGGCGACGTGGCGGTTTCGCGCGGCGCCTCCGCCCAGGCGCTCGAGCAGTACCGCACTGCCCAGCAGCCCCGGCGGCCACCACCGGCTGCCGCCGACACCTCCAGCGGCTATTCCGGCTGGGACAGCTCATATCAGCGCCGCCCGCCCAGCGAGGCCGGACACGGCCCAATCATCGGCGGCAACGGGTTCGGATCGGCCGCGTTTTGGGCGTTGCTCGGCGCGCTGGCGACCTCCGACCGGTCGGCATATTTTCATCAGTACCAAGCCGATCCGGCCTACCAGCAATGGCATCAACAGGCGTTACGAAATCCGGATACGGCTGCCCGGCTGCACGCGTTGGGCGATCCGAATGCGCCGGTAGCGGTCAAGCACGGCGGTTCTGGCATCGTCTGGCTGGTGCTGTTCCTTGGCGTCGGCGCCTTCGTGCTGCTCTGGTTGGTGCGCCGCCGTGCCGCCGCGGGGGGGGGCGGAAAAGAAAGTGCCAGCGGCCCGCCAGGCCTGTCGGGAAGCAAGGCGATGCGCTTTCGCGTCGGCCAGACCATGCCGCTCGACCCGACCCCGTTCGTGCTCGCCGCCGGTACCACCAAGGTGCAACCGCCGCCGGAAGGCAACATGATCAGCGTCGAGGCGGTGGGGCTGCTGGAAGACGGCGGCGCCCGCCTGCACCGGCTGTATCTGCCCGGCCGCAACGCGTTCTTTCAGCTCCATCTCGGTGCCGACGGCGCCGCCGACGAGTGCCGCTACTTCTCCAAGCTGGACGAGGTGCAACCGGCCGACGCGGCGGAATGGGGCCAGTGGCTCGACCCCAACCAGGGCATGATCGGCTGGCCGGCCTTCGAGACCAAGGACGGCAAGACCTACGGGCGCGTCTGGGCCGCCGGCAACAACAAAGTGGCACCGCGCCAGCAGACCGAAACGGTGCAGACACTTGCCGGCATATCGCAACGCCGCCTGCAGACGATGCTGTACGGCGGGCCGACCGGAGCCGCGCCGCCCGCGCCGTCCAGCGAATACGTGCAGGTCGCGGCGGTCGAGGCCGACGGCCAGGCCTGGGTGGAAATCCATGCCGGCATCGACGTCAACCCGGCGGCGCTGACGCTGCCGGCGGTTCCCATTTGATCCTCATCCTCAGACAGGCGGAGCGCACATGAACGACGCCATTGCCAACCACCACGGGCTTGTCGGCGCCCTCGGGGCAGGGCTGCCGGGGCTGCTGTTGCAGTTCGTGATGTGCCTGGTCCTGCTGGCCGTCGGCGTCGCGATCTACACCGCGGCGACGCCGTTTCGCGAACGCGAACTGCTGCGCCAGGGCAATGTCGCCGCCGCGACGCTGCTCGCCGGTGCGGTGGTTGCCCTCGCCTTTCCGCTCGCGGCCCTGCTCGCCACCACCTCGTCCTACCTCGACATCGCCGTTTGGGGTACGGTGGCAATCGTGCTGCAACTGCTGACGGTGATCGTGCTGTCGCATTCGCTGCGCGGCATGATGCGCATGATCGAAGCCGGCCAGGTGGCGGCGGCGCTGCCGATCGTGGCGGCGCAACTGGCGGTGGGGTTGCTGAACGCCGCCACGATGGTGCCGGTGTGAGGGTTTGTTCCATCTGACGACGACAGCCTGAGCAAGCGAAACGGAGGAAATGATGTTGCAATTCGTGGGCAATCTGATCGGCGTGAAGGCCGACAAAGCGGTACAGGCGGGGGTGGAGGCGCTGGTGCGCTGGGACCCGCAAGGCGCGAGCGAGGCGGAGATGCGCAGCATGGAGCAGCATCTCGACGAACTCGGCCAGCAGGTAGCCCGTGCGCGGCAGAGCTACGACAGGGAAATGAAGGAGGCCGGCGCAATCCAGGCCCTTTCCGCCCAACGCATGGCCGCCGCCGAACACCTGCAAGTCCAGCTCAACGCTGAGACCGACCCGGCCAGGAAGGCGTCGCTCGAAAAGAGCCTGAACACGCTTGTGACCATGCTCGAGCACATGGCGCCGGAGGTCGAGCGCGAGAAGAAAGACGCGGTCGACGCCAAGGATTTTCTCGAAATGCTGGAGAAGACCTACGCTGAAGCCGGCGGCAAGCTGCGCGAGGGCCGCTCGATGCTGGAGCGGGCACAACGCGATATGACCCGCGCCGCGCAGCAGCGCCAGATTGCCGAGCAGCAGGCCGAAGCCGCCCGCAAGGCGGCCGGGCTGAGTACGGCCACCAACAGCCTGAATGTGGCACTGAAGGCGATGCAGGACACCTCGGCGCGCGACCTTGCCAACGCCGAGGCCGCCAACATGAAGGCAAAGCTGCTGCGTCCGACCGCACCGGAAGAGGACGATACCAATATCGCCCAGGCGATGCAGATCGCCTCCGGCAAGCCGGCCGCACCGACCAGCCTGAGCGACCGGTTGGCGGCGCTGAAGTCGCGCGTGTAGGGGCCGCGGCGTAACCGGTCCCCCCCCCCGGGTCAGGCGGCGGCTGGAGCAGGCAGCTTGGGACGGGGGGCACCGGTCCGCGCTGCCGAGATGAGGTTGCGCGCATAGGCCCAGGGATCGGCTTTCCGCTTGCGGCAGGTTTCTATCGCGCGACAATCTGGGTGAGAAACTTATTGCCTCGCCTGAAATGCTCCTGACGAATCGGTGATCGTTCCGTTCTGAAGCGCCCGCTTTCTGAACCATGCCCCTTGTTCGACGCCGCGTGGCGAGCGCGCGTCGATGTGGCGGCAGCTGACGGAAATCAGTTGATTCCCGTCATCGTCGCCTGCGCACCGCCAGATCGCCGGCAACGTCCAACCCTCTGTTCTGCATCGAAAGACGCACTGGCTCGTTCCGGCTTTGTCCGCCTATCTGTCAAATCTGGGCGTTTCGTTGGTTCCGGCCGCCTTGCGCAATGCGAAGCTGACGCTTTTTCGTCGCTTCGGCTTCAAACTGGTCGAAGGCGTCGAACACTCGAACACTCGAACACTTCGCCGAGCACCGCTAGGCCGCCATCGACGCCGTCAGCGGCAAGAGAACCGAATGACCCTGGGATCACAAAAACTCCCCTATCCCAGGCCCTTTGGTATTGTTATCATCGGAAGCCTTGTCGAGAGCCGTCGAACGGATTCGCCTCCGTCTTGTGTCAGGAACGCTGAAATGCGACTTTTTCCCGTCGTGCTTGCTTTTCTTCTCGCCCAATCGCCCGCAGCGTTTTCCCAGGGAATAGGAAAGGGCTGCGTAATTGGTCCGAGGGCAATCTGCCCCGGCGCGCAACTGAGTTGGGCTGAACTTGGCGGCGCCAACCTGGCCGGAGCGGATTTGACGGGGGCCGATTTGACCGGAGCCAACCTCGTTGGCGCCGATTTGACCGGAGCCAAACTGATCGGAACCAATTTGGCCCAGGCCATTCTCATCGTGGCCAATTTGAACAGCGCCGACCTCACGAATGCCAACCTCGACAAAGCCATCCTGACGGGAGCGACGCTTGAGGGGGCAACCCTGTTCAGGGCAAAGCTTTCTCGTACTAAACTGACGAGGACAATCCTTAAAGGCGCCAACATGGATTACGTTAACCTCACCAGCGCCATTCTCACTGGAGCAAACCTTACTGGGGCGGTTTTAACCGGGGGAGTTATTTGCAAAGCCCGATCCATTGGAATCTGCAATCCGTAGACTGACCGCGAATGGATTGACGAAAGCCGCTGGGCAGGGGCAAGTCAACGGATCGATCCAGCGCCTCGGTTGCGGCCGCCATTCGGCACCGAATAACTGTTGCCATCGACATCTTGGATGGATGCCAGATTCGGTATCCCGCTCCCGACCGCCGGAGAGTCCGGCCGCAGGCTGAAATCGCCTGTTTCCGGAGAGACGAAACCCGGATCGGCATAGATGTCGTGCGGGCCATGTGGGCCGCTTTCTGAGGTGCCGTTGAATAGCACATTGTAGTCGTAGGTCGCCGTACCAATGTTGTCTCTCGTCCAGACAATCGGCTTACCCAGCGCCGAATACAGGATGTTGTTCATGATGTTAACGTCGCTGCCAGGGCGCGAGAAGATCTGGCCATGTTCGAGCATCGGTTCCTGATTATTCAGATAGGCGGTATTGTGCACGATATCGACGTGCTGGCTACTATAGGCATGGATGCCGGACCCACCATTCATATAGACGATGTTTTCTGCCACATAGGTGCGGCCGCCATAGAGAATTTTGTTCGATTGGGTGTTTTTGTTGTCATCGATGATGATGCCATTGCCGTCCGTGATCGTTCCGGCCATATAAAACGGAATAAATTCGCGGTTATGATGCGAGACGTTCGCAAAAACGATATTCTTGTAGCCGGTCTCATGGTCGATGTCGCGTGACTCATAGATGCTGATGCCGCTGCTGCCGTAAGGAGACCAAAAGGCGTTCCGGTAGGTCTCGTTCCGTACGATGGTAACATAGTCCGCGTAGCAGGTGGCGATCCCGGCGCCTGGCGCGTCATGGACAACGTTGCCAACAATTCTGATGTGGTGCGAGATGTGATTTTTATTGTTAGCTATGACGCCGTTGGCGCTCGTTTGGAAATTATGTAAATTCTGTGCCTGTTTGCGCGCTTCGTCAATTGACATTCTTTGCGCTTTCGTCGTCTATCTCGCCGCGAAAGCCATGGACCTGAGCCCACCCGGTTATGCCGGGTTTTACGTTATGTCTGGCAAAGTACTCCTCAATCCTGGTTGCATATTCTTCGTTATGGGGAATCGGGTGTGGGCGGGGGCCTACTAAAGACATATTTCCAATGATAACATTTATTAACTGCGGCAATTCATCGATACTGTATTTGCGCAAATATTTTCCAATTCGCGTAACGCGAATATCATTTCTGGTTGCCTGCATTACCTTTTCGTCGCTATGACGATACATGCTTCTAAACTTATAGATTTTAAAAATTTTATTATTAAAACCGTGACGACCTTGAACAAAGAAAGCAGGACCCCTGCTTTCAAGTTTCACCATAATGCTTACCACAACAAACAGCGGGACAAGAAGGAGAAAAATAATCGATCCCAGTATTAAATCTTCTGCTCTTTTAATCAAGAGATGGCCATGATCAAGCCGTCCATTGGCTGCATTGATCAGAGGAACGCCAGAAAATCTAGAAACGCTCAACTGCGGAAAAGTCCATATAGTCGGGTGCGGGCAAAGATCAATCCTAATAGGTACTGTACGTAGCTTGCGGATTAAATTGTTGAGACGTTCGTGCGCAGACCATGGAATGGCAACCACAATCCTGTCGATCTTATTGTTTCTCACAAAACAAAGAAGATCATCATAATCCCCTTTGTAATTTGACAATAAATCGTGAACTTCATTGGTTAAACGTGATGGACGGCGATCGTCGAAATAACCAACTATTTCGCAACGCTCGTTAGATCTTATAATTTTATCAAAATGAGCGGCAGTTTGCGTAACGCCGACCACGACAATCTTTTCTCGTAATTTTCCTAGCCTGATTAATGTTTGCACAGCTGCAATTTGCGCCGCTCGAAAAAAAGACAAAATTGGCACGCTAGATATTGCGGCAACAACAGTGGCAACGCACATTTTTTCAGAATGTGCGGTTAGGGAAATACCGAATGCGTGACAAACAAAAAAATAAATCGGAATCATCATGCTCACAATAAGGCAACTACGAGCTATCAACCATAGCTGAACTTTTATATCAAGGAACTGATTCTTGCTATATGAATTTCCTAACACTAATAAGGCCATGACGGTGGATATTTGGCCAATCAAAATAATGACGTTGACTTCGTTTGCATAACCAAACGATATAATTTGAACTTTAATTATGATTACCGCTAAAAGAAAGCAATCCGCTGCTGCTGCAACCATCAAAACAGAAGACCAATTGATTCGCCGTCTGACGTTCAATGCTTCGCTTGCAATATCGCTATCGTTGATCTTGGCGTCGGGTATAGGAAAAGCAGGCGTGTTATCATCTGCCATCGTTAGCCTCATTGACGATATGAGTCGCATATATTGACATTGGACGGAACGGCTTCGCGGAGCATCAACCGAGGGAGACCACCATGCGGCTGGTGCCGCTGCCGCAGCCCATTCTCGACGAACTCGGCCGCGTGTGGCGAACCCATCGCAACCGCCGCGGTGTACACTCGCCGGGGTTGCCGCAGCAGCAGGCATTCCGCCCGGGGAGGCGCCATGCGCGCTACGCCACGTGACTGATCGAGAACGGGGTCGACACCAGCATCGTGCAGATCCTGCTTGGCCACGCCAGCATCGCGGCGACGGCGATTACACCCTCTGACCACGCTGCAGGGTTTGCTCGACCGCCTGATGACCGGCCTCTGAAGGAGGCGGTCATGATCGAAATCGCCGACGTGTTCCGCCGCTTCGGGGCGGACTACTTCGACGCTTGTGGTGCGACGATACCGTCGGATGGCGCAGACGACACCTGTCCGGCCACGGTGACCGACCGGAACACCGAGCGTCCGCGGTGAAATGTTCATAGAGGCCCTATCCAAGTTCCCACGTTCCCACATTCGTCCAACGAGCCTTTTGCGTCGGCTACACGACGCAAAAGGTTCATTTCTTCGAAATCGAAACCTCAGTCAAGCGAAAATGAATGAAAATTATGGCTCATCCTGGGTTTCGGGGTGGTGGCTTGGCGATTAGGCGACCAGGGCACCGCCTGGGTTCGCGGTCACGAGACACACGCGTGGAATCCGTAATTTGACAAAATCGCACTCCGCGGCACTCCTGCTGCTCACGCTGGTTTAGAGTTTTGCTGCGCACGGAAGCGGGACAGGATGGCGCTGCGCCTGCGCTGATGACGTTGATTGATCCGCGCGAC
>CAIQVS010000300.1 GCA_903875345.1 uncultured Pseudomonadota bacterium | reverse complement strand
GACGTTTTTCTTATCTTGTTCCCAGTTATTCTTCGCCGTGTTTCTATCATTTTGTGTATCTTCCAGCGCTTTCTTTGTTGTAGTGTGAAGTTCAATGATCTCAGTGTTAAAGCTTTTTATGTAACGGCCTTCATTATCATGTTTGTCTTCGAACAAGGATCCATATTTTGTTTTAGCTTGATCAAAAAGATTATTAAATTCGATAACCTTGCTTCTGAGTTCAGCGTGAGTGGCATTCAAATCTTCATTTATCCGTTTGCATTCAGTTTGTATGGTGTTGATCTGATCTTTTGTCTGGCAGAGTGTATCTAGGGCTTGTTGAACAGATTGCTTATCAGTGTCCACTTGTTTTTTGATGGCTTCAATTTGCTCTGAGGCATCTTTTACAGATGCTGATTTTTCATGAAGGTTTTGTAACTCGGTTGCGGAAAAGGTTAGTAACTTATCGAGTTCCTTGATCTGTCCCTCAACGGAGGAATGAGCGGTTTCAACTGCTTTGCTTCTTGTTTTTATTGTCTTTCTGATAGATTCAATTTCTGCCGCAGCTGCTTCGCAAGAAGTTTTAATTTCTAATATGTTCTTCAATTCAGATTTATTTTTTTCTGCTTCATCTCGAATTAAAGACGTTTCCGGTTCTCCGGCTTTGATTTCATTTTTTGTGCTGTTTAGTACATTGATCACTTCTTGTTGGGCAGAACTGCCTTGCGCATTGTCCGTCATTTGATCAGCCTCAATTGTAAATGAAACAGCCTAAGCAAGGAGTCTATATTTAAATTGTAAGAGCCTCAACTCCGTTATTTGCTTTAATTCTGTTGAAATTAAAGCAACGCCCCCAACGCCGCTCCCACATCATCCTCCTTCAACAGCGACTCCCCGACCAGAAAGCAATGTGTGTCGGCGGCGCGGAGGCGGGCGATGTCGGCGGCGTTTTTGATGCCGCTTTCGCTGACGGTGAGGCGATCCTCCGGAACCATTGGCCGCAGCCGCTCGGTTACGGCAAGATCAATCTTCAGAGTTTTCAGGTCGCGGTTGTTAATACCGATGAGGCCGGAGGGAAGGGCAAGCGCGCGCTCCATTTCCTCCTCGTTATGCGTTTCGATCAACACGTCCATTTTATAGATCGTCGCCGCCGCGTGCAGCTCAGCTGCGGTCGCGTCGTCAAGAGCCGCCATAATCAGAAGAATGCAATCCGCGCCGATCGCCCGCGCCTCGGCCACCTGCCAGACATCGAGCATAAAATCCTTGCGTAGAACGGGCAGATCGCAAGCTTCCCGCGCGGCGATCAAATCCTCATTGCGTCCCTGAAAATAAGGCTCGTCGGTCAGAACCGATAGACACGCGGCTCCGGCGGAGGCGTAACTTTTGGCCAAATCGGTTGGAGAAAAATCCGCGCGAATGACTCCCGCCGATGGCGAAGCCTTTTTGATCTCGGCGATAAATCCCGCTTCGCCCGCTGCGATTTTACGTCGCAATGCCTGAATAAATCCGCGCGGTGGCGGCGCTGCACGCGCTTCGCTATCCATAACCGCAAACGGTCTATCCTGTTTCAGCCGAGCCACCAACGCGCGCTTGTCGTCGCAGATTTTTTGCAGGACATCCGTCATCGTCATCCCCTGTTGGTCAAGCGGACGATCTTGTCCAGCACCGCTTGCGCGTCACCGTTGTCTAGCGCTTCGGCAGCCAGCGCGATGCCTTTCTTCATGGTATTCACTTTTCCGGCGACGGTCAGCGCCGCTCCGGCATTCATCAAAACAATGTCGCGGTATGCGCCCATCGTACCGTCGAACAGATGCCGCATCGCCGTCGCGTTCGAAATCGCGTTCTCGCCGTGCAGCGCGCTGAGATGCGCGCGCGAAATAGAAAATTCTTCAGGCGTAAGCGTGCCGCGATTGATCAAACCATCACGAAGAGACACAAGATCAGTCGCGGCGGTCGTCGTAATTTCGTCCATATCATCCTGCCCATGCACGAGCCACGCCGTCTCGGTCCCCAGACGATCAAGTGTCTCCGCCATAGGAACAAGCCATTCCAATTCATAAACACCGATCAAATGACGACGGACATTGGCGGGATTT
Organism: uncultured Pseudomonadota bacterium; assembly: GCA_903875345.1. GTDB lineage: Bacteria > Pseudomonadota > Alphaproteobacteria > UBA9219 > UBA9219 > CAIQVS01. Next base: position 1,624 of record CAIQVS010000300.1, on the reverse strand, counting down.
GTCAGTGGCCCAAGCAGGTTGAAGATCGTGCGCACGCCGAGCTTGCGGCGGATGGCGGCGACGCGGCGCATGGCAGGATGGTGGCGCGGCGCGAACAGGAAACACAAATTTTCCTCGCGTAGACATTGCTCAAGAACAGCGAGTTCCGGTTCAAGATTGACGCCGAGTTCACGCAGCACATCGGACGAACCGGAACGGCTCGACGCCGCGCGGTTGCCGTGTTTCGCTACCGGAACTCCGCAAGCCGCAACCACGAATGCGGCAGCGGTCGAGATGTTCAGCGTATGCGTCTGGTCGCCCCCCGTGCCGACAATGTCCATCGCGTTGTCGGGGGCTTCAATAGTGATCGCCTTGGCGCGCATCGACAGCACCGCGCCGGTCAGTTCATCAACAGTTTCGCCCTTTTTGGTGAGGTTAAGCAGAAATTGCGCGATATATTCGTCGGCGATACCGCCTGTGAAAATTTCATCAAAAGCCAAGCGGGTTTGGTCAACCGATAAATCTTCTCCGCGATCAACTTTACGCATAGCGTTTTGAAAGGACATTTAAGATACCAAACAGGATCAGGAGAGAAAATTCCGCAAGAGGGAGTGGCCGTGTTCGGTTGCGATACTTTCGGGATGAAATTGCACACCGTGGATCGGCAGATGAGCGTGGCGCAAACCCATCACCATTCCATCTTCGGTTTCGGCAGTAACGATCAGTTCTGGTGGCATTGATGAGCGTTCGATGATCAGTGAATGATACCGCGTAGCATTAAAGGGCGTGGGCAATCCTTTAAACACACTATCGCCGGAATGGCGGATGGCGCTAACCTTGCCGTGCATGGGCAGATCGGCGCGGACAACCTTGCCGCCAAAGGCATGACCAATGCTTTGATGCCCAAGACAGACGCCGAGCAGGGGGATTTTGGCCGCCGCCGCGAGTTTTATAAGATCAAGGCATATGCCCGCCTGTTCCGGACCGCACGGACCGGGCGATAGGACGATATGCGACGGTTTCAGCGCGACCGCCTCCGCCGCCGACAGAGAGTCATTACGGCGCACCTCGACCTCCGCCCCCAATTCGCCGAGATAATGCGCGAGGTTGTAGGTAAAACTGTCATAGTTATCGATTAAGAGCAGCATGCACACATCAACCTATTGAATTTAATGGACATAAACTTCACCGTATTCGTTTGATACTTGCATTTGAGGTGTCTGTCCCTGTCACACTTATCAGGCTATCGACCTTACGACGGCATCGCAACAGGTAGCTCATCACTATACTGATAAGGAGAAATTTCTCAAAATACTAACTAGCCGTCACGCCAACCCTTTGTTTCAATCGAGTAATTCACCATATTCTAGTTATAGCGCTTTCAGAGGAAGCGATTGCAAGCAAGTGTTTTCCGATAACACCATGAGAATTATAGCATAACTTTGAGTTTGCTTGTTTTCTGGCGAAGCATCATCTTGCGTGTTTGTCGTGAAATAGGTTGCACGAGTGGGGTGGCCCCCGTGAGTTGGACAGAAACTGGGCAAACTTAAGAGAGAGTCCCGCCGGTTAAGTTTCGCTGGTTAAGCGGCCAGCCGCTCGATGTCTGTTTCTACCACTTTCTTTTCATAAATTGAATCCCTTTCTT
>CAIQVS010000299.1 GCA_903875345.1 uncultured Pseudomonadota bacterium | reverse complement strand
GGTCCGCATGACAGCCATTACCTATTTAAGCGCTTCATGGAGATGATCGAAGCCCACAAAGCCTCGCGGAGGGCGGCATGACTGATTCAATAACTGCTCGGATTGAGATTTTTTATGCTGTGAGAGATGAACCTTATGTTCTTGATCTTTTGGACAGAGGTAGAAATCGTAACTGCGCGGCAAAAGCGCGAAGGCTGCAGGAAAGATTAGCTGGCGTAGGGTTAACGTGTCGTCGCGCTCGTTGTCTTTATGATTGGAAAGAATCAGGAGTTCCGCTCCAAATAATCCCGGATAGAATGCGATTAAGCCCACCATGGCATGAATTTTTAAGGGTCAGAGTGCCGGAAACGGGGGCATGGGTGGATGTCGATCCAACTTGGGATCCGGCACTAAAAGGAGCAGGATTTCCTGTCGCAGAATGGGACGGAGTGAATTCAACAATTTTGGCCGTGAAGCCAACGAGATTTATTGGGGATGAGTGGGCACAGGCGGCAATTAGTTTGAGCGACAATTGTCCGCCAGAACGTTGGAGGCAATTGCACAATGAGATTCATCCTTACCCCTCAGAATTCAATGCTTGGCTCGAAGCGCAGCGCAGTATAATAGGAACGCGTCATGCCGCGCAGAACTGACCTCCACTCCATCTGCGTCATTGGGCGGACGTGCGAATTTGATTGTGCCAGAGCGCAGGCCTACAAGGCTTTGTGGAAAGCTGCATAATGGCATGCCGCTAATAATGTCCCGACCTTCTTTTATGGCCTTGTTCCGAACGTTCATTTTTTCTCTCACTTTATTTTTATCTGCCGGCCTCATGTTCGAATTGGAGCCAATGGTCGGCAAGATGCTGCTGCGCATGGTGGGGGGGATGCCGAGCGGTTGGGTGGTGGCTCTCGCCTTTTTTCAATTTGCTCTGCTCCTAGGTTACGGGCTTGCCTGTGTCCTTGGACGATTGCCCATGTGGCTGCATCTGCTTGCCGTCGGCCTGTTATTGTTGGCTGGGCTTGTGATGCTGCCCCCCTTTATTCCGGAAACTATTATTGATCATGATGGATGGCCGGAATCCGTTAGCATATTTTTGGCGCTTGCTTACAGCTTGACGATACCCTTCGTAGCCTTGGCGGCCTTAAGTCCGACGTTGCAGCGTCTGTTTGGTGCCGGGCAACCGAAAGGGCATAGCCCTTATTTTCTTTTTGCCGCGAGTAATCTCGGTAGCTTGGTGGGATTGCTTGCTTATCCTCTGTGGATTGAGCGGGTCATTGGCTTATCGCAGCAAGCCTTCATGTGGCGTTCGGCCTACATCGCTCTCGTTATCATGGTTTGCCTTTGTTGCGCCTTGTTGCCTCGTGTCGCTGCGTCGGCGCTGCGGGCACATTTTGCCCCCGTTCTGCAAGATATCACGTGGCGGCAGCGTATTCTTTGGATGTTGCTGGCTTTCGTACCTTCAAGCCTGATGATAGGGGTGACATCCTACGTCACGCTCGATAGCAGCTTGTTTCCGCTGGTGGCGATTATGCCTTTGGCGCTCTATCTGCTCACTTTTATCATCGCGTTTGCGCGTCGTTCGTCGCTGCTGCCTGTGTGGCTGCTTTATGCGCATCCTTTAAGCATCGCGCTGCTTGTTTTCTTGCTCGTCGTTCAGCCTTTCGAGGTTGGCGTAGGCTATGGGTACGCGTTTATTCCGATACTCCCGTTTTTTTTAACCGCGTTGCTCTGTCATTTTCAGTTGGCGAAAACCCGTCCAACGACCGATCAATTAACCGCGTATTATTTTTGGATTGCTTGTGGCGGCGCGATGGGAGGTGTCTTCAATATTTTTGTCGCGCCCCTTGTTTTTGCGTTACCGCTCGAATTTGTTTTGGTTGCCTTGGCAAGCTGCTTTATGCATCCGGGGCTGGATTTACGCAGACATCCTTCCAAAAAATTTATCGCCTGTTTGCTTATTCTTGCCGCTGTTTCGATAATCATTCTGCGGCTGTTCGTTCATAAAGGACATACAGGCTGTGTGCTTTTTTCCAGCCTTGCCGTGTGTGGTTCCCTGATCTGCATCAGCCGTTCTCCACGTGGGCTGGCGGCGGCGGCTTTGGTTCTGTTGGCTATAGTTTTCGGTATGCGCGACGATGCACGGCCCGTGACCGTCGAACGTAATTTCTTTGGCATAGCGCGTGTCTTCGATTATTCCGATGCCCGCTCAACGACGCGGGTTCTGTACAATGGTTCGCAGGTTCATAGTCTGGAAATAATTCGCCCCAATTATGAACGCGCTCCGGCTGGTTTTTTCTCTCCGAACGGGGCGCTGAGCGATATCATGAATTTGCCTAGCATGAATGAAATCGGCATCATCGGTTTGGGTGCCGGTGGCATCCTTTGCTATACCGCGCCGAACCGCGAATTTACGGCTTATGAAATCAATCCGGTCGTCGTCAAAATTGCGCGCGAACAATTTGACTACATCCGAAACTGCGGCGAACCGACGATGCGTGTTGGCGATGCGCGTCGGTTGCTCGACGAAGATAAAGAAAAAAAATATGACATTCTAGCCTTTGATGTTTTTTCGTCCGATAGTTTGCCCGTTCATCTGCTGACGAAAGAAGCCTTTCAGATCTATTTGAACCGATTGACTCCCGAAGGAGTTATCGCTTTTCACAGCTACAGCCATTATTACGATTTGAATCAGCCTTTTGGGCATCTTGCGCAGGTATTCGACCTTCATGTACTCGCCAAGGCCTACGTCCCTGCAACCCCAAAGGAACAAGTTTTATGGGGAAATGTGCGATGGCGTCCCTTGCCTTGGACCGTTTTTACGCGCAGCGAGGCTGTTGTAACCAACCTGAAGGCGCATGGCTGGCAAGATTTGCCCCGTCCCAACGACGCTCCGGTTTGGACAGATGACTTTACCGACAGTTTTTCTGCTATAAAGTATCCTTGATTTGTCACGAGAAAAAACAATGCCCAAACGTACCGACATCCACTCCATCTGCATCATCGGCGCCGGTCCCATCATCATCGGGCAGGCGTGCGAATTTGACTATTCCGGCGCTCAGGCTTGCAAAGCGCTGCGGCAGGAGGGGTATCGGGTCATTCTCGTCAATTCCAATCCGGCGACGATCATGACCGATCCCGATCTTGCCGACGCGACCTATATCGAGCCGATCACGCCGGAAATGGTGACTCGAATTCTGGAGCGCGAGAAGCCGGACGCCCTGCTGCCGACGATGGGCGGGCAGACGGCGCTGAACACGGCGATGGCGCTGGCGAAGGACGGAACGTTGGAACGCCTTGGCATCGAGCTGATCGGCGCGAACCGCGCCGCGATCGAGAAAGCCGAGGATCGTTTCCTGTTTCGCGAGGCGATGGCGAAAATCGGCCTGTCTTGTCCGAAAAGCCATTTGGTGAAAACAATGAAGGAAGCCGAGGCGGCTTTGTCCGACATCGGTTTGCCGGCGATCATTCGCCCCAGTTTCACGCTTGGCGGCACGGGCGGCGGTATCGCCTACAACCGCGCCGAATACGCGGAAATCTCTGCGAGTGGCCTTGCCGCCAGTCCGGTGCATGAGGTTCTGATCGAGGAATCCGTCCTCGGCTGGAAGGAATACGAGATGGAGGTCGTGCGCGACCGCAACGACAATTGCATCATTGTCTGCTCGATTGAAAACGTCGATCCGATGGGCGTCCATACCGGCGACAGCATTACGGTCGCTCCGGCGTTGACGCTGACCGACAAGGAATACCAGATCATGCGCGACGCTTCGATCGCCGTGTTGCGCGAGATCGGCGTCGATACCGGAGGCTCGAACGTGCAGTTCGCGGTCAATCCCGCCGACGGGCGCATGATCGTGATCGAGATGAATCCGCGCGTCAGCCGTTCCTCGGCTCTGGCGAGCAAGGCGACGGGCTTTCCCATTGCCAAAATCGCGGCGAAGCTCGCGGTCGGCTATACGCTCGACGAATTGAAAAACGACATCACCGGCGACACGCCCGCATCGTTCGAGCCGACGATTGACTATGTCGTGACCAAGATTCCGCGCTTCGCGTTCGAGAAATTTCCGGGCGCCGAGCCGTTGCTGACCACCGCAATGAAATCGGTCGGCGAGGTGATGGCGATTGGGCGTAATTTTCACGAGTCGTTGCAGAAAGCCCTGCGCGGGCTGGAGATCGGCTTGACCGGCTTCAACGAAATGCGCTCGATGAAGGACGCCGACATCAAGGCGATCCATGCCGCGCTTGCCCGCCCTACGCCCGACCGGATTCTGGTCATCGCCGAGGCTCTGCGACGCGGCATGACCGTCGATCAGATCAACGCCATTTGCAAATACGACATCTGGTTCCTCGACCGCATCGCCGAGATTGTCGCGGTGGAAAAAGATGTGCGCGACAATAACCTGCCCAAGGACGCCTACGGGCTGCATCGCCTTAAAAAGATGGGCTTCAGCGACGCGCGTCTGGCGCAGCTTGTCGGCAAGAAAGAATCCGATGTGGCAGCGCTCCGCCGCAAGCTGAACGTCGCGCCGGTCTTCAAGCGCATCGACACGTGCGCCGCTGAATTTGCCTCCGGCACACCTTACCTTTATTCATCCTATGAAGGCGACGGGGTGTCTTCGTCGCAGTGCGAATCCGCCCCGACCGACAAGATGAAAGTCGTCATTCTTGGCGGCGGGCCGAACCGCATCGGGCAGGGGATCGAGTTCGATTACTGCTGTGTCCACGCGGTGATGGCGTTGCGCGAACGGGGCTATGAGACGATCATGGTCAACTGCAATCCGGAGACAGTCTCGACCGATTACGATACTTCCGACCGCTTGTATTTCGAACCTCTCACCGGCGAAGATGTGGTTGAGATTCTGCGCAAGGAGCAGAGCAACGGCACGCTGCTCGGTGTGTTCGTGCAGTTCGGGGGGCAGACGCCGCTCAAGCTCGCGCGGGCTTTGCAGGAAGCCAAATTTCCGATTCTCGGCACCTCGCCGGATGCGATTGATCTCGCCGAAGACCGTGAGCGTTTTCAGGTCTTGTTGAAAAAACTGAAACTGAAACAGCCGCCCAACGGGTTGGCGCGCAGCGTCGCCGAAGCCGAGAAAGTCGCCGCCGAGATCGGTTATCCGATTGTTGTCCGTCCGTCCTACGTGCTCGGCGGGCGCGGGATGCAGATCGTGTACGATGTTGAGGCTCTTCGCGCCTATGTTCAGAAAGCGGTCTATGTGTCGGGTAAGGATCCGGTTCTGATCGACCATTATCTGCAGGATGCGATTGAGGTCGATGTCGATGTCGTCGCCGACAAAACTTCCGTTTTCGTCGCGGGCATCATGGAGCATATCGAGGAAGCGGGCATTCACTCCGGCGACAGCTCGTGCGCCTTGCCGCCGCATTCCCTGCCTCCGGCAATCGTCGCCGAAATCGGGCGTCAGTCGGAAACGCTGGCGCGGGCGATTGGCGTCGTCGGGCTGATGAACGTGCAATTCGCCGTCAAAGGCGAGGACATATACATCCTCGAAGTCAATCCGCGTGCCAGCCGCACCGTGCCGTTCGTGGCCAAGGCGATTGGTATTCCTATTGCCAAGATCGCGGCGCGCGTGATGATGGGCGAGAAGCTCGCGAGCATAGACCTCGACCGCCGTCCCGTATCGCACCTGTCGGTCAAAACGCCGGTGTTTCCTTTCGCGCGTTTTCCCGGCGTCGATGTTGTTCTGGGGCCGGAAATGCGCTCGACCGGCGAGGTCATGGGCATCGACCGCAATTTCGCCCGCGCCTACGCCAAGGCGCAGATGGGGGTGGGGATTCGTCTGCCGCTTAAGGGCACCTGTTTCATTTCCGTGAAAGACCGCGACAAACCGACCGTCATCCTGATGGCTTGGCAGTTGATCAATCTAGGCTTCCGGATCGTCTCGACCTCAGGCACGGCGGCGACGTTGCAACAGGCGGGCGTCCCGGTTGAACGCGTCAACAAAGTCTATGAAGGGCAGCCGCACATCGTCGATGCGATGATCAGCGACGAGATTCACATGATGATTAACACCACGGCGGAGGGCGGGCAGAATCTCGCCGACAGCTTCAGTCTGCGGCGCACAGCGCTTATGCGCGGCATACCGCATTACACCACGATTCCGGGGGCTCGCGCCGCGATAGAAGCCATTGCGGCGCTGCAAAGCGGCAGCCTTGAAGTTACGCCGCTTCAGGATTATCTTGGAGTCTCCTAGATTGGCCGTTGTGACTTCGGTGCGGTGGCGCGCCGGGGCGGCTTTTTGCTTTTTTGATTCGAGGCGATGATGGCTGATAAAATACCGATGACGAAGCTCGGTTTCGAGAGACTTGAAGAAGAGCTGAAGCATCTGAGAAGCACCGAACGCCCCGCGATCGTCAAGGCGATTGCCGAGGCTCGCGAGCATGGCGATCTGTCGGAAAACGCCGAATATCACGCCGCGCGTGAACGCCAGAGCTTTGTTGAAGGTCGCATTCAGGAACTTGAGCATAAAGTCAGCCACGCCGACGTGATCGACGTCAGCAAGTTGGAAGGCAAGGATGTCAAATTCGGCGCGACCGTGACCCTGATCGACGAGGACACCGAGGACGAGGTGGTCTATCAGATCGTCGGCGAAGACGAATCGAACATCAAGGCTGGCTTGCTGTCCATCAGCTCGCCGCTCGCTCGCGCCCTGATCGGCAAAGCCACGAAGGATACCGTCGAAGTCAGCACGCCTAAGGGCGGCAAATCCTACGAGATCAAGAAGGTGCTTTACCGCTAGCGCACATCGTTCTTATAAAGCCATTTCCATGGAGTGCGGTGCAGTCTTCCTTTCCTTGCGGGATCGAACGTGTAGAGATTCGATGCCCGAAGGGGTTGGGATAAGGGAGGTCTCGCGCCGCAGTGTGTAGGGATTGGGGTTTTTTGCAATTAAGCCAGCTTTAACTATATCAAGCGATAATTTGAAGAATTTGACCATAAACATTTTGGGTCCCGGTTCGTTATGTTACGAGATTATTCAGCGCTGCAACGCAAGCCGCTGTCATTTTCCTTGGAAGACAGCCGGTACATTATCGCGGCAGCGTTGAATAATTTCGATCCGCTCTTGGGTTCTAGGGCAAAAGATATATTTGCCGCCGGGTTTAATACAGGCACAGCTCCTGTCGAGCTGTGGAGCGACGCCGAACGGTATCGTGCCGATGCCAATGTCCGTGATCGAGATGCCGCCCATATGAAAACGTTGCAACAAGGGGCGCGTTGGCGTTTGGAGGAAGTGGCGGCGGGGCAGGGCTTTATGATGCGTTGTCGTCCCGCGCAGACTCCGACAAGCGAGCATGGCGATCCCGCCAATCCACATCCTTACGCTGTCATCGATTATCAGTTCGACGGCTCTCTGCATGGCGTGATCTACATGGCGCACGAAGTTGGACACGCGATTGGCGACGATTGTCTTCGCGCTTTAGGCGGAACATACACGCCGAGCAAGATGGATGAAGTTCAGGCCTATTTTGTCCAACTGACTGTCTATGATCATCTTTGCCGCAGTCCCAATCAGAGAATTGCAAAGGCCTTTCGGCGGCATCGTGCGGATACTATTGCAGCGGCTTCGGGCGATAGGAGAGAGGCGCTTCAAACAGCGCAATCCATATTTGAGGCAGCGCAGGATCAAAAGGAAAGAAGGAGCATCGTTGACACATTAATGGGCGTTTATGGACTAAAGACGGTTCAAGAGATTCTTGCGGTCAGTTGCCCCACCCTATCACTTGCGAAGCCAGTCCCTGTTTATCAAAGTCCTAATATTTGACAGTTTCCGAACTCTCATCAGGCAAAAAATCCCAGCATCCGTTTTCGGAGGCTTATAGTCATGGGCTATGACGCAGATACTTGATTAGGAAATCAAGGTGTTCGATTGCCAACGTTCGAAAGCGCATTGTCATTTCGCGGCAGGATTAAGAGGCAGGATTTTCGCCGCCTGTTCGCGCGCGAGGTTCGCCGCTTCCGCCGTCAGTCCGACCAGCCGCAAGGTGCGGATGATGGGCAGGGTCGTCGCCAATTGCATCTCGGTTTCGGCATTGACGGCGATCAGGCTGTCGAGCACGGCTTCGCCCCGGCGGTTTGTGACTCCGGCGGCGCGCAACCGATCCATGAGCAGGGGCGGCGGCAGCGCGCGTTTTTCGAATTCCGGCGCGTCCGTAACCTTGGCCCATGAATCCTCCGGCACGGCAAATCCCTCGGCGTCAAGAAGCATCAGGATCGATGCCGCCATTTTTCGCGCGGCGCGCATGTCGGGAACCACGCCGGGCTTTGTCTCCGGGGATTTCAAGGTCGTATCCAACCATAAAGCGAGGTCGCGCGCATAGTCCTTGTCGGACTCAAGTCCGCTAAAGACCATCAGAGGCCACGCATTCAAAAGGCCGGTTGCGACGCCCTGCATGCCGATGGAGGCCGTCCGCGCAATGGCAATCCATGCCAAAGCTTTCTCAGGCTTACCGGCGAGAATGTAGATCAATGCCATGGAATCGGACGAAGCGTTGAAATCGGGCGAAGGTTGAAGGGTGTCAACGATGGACGCGAGCAATTGGGCAACCGCACCGCTTAATTCCCCCGCATCCATGCTTTGCAGGAATTTCACCGCATCGACGGCTCTGTTTTGCGGGTTGATATCTTTCGAAGCCGCTTGGTACAGAATTGCGCGCAACCGCGCCCCCGTTTCCTTGCTGAGCGCCGCCGCGCCGACCATATCGGGAGTGAAGCCGACGCTTTGATACACGCCGGCGAGCGTCGCCGCGTCGATCAGGCCGTGGGCTGCCGAACGGTCGGCGAGTTCGAGGCGACGATTGTCATCCATCGCCTTGGTCTTGAGCAGCTCAGGAACGAGAGCGGCGTCGGGATGAGCATAAAGCTCCTCCCTCAACGGCATATCAATTTGCCGCAGCAGGGCGAGCGTCAGCGGCTTGAGCGGCGTCAGTTGCCGTGGCAGCTGCTTTCCGGGCAGCATGATGTTTTTCTCGGCAAGGGCGAAGAAAGCGTCATCCTTGACGCTTTGGGCATGCAGAATATCGAGACTGAGCTGGGCGCCTTTCAGGTCGTTGGCGCGCGCCTGACAAACGAACAACGCTTTCTGCCATTCGACGCTGGTATGTGTTTTCATCAGGTCGGGCAGGGCAGCGCAAACGTCATTGCTGGAGGGGCTGATCAAAGCCGCTTCGGCGACAAGCCGCATCGTGATGTCGTCGATCTGGTTGGGTTTGGCAATCAGCGCCAGTTTCCATGCATCGGTGGCGTCGCCGAGCCGGACAAGTTTGTCGGCGCGCATGGCCGTCAGGCTTTGATTGCCGATAGCTGTTCCTTCCGGCGCGCTGGCGGTGGAGAGCAAAAAGCGTTGCGCGAGGGCGTTCAGCGTCGGCGAGGCCGTGGGCAGTTCCAGAGCGGGCAGGATTCTATCCAGCAACGCCCGTGGCGTTCCTTTCCAGAGATTATAGCCGAGCCCGCCATCCTTTGGGGCGAGGAGCCCAATGGATTCGGGATTGATCTCGTTCAGCGCTCCGCTTTCGACCGGCGCGCCAAGACTGATTGGTCCCGGCTCGACGACGACGGAGGGAGGCGCTGCCGATGGCGGTGGCGATACGACTGGTGACGGCGCGGACGGCATTGTTACCAGAGGTATGGGGGCATAATTGTTGCCCGATGGTGGCAAGGCCGCGATTTGCGCCCAAGCGAAATTGCCGCCGACTGTTGCGGACAGGGCGAGCGTTCCGCACGTTACGGCAAGACAAACGAGTTTAGCGCGGAATCCGGTCATCGGGAATTGCCTGAACAACAGTGTGAAGCGGCGGCATGATAGGAGCTGACGCCAGCCAGATCGCGCCGCCGCCAGTGGCCAGAATCAGTAGCGCGATGCCGGTTAAAAGGATAGTTTTCTTGCGCATGATGGCAAATTCCCGTAGGGCATGGATCCTTATACACTTCGCATTATGGCATGAAAATGACCGCTCCGGCCAGTCCCATTCCTGAACGTACCCTTGTGCTGGTCGGTATGATGGGGGCCGGTAAAACGGTCATCGGTCGCCAATTGGCGGCAAGGC
>CAIQVS010000298.1 GCA_903875345.1 uncultured Pseudomonadota bacterium | reverse complement strand
CGGCCGCATGGCGCTCTTCCGATTGAAAAATGGCGCGAACGATCAGAGCTTCCGCCGCATGCAGGTCGCCGACTGGAAAGTACCAGGGAAAGCCGTCAGCATGATCGCGAATGACTGGCAGATCGCTGGCGATGCAGAGTCTTCCGAACGAAAGACTCTCGGCGACGGGAAGGCCATAGCCTTCCGACTGAGAAGGAAATAACGTGAACAAACACGACGCATAGAGCGAGGCGATCTCGCCATCGGCTAAACCGTCGAGGATGCAAATCTTGCCGGCGCGAACCAGCGCGGCGACATCTTCGTTCAGACGTTCGACTCCAATGTCGTCACGACCGGCCAGAACGAGTTGAGGCATCTCCGACGCGCCAAACTTTGCGATCAACCTCACCCAGATTTCGCAGAGAAGCGTCTGGTTCTTGCGCGTGTCAATTGTGCCGACGCTCAAGACGAAATTGCCAATCTCCACCTTGTCCAGAAGGTTTTGGCGCTCCAGCTGTTTCGGGTTCGACCGTCGATTTAACGCCGTCTGTCCAAACGGAACGCATAGGATCGATCCGCGAATTTCGACGCCTGCGAGCAAAGCCCAACGGTAAATCTGGTCCTTGACGTGATTAGTCGCCACGAAGATGCAATTCGCAGTATTCACCGCGACGACGAGCCACTTTTCGAACGAAGCTGTATATTCCGCATCCACAAGGTCCGGACGTTCGATCGGAATAATGTCATGGATAAGAACACTGAAGGAGACGCCTCGCTTTGAGAGATCGATGAATATTTTTTCGAATACAGGCGTCCAGACAAGTCCGTTAAAAAACACGTGATCGCCAGGGGCGGGACCGAGCGCTTCAATCGCTTTGCCTGCTAATTGCCCCATGGCCGTGCGCTGTTCGTCCCCAGCGTAATTGCCCCTTGAAAGTATTTCGCCAATCGCCTCATGCGATAAGCTGGTCAGAGCCCCGCGTTTTCTGTCATAAACGCAGGATGCTCCTCGTATGGAGGCATCCGCCAGCGCGGCTTTAAAAATTTCAATGGAAACGCGCCCCACGCCGGTGAGATGGGTATGCTGTTCCAGCCAATCCCGCGTGTCTCCGACATAATGCCAGAGGATAGGATTAGCTTTTCGCACGAACGGGCTATCAGGTTGCGCGGCACGCCATATGAACCGTTGCGGGGCGGTCCCCGTGAACCAGTTAACGGCGGCTTTTTGCTCCCGCGAGCGATGCAATCGCAGAGCCACCATCATTCGCTTCCAAGCAACTTTTACGGGATGCTTTTTACGTTCTGTTTTACCTACAGCCATTGGCTAAACCCAATTTCAGTTGATTGGCTCCGGGCGCGCCGGAGGCCCTTTTTTGCCTAAGGCGACGTGGCGAAATAATTGAATCAGCGCTCTGTGGGAGGGATTCCCAACCGGCGAGGTGCGTTTTATCACGGATGAATGATTGATGAGATATTGATTCGGAAGCGTTACGAGGCGATGCGCTCTTGTCTCGACGAACAGGGGCGGCGCTTGTTTGTTGCGGCGGAGGCGCGCGCGGCTGAGCGACCGGGGCAGCTAGCCCGAAATATGCACCGCGGGCTGACGGATGTAGCCTAAGCGCATGAAATAACGTAGGATTCGGTTGTCTAAGCCCATCCGCGCCATTTCTTGCGAGACCACATCCGCCATGAGCGAGTTTACCCTGCCGCTGCCTGGCCTGTCACCCGTTGCGGACAAATCCGTTGTGGTCAAATTCGACGGCGGTTCGCTGTCGTCGGACGGCGGCGTCCTGGCGCTGCGCGAAGTGGAGCAACGTCTCCGCGTCGCCGATCGCCTGGCCGCCTGCATCGAAGATCCCCGCGCGCCCGATTTGATCACCCATTCCCTGTCCGACATCATCCGCTTCCGCTTGTTGATGATCGCCGCCGGCCACGAAGACGGCATCGACGCCAACAGCCTGCGTGTCGATCCGGTTTTCAAAATGGCGCATGATCTCGCGCCCTCCGACCGCGATCTGTGTTCGCAATCGACCATTTCGCGGTTGGAAAATCTGCCTGACGTGCGCGCCCTGCTGCGCATGGGCCGCGCCAAGGTCGATCTTTATTGCGCCTCGTTCAGGCAGGTTCCCAAACGCATCGTTCTCGATGTCG
>CAIQVS010000297.1 GCA_903875345.1 uncultured Pseudomonadota bacterium | reverse complement strand
GCATGACGCGGTCGCAAAGACCACCGAGCGTCCGGTCGTCGGCCAAAACTTCCGCGATCGCTTGAAACAGATCATCAAGCATGGCGTCGCGCTGTGCCGCATCGGCATGCGAGACCAGAACCTCCAGCGCGGCCTGGTGCTGCCAATAATAGGATAGCGGTGACAGCGTGATTTCAGGTTGCCCTGGATCGCCATCGCGCAGGATAAGCAATCCACCGGCATGAATGCGTTCCGGCAATACCTCGTTACGCAGAACTTTGGTGTCTCTGATGATTTGCAGCTTGGCGAATAAAGCCTGCAGGATGGTTTCGCGTGTTGATGTCATGATGTTTCGTTTTCTTCAGGCCACGCCGCGACGACAAGTTCTGGTAACCGATCAATCCATTTCTGTGCCGCTCCATCGACATTGAGCCGTTTGCGCAGCGAGACTTGAGGCACGAGGATGAACATGATAATGCTTGCAAGGCCGCGTCCCGTGCGCAGTGCGGTAGAGGATGCCACGCGGGCGCGGCCTTTGCTTGTGACCCTAAAATTATCCGCCACAAGCAGCCCGACCTTCCGCGCTCCCTGCGGCGGGATATAACGCAATGGGATACCAGCCTCTTCAAAGTCCGCAGGCGAGATGCGGCGGTTTTTCTGGCGGATGACATACTGCGTCGGGATCGCCAGAAACCGCCCATGCTTGCTGCGGATCGTCACGCCTTCAGCAAAGGCGCTGATGATGTCGGGGGCTTTACTCCAAACGAACCCCGCCGCGTTCAGGCTTTGGCCGCCACGTGGGTAGATCTGCCCACGCCATGTCTGCGCCAGCTTTCCGCCAAGTCCGGCATTGGTGACTTGGTCACGTAATTCGCCCTTGAGGCCGTCCGTGGCCTGCTGTACGCCCTGTGACACGGCGTGAATGGCCGTTTGAAGCTCGGTGGCCATGACTTTGCGCAGATCACCCTGTAACGCCGCAATGACACGCAACATTAAGCCTCACACGGAAACGACGTTCAGCGTCCAGATTAGCCGATCGAGGTCGGCGGTCGGTTCGGACTGAATGGCATAGGTGATGCCGTCCACCGTCAACCGGTCGCCGACCTGCGGCTGCGGAACGTCTTTCGCCTGTACATCGAACAAAGTCGTCGCCGTATGGATATGGCCAAGACCGAACCCCGTCACCGCGTCTGGCTGCTTGGCCATCACGGAAATGGAGAGCACGTCCGCACTTCCTTTTGGTTGGTACAGGGCTGCCTTAGACAAGATGGGATCGGCGAACAAGGCTGCCATCATATCGGCGAACGACATGGTTACACCGATTTGACGCCCTTCATCAGCACGCGCGGACGGGTGCAGATCGGCAATGGGTTCGACTGGGTGTGAACTTTGACCCAACGCCCAAACTCGTCGTCGATGGCCTGTTTGGCGTAACGCGGCAGACCCACCGTGTTGACCGTCTCGACAAAATCGGCGGGAGCGTTGTACTGACGGAACAGGTTCGGAACGCCGACCGGAAAGAAATACACCATGCCGGTTTCGGTGTAATCGACGCCGCCGACCTTGCCGCGATATTCCTCGAACACGATGTCGGCGTATTCGAACTGCTTGCGGGCTTGGCCGGTGCGCAGAAAGACGCTTTCCTGATACCGGTCATAGGCCTTCGTTACTTC
>CAIQVS010000296.1 GCA_903875345.1 uncultured Pseudomonadota bacterium | reverse complement strand
TTTGGAAAAACTGCGAGCGTAAACTCAACACCAGCCTGAACATGGTCGCTCTCGCTTTCCTCGCTCTGCTCATAAAAAGATCATGAACAGGCTCTTAGAGCATTCTGATGCTTTTTAACTAAAGAAAAGCAAATAAGATAGATTTACAAAGATCAATAAACGGCCAAATTCTTGTTTTTTTATTCGACAGCCCTAGCATAACGCTTTCATTTTGTGCATAGTCTGGACGGTTTTGACTTTTCTGGACGTGCTATGAAAACAGTCTTAGTTACCGGTGGTGCCGGGTTTATTGGTAGCCATCTGATTGAAATGCTTGTTAAAAAAAACTATCAGGTCCGTGTGCTTGACAATTTATCGTCGGGACAGCGGAAATGGGTTTCTTCCGCCGCCGAGTTTATTGAAGGCGATGTTCGCAATCCGGATGATTGCCGTCGCGCGACAAAGGGCGTGGATGGAGTTTTTCATTTGGCGGCAATGTCGCGTGTAGCGCCTTCCCTTGATAATGTCGATCTGGCAACGCAATCCAACATAGTGGGGACGCAGAATATCCTGTCGGCCATGCGGGAAAACGGCGTGCGTAAAATTATTTACAGCGGCTCCTCAACCTATTACGGCAACCAGCCAGTACCTCAGCGAGAGGATGAAACGCCTCCGGAGTTCCTGAATTTCTACTCTTTGTCCAAGCATGTCGGCGGCGAATACTGCATGCTGTTTGATCGTCTCTACGATATTCACGCGGTTGTCTTGCGTTATTTTAATGCCTATGGTCCGCGCCAGCCTCAAGAGGGAGCTTATGCCCTTGTTCTCGGCATTTTCCTGCAGCGCTGGATGCGGAACGAACCGCTGATCATTCATGGAGACGGGTCGCAACGCCGCGACTTCGTCCATGTGTCCGACATCGCTCGCGCCAACATCATGGCTTATGAGAGCCCAGTTCGTTCCGCGATTTTTAATGTCGGCAGCGGCACTAACATCTCAATCAAAGAGCTGGCCGACCTGATTTCGGCGAACCAACGTCACGAAGAACGTCGCAAGGGCGACGCCAATGAAACATTGGCGGATATTTCCCGAATTAAGAAGGCATTCGACTGGCAGCCAACGGTTAATTTTACCGAGGGATTGCTAGATATGAAGGAACGCATGAAAAACGGCATGGAACGGGTATGAGGGATTATTATGATTAAAGAATTTTTCAACCCGCCATCAGTATCGCACCTTCGCCTCGTCAACAACAATGTCATGGTTGGTTTGGTGCACAAACTGGCGATCCGGTTAACGAGTGAGCAATCTCCAATCATTACATTTATCGCGGCGGTATCGGGCGAAGGGACTTCGACCATCGCCGACATGTTTGCTGCGGCTCTAGCTGAAGAACAGGACCGCAGGGTTTTGTGTATTGAGACAGGCGCAAACACCAGCAAAACGGTTGGTGTTGTCGACATAATTGCGTCTGGACATGATCCCTCAGCAATACTTACTCAAAGCGGGCATCAAATTGCCCGCGTGGCGTGGATGATCAATCGCGATTATCGAAGCCTCGCCGGAAAACTACTTAAGGACGCATCGTTTTGGCAAAAATTACGACAGTCCTTTGATGCCATCATTATCGATACTCCAGCCTTGCAAAGCTCGCCGGAGGGCATCGGATTTGCACAACAATCCACTATGACAATATTAGTAACAGCGGCGGAGACAACGCGCAAACACGTGATTGAAAATTTGCGCGACACGTTAAGGAAAGCGGGCGCAACAATCGCCGGCATCGTCCTAAACAAACGGCGCATGTATACCCCGACTCAACGATAACCCGAAAAAGAGCTTGACGGAGATTGTCGGATAGATTCTTGTGCGTGTATGGTGATACGCGCAGGATTTCTAGACGCCGAAACACGGCAGGATTTGATCGAGTTAGCTCGGGACGGGTCGACCGAGCACCGACTTGGACGTCGGGCGAACGCGCTGGTGCTTTTGGATAACGGGATGAGCTGTGCCGAGGTAGGCAAGGTTCTGTTGCTGGACGACGACACGATCCGAACGTGGCATCGGCTTTATGAGGAAGACGGGATCGAGGGGCTGGTTGATTTTGGGTACGAAGGCGGCGTTTGCCGCTTGAGCTTGGAACAACAGGAAAAACTGAAGCTATGGGTTGCGCAAACTCTGCCGCGCACGACACGACAGATCGGCGCTTGGATCGAGCAAGAGTTCGAGATTGTCTATCAAGGACGCTCTGGCCTGATCGCGCTGATGCGCCGTATGGGAATGGTTTATCGCAAGCCTAAAACGGTGTCGCGCAAGCTGAACGTCGAGAAGCAGAAAGCCTTTATTGAAGCGTACAATGCGCTGCTGAACGGCCTATCGGACGACGAAGCCGTGCTGTTCGGCGATGCCGTGCATCCGACGCATGCCGTGCGACCGATCGGTTGTTGGGGGCCTGAAGACACGCCGCTTGTGGTGGAGCAAAACAACGGACGGGACCGACTTAACATCCACGGCGCGATTGATCTTGAAACAGGCAAAAACTGCATGATCGAAGCTTTGACCATCAATGCTGTCAGCACGATTGCGCTGTTATCGGCGATAGAGGCTTTGTATCCGAAGAAGCGGAAGATTCATCTGTTCATCGACAACGCCAGATACCATCACGCCGAAATGGTTCGGGAATGGCTGGCCAGACCGGACTGCCGCATCGTTTTGCATTTTGTGCCGGCCTATTGTCCGCACCTGAACCCCATCGAGCGCTTATGGGGGCTGATGCACAGAAACGTCACCCACAACAAATGCTACGCCAAATTCAACAACTTCTGCGACGCTATCCTCGGCTTCCTGCGCGAAGAAGTTCCGAAAAACTGGCAGAAATACGCCGATTCAGTGACAGACAACTTTCGTGTCATAAATCCTAAAGATTTTCGGATTCTCGCGTGAACGGGGTATATATTCCAGAAAAAGTTTACAAGCGCTTGTAGCGCGCAGATTTTCCGGTTAACGGCATATTTTTCGGCGGATTTTCTGAAGAGCCTGACGCAGTGAAAAAACCATCCGTTTACCGTCGACGAGGCACGCGTTCCCGTGAGCCGATAGTGTATGCAGCCCGTGCGGGTTTAAACCCTGCTCAGGATCAATATGGTTGACTTCACGTTCCAGATAATCCGTTGTCGCACACGTCACAACTTCCATTATTTTAAGCGCACCACCATAGCGCGCTGAACAATCCTGCGCCGGTCGATAAAGTTTTCCATTCGCGATAAAAGGCGTTCCCCCGCATCGCGCGCGATACAGATCATTTCTGATGACGGGGTTGGCGGAATGCGCCATCCACGGCCCGGCCAAAGACGATGCATAAAGCAAACTAAGATTATCAAACCGTCCTCGTTCTATGTCGGTATAGGCAATCCAAAAACGATCCTCATGCTGAAACAGGATGCTGTCTGCCGCAGCCACATCGGTCAACGGTTGAGACATTTCAACCCATCGACCGTCTTGCCACTTGAACAAGACCAATTTCTTCGCCGCCGAGGATTCAGGCAGAACGTAAACCTCGCCTTCATGCTGAAACATAAATGGATAGGATAAATGTCCCGGTAATACCCGAGTAAAATCAACAACCTCTTCACCGTCGATTTCTAGAGCTCGCAAATCAAATTTTATCAGACGTCCCGTCTGGCTCGCGAAATCAAACTCTTCACATAAAATACAAGAAGAATTCTCCGGCCATGCAAATGGATCGGCCAGATAGCGCTGCCGTGATCGTTTTCCAATCCATTTTATAGGTGGGCATTTTTTCCACGTTATGGAATTGGCAATCGGCTCATTGATGATGCCAATCATCCAATTCTCTTCGAAAAACAAATTGTATAATTTTTTGAAAATGCCGGGTTTATCCGTATAGCGGATGCGCGTTATATCTGCGATCAACGCATCATATGCCTTCAGGCTAGTTTCCTCATGAAATTCCAAAAGATACTGGGCAACCGAGTTATCTTTTCCGGGAGAGTTCAAAGAATCTTCGATCGCCTTGGCCATCGCGGTTACATCTCCAATAGGAACCAATTTCCCAAATTTTCCATTCTGAAGAATTTCCGCAGGTCCATACGGGCAACGCGTAGCAACACAGCTAACTTCGCACGCCAAGGCTTCGACCAGAGCATTTCCAAAGCCTTCATAATTTGAGGAAAGAACAAAAACCGCCGCTCGCTTGAG
>CAIQVS010000295.1 GCA_903875345.1 uncultured Pseudomonadota bacterium | reverse complement strand
CGATCTAAGAATCAGCCTCCTACAGCAGCAAACTGCGCTCCAGTAATTAGATAATCCCCTGGGGACGATCCAACCGTAATCCCATTGGTAGCTAACGTTGCTCCTTGTATCGCTTGAACTGCAGATAATGGGCTGGTCATACCCCTTGTGCTCGATGGACAACGTCTTAAATGGATACAGAGCGGCAAGGCGATTCTATGGTTTGGATTTGCCGACATTGTTTGTATTTTGCGGGAAAACTTGTTTTGATATTCCCGCGCCAACGGCAAATCCACCTCTTCCGCCAGTATCAGGCGGTACAACGCCAGAGCTGTCACGCAGGTAGTCGGAAAAGCGGTCAAGGTCGTGCTCTCGCGCAGTTTAGTTCAAAGAAAGGAGGAACTTTATGAAAGTTTCTTCATTGATAGATAATGTCGGAGATAGCGAAGGGCATTTGTGTCACGAGCACGGCCTGTCCCTTCACATAAAGACTGGCGAAAGGTCGATCCTCTTTGATACAGGGAGGACCGGTACCTTTTTGCAAAATGCCAAGAAGCTAGGCGTTGATGTTGGCAAGATCGATACGGTTGTTATTTCTCACGGCCACGCCGATCATGCTGGCGGATTGCTTTCATTTTTTCAAGAGAATGCCCGCGCGGTCGTCTACATGAAGAAGGGAGCGGACGGTGATTTCTTTGCCCGCTTCTGTGGAGTCAAAAAATACATAGGTATCGATAAAGAGGTGTTCTCCCGGCATGGAAATAGGATCAGATTTATCGAGAAAACAACCGAAATTGGGGACGGAGTTTTTCTCGTTACCGGCATAGACATAACGGATGAAACGCCGAGGGGAAATAGATGCTTGCTTGAAAAGCGTGGCAATCAGTTAGCGCGGGATACTTTTGCTCATGAACAAATTTTGGTGATTAGGGAAAATGAACATCTTCACGTTTTTAGCGGATGTTCTCATAACGGCATTTCAAATATTATCGGAACCGTCCGGAAAGTCTTTCCGGGTGAAAAGATTGGAACACTATGCGGTGGCTTTCATTTGATGCGCTCGACGCGGGTTAAGTGGCTTCCTCCATTATCAAAGGAAATTGCCGTTGTCAGCAAGGCCCTAAGGGACGATGCAATCGACAAGATTTACACCGGACACTGTACAGGAGAATTAGCGTTTGCGAGGCTCCGGCATGATCTCGGTAACAAAATCGATTATTTAAGAACTGGCATGACACTAACGTTATAGCAGAAGACATTGCCGACGGGCTGGTCATCAGCGCCCCTTCAGATATGCCGATCAGTGATTCGAGACGTTCGGGAAAAAAGGGCTTGGTTTACCCAAGCCCTTTCATGCCATTCTAATCAAGCGGTGGCGGCTGATTTCAGCTTCGACAAAGCGCGGATTTTGACGCGCACACTGGCTGGCTTGGCTGCGCCCTTCATCATTTCCCCTGTGGCGGGATTGCGGATCAATGTTCCGGCCTTGCGGGCGGGAACTTTGCGCAGGGTTACTTTCAACAAGCCCGGCAGTGTGAATTCGCCAACGCCACGGGGATGAACAGAGCCAAGGAACACGCCTTCCAAAGTTGCAAACACGCCAGCAGCAGTCTTACGGGGAATATCGTTTTGTTCGGCGATCAGGTTGATCAAAGCCGATTTAGTAAGGGTTTCCTTAACCGGACGAACGGTTGCTGCTTCGGGTTTGCTGGTTTTAGTTTTGGCCATGGGGTTCTCCAGATGTTGGCGGGTTGTTGAAAAGCAAGGTTGATTCTTTCAAATCATCAACGTTGGTAGCCGCCTGTTTACCTATTCGCAAGCATCTGTTTTTTATGGACCTCATAACGCTTATGTCAGCAGCACTTCACTAAATGGGTCCGTCAGTTTTCATCATCTTGTGAGCGATCATTGTCAGGGATGCCCATTATTACATAGCCAATGACTCTTAATCGTTCGTATGTGTGAGGACAGAAAACCGGAAGTATCAAACCCAATATTATACAAATCGACATCACGGAAACTATGGCAATACCGATCTTTGCGCCGGATAGTTGCTCCGACGACAAATCTTCTTGAGGGATTGTTTCATCATCTTTGATAAACACTATGATGCTCTCAATTTAGACTAAACCGCCCATTTTTCCGAAGGCATCACCGAACTGGGTTTTAAGCGGTTCTCTTAAAGATTCCACCAGTTCTATTTTCACGACTTGCTGTACCATGCTTACCGCCACGTTTGTTTCGCCTTCATAGGCGAAAGCTTCAGTATATTAGCGGCACCTCTGTTGTTGAGGTTCTCGCAGCCATTGCGTGGGGTCAACTTTTATAAGATTAAAATTCACTCATAATCGAATTGTGAGTGAATTTTAATTTTCGCTTCATCTGCCCCTCATGTAAGGCTGTTATAGTAGCCGGGAAACAAGGGTGATCTGAGTATGCGAATATTACTCGTGGAAGATGAAGAGAAGCTGGTGCAGGCGCTTGCCGGCAATTTAAAAACCGAAGGCTTTGCTGTCGATATTGCCATGAACGGCGTCGAGGGCATGGAGCTTGCGGCTGGATGCGCTTATGATCTGATTATCCTCGACATCATGCTCCCCGGTCTTGACGGGTCGCAACTTTTACAGAAAATCCGCGCCCGCAATCGTGAAGTGCCGGTGTTGATGCTAACAGCCAAGGATTCAGTACAAGATAAAGTCCGGCATTTTGAAGCCGGTGCCGACGATTATCTGACCAAACCTTTTTCGTTTGCCGAGTTTCTGGTGCGAGTTAAAGCATTGCTGCGGCGTCGATCAACCCAGCAAACCGATGTCATTCATATAGATGATTTTGAACTTGATCGTTTGGCTCACAAGGTTAAACGCGCCGACAAACGGGTGGAATTAAGTGGTAAAGAATATGCTCTGCTTGAATATCTGGTTATGAATGCGGGGCGCGTCCTGTCGCGCACCATGATTATCGAGCATGTTTGGGATCAAAGCTTCGAGAATTTGACCAACATTGTTGATGTTTATATCCGTCAGCTGCGTAATAAAATCGACGAAGGGCATGAACATAAACTTATCCGAACCATTCGTGGCGCTGGCTATGTCTTTGGCGATGAGGCGTCGTTATGAATGTGAGGTCTATCCATGTACGCCTCACGATTTGGTACACGGCGCTGATCGTTGTGGCTTCAGTAGGATTTGGTGCCTACACTTATTTCAGCTTTGAGCATCGCCTTTATGAAGAAGTACAAGCGATGCTGGCTCGGCGGGTCGAGCATTTGCGCGAAGATGTGCTGCCCAACATCTCGACGGATACGCCCGAAATTCTGGCTCAAAAAATCCAAGAAGTTTATTCACCTGAAGAAAATGATCGCTTTATCCGCATAAGTAAGACGGACGGCACGGTATTGTATATTTCAGGTGCCCCACGCGAAAAAAGTTTTGATCCCAAGAACATTCCTCTGCCGTTAGATTACACGACGACCATAGCCGAGCATATAAAGGGGCTTCGATCCGCCGACCATCTTTTGCTCGTGGGCTACACCACTAAAATGGCCGGGGGTGATTATGTTCTTGAAATGGGAACCTCGATTACGCCGGTTAGTATTGCTCTTCACAAACTGATCGTAACGCTTCTGATAGGCCTGCCGGTTATCGTCTTTATCGCGGTCATGGGCGGTTCCATTCTGGTGCGTCGTGCTTTGCAGCCAGTCGAGGCGATGCGGGCGACTGCCGAGCAAATCAGCTTTGGCAAATTGCGCCAGAGATTGCCTGTCATGCCGACCGACGATGCTATCGAGCATTTATCCCGAACCCTCAATCAAATGCTGGAACGACTCGACCAGGCCTATCAGCAGGCCAGTCGTTTTTCCGCCGACGCTTCGCATGAATTGCGCACACCGCTTGCGATTATGCGCAGTGAACTTGAAACCATTCTGCATGGGCAAGAAATACCGAATGCTTCCCGCGAACGTATCGGCAGCATTCTTGAAGAAAATGAACGGCTTTCAAATATCGTCGAAGCTCTGTTTTCGTTGGCGCGGCTTGATGGTGGCGAGGCCAAAATTGGTAATGATGTTTTCGATTTGGCGGAACTGGCGAAGTCAACGCTTGAGCAAATGCATTTGCTGGCCGAGGAAAAAAGTCTGTCGGTTGTTGTGAATGCGCCGCAACCCATTTTTGTTATGGGCGATGCCGCTCGCCTGAAACAGGTCATCGTAAATCTTCTCGATAACGCCATAAAATATACGATGCCGGGAGGAACCATATCCATCATCGTAGGTGCAACGGGGTTGCAAGCCGTTTTGAGCGTCAACGATAATGGCGTCGGCATACCATCGGATGCCTTGCCACATATTTTCGAGCGTTTTTATCGTGCCGATAAGGTGCGTTCACGAACCATTCAAGGCGCTGGCCTTGGTCTTTCCATCGTTCGCGCTATCTGCCAAGCGCATGGTGGAACGGTTGAAGCCAATAGTCAGGAAGGCATCAGCACGAGCCTGATTGTCAAACTTCCTCTTGCCGCCAAACCCAATTCCTAGTCCCGGAGAAGTGAATGTTTATCGTCGCTTACGTTCTTAAACGGCCTTATACCGTCGTCGCGGCACTTATCCTCGTCTGCCTTTTAGGTATTGGTGCTGGATTGCGCATGCCGGTCGATATTTTCCCTGAAATCGATATTCCGGTCGTCAGCGTTGTCTGGACATACAACGGTATGAACGCCAAGGATATTCGGAACCGCATTCTGACCATTCACGAACGGCAGATGGCCTCGCTGGTCGATGACATTTCCCGCATCGAGGCCACGAGTTATGACGGTATTGGTGTTGAAAAGATTTACTTACATGAAGGCGCGGACGTAACCCGCGCTGTTTCGCAATTGGCAAGTAGCGCGCTTGTCGTCCTCAAATATATGCCGCCTAACATCACGCCACCGCTGGTCATCCGTTACGGTGCGACTGACGTGCCGATTATCCAGTTAAGCCTGTCCAGCACCACACTGCCCGATACCAAGCTGAACGATCTTGGGCAGAATATCATCCGGCCCGATCTGGCTGTCGTGCATGGTGCGGAAGTGCCATATCCTTATGGGGGTAAACCCCGCGTCATCATGGCCGATCTTGACCAGCAAGCCTTGAATGCGCGCGGTCTGTCACCGTCCGATGTTAGCCAAGCCTTGCAGCACCAGAACGTTATTTTACCGGCTGGCGACGTTAAAATGGGGACGAAGGATTACACCCTGACGATGAATAACAGCCCTGACATCATCGAGGCGATCAACGCTTTTCCCATCAAGGAAGTCGGCGACAAGACTGTATTCATGCGCGATGTCGCGCATGTCCATGACGGCTTTCAAGTACAGACAAATTCGGTTTCCGTGAACGGAACGCCGGGTGCGCTGATGTCTATTCGTAAAACGGGCGGGGTTTCGACGCTAGCTGTTATCGACGGCGTCCGCGAAGCGTTGCCGGATATTGAAAAAGTTTTGCCAAAAGGCGTTTCGATCAGGGCGATCTTCGATCAATCGCTTTTCGTCAAAGCAGCTTTAAACAGCGTCGTCATGGGCGGCGCGATGGCGGCAGGGCTGACCGCATTGATGATTTTGCTGTTTCTCGGCAATTGGCGGCTGACGATCATTATTCTTGCTTCTATCCCCATATCCATCATTGCCGCCGTGCTGGTGATGTATTGTGGTGGAGAGACGCTTAACACCATGACGCTTGGCGGTTTTGCCCTTGCGGTCGGCATTCTGGTTGATAACGGCACCGTCGTTATCGAAAATATCGAACGTCATGTGCATGAGGGCGAACCGCTGGAACAGGCGATTATTCACGGCGCGGGTGAAGTCGGTGTTCCGACCATGCTTTCGACGCTTTGTATCTGCATTGTGTTCGTGCCGATTTTTCTGCTGCAAGGAACGGCAAAATATCTGTTCTCGCCTTTGTCTCTTTCGGTATGCGTGTCTCTGATCGCCAGCCTCGTGCTGTCCTTCACGCTGGTGCCGGTTTTATTCAAATATCTGATGCGCTCAAGCGTGGCCCCTAAAAAGAACACAGAATGGCTTTCAACGCCGCCCAGTGTCAGCCGCAACCCTTTCAGCATCATCCATCAAAAATTTGAGGATGGCTTTGATGTGTTTCGTAAAACCTATCGTCACAGCCTTGTCTGGATGCTGTCGGAGCCAAAGATAACGATTATATGTTTCGTTATTCTTATGGGTGCGTCGCTACTGCTTTTCCCAATGCTGGGACGCGATTTCTTTCCGCAAGTTGATGCCGGTCAGATGCGCTTGCATGTTCGCGCCCCGCCCGGGACGCGCATCGAAGAAACCCAAAAAGATTTTGCTGAAGTCGAAGCTGCCATTCGCCAGATCGTCGGAAACAAACAGATCGACGTTATTCTCGACAATATCGGGTTACCCTATAGCGGCATCAATATTGCGTTAAGCGACTCTGCGACTATCGGGCCGATGGACGGTGAAATTCTTATCTCTCTGACGAAAGAACATTCACCAACCGCTGCACTCATGGCCCAACTACGCCGCGAACTGCCCAAGAAATTTGCCGAAATGACTTTCTTTTTCCAGCCTGCCGATATTGTCGATCAGGTGCTGAACTTTGGCCAGCCCGCGCCGATTGATATTCGTATCTCCGGCCCCCACAGCACCGAGGCTTACGATCTGGCCTCAAAACTGGCGCATGATCTGCAAACCGTTCCCGGCGTTGTAGATAGCCATGTCTTCCAAGTGCCGGATGCGCCTTCATTGGGAGTCTATCTTGACCGAGCGCTGGCGTCCGAATTTGGCATGGATCAACAGAACACAGCCAGCAACGTGCTTGTGACGACCAATTCTAGCGCCCAAACCGCGCCGAATTTCTGGATCGACCCACGCAACAATGTCAGTTATCCGCTGGTCGTCCAAACGCCAACCTATCGTATCAATTCAATGCAGGATTTGGGGGCATTGCCGGTGACGGTCGGCAATAATTCGCAGCCAAGCCAACTTTTGATGAATGTTGCCAAATTTGACCGAGGCACGGTGCCGATGGTCTTATCGCAATATAATATCAGGCCGGTGTTCGACGTTCATGCCGATGTGCAAGGCCGCGATTTGAACTCTGTCGGCGGTGACATCGACAAAGTTATTAAGGCCAACCAGCCAGATGCAGCTAAAGCGATGACCGTTACTCTGGGCGGCCAGATCGAAACTATGCGCGAAAGCTATTCCGGACTGTTCGGCGGCATGGCTCTCGCTGTCGTCCTTGTCTATCTGTTCCTTGTCATCAATTTCCAAAGCTGGATCGACCCGCTTATCGTCCTGATGGCAGTGCCTTTCGCTTTGGGCGGCGTCATGTGGATGCTTTATCTGACGCAAACCCATCTTAGCGTTCCGGCTCTTATGGGAACGCTGATGTGCATCGGCCTCACCACCGCCAACAGCATTCTTGTTGTGACATTCGCCAATCAGCGCATGGAGGCTGGTGACACCGCATGGGTAGCTGCAGAAGTGGCAGGATTTACGCGCTTACGCCCCGTCCTGATGACGGCGGGCGCTATGATCCTCGGCATGATCCCTATGGCATTGGGCATCGGTGAAGGTGGCGAACAAAACGCGCCATTGGCGCGCGCCGTTATCGGCGGCTTGCTGTTTGCAACTTTTGCCACGCTGGTTTTCGTCCCGACCATGTATCGGCTACTACGCCGGTCCCCCGTTCACACCGCCAAGGAGTAAGCCCTATGCTGCCACATGATGGTCACGCGCATAAAGACGAACGCCAATCTGACGTGATGAACGTCGAACAAATTCAGGCGCATCCAAAGGCGGCTAAAACCCTATCCAAAACTGGCCGTCAATTAAGGACTTTCGCGGCACTGGTAGCGATGGCCCTTATTGTAGGTTTTCTCATTGTCCATCATTTGAAGGCAAGCGATCAGGCGGATTTGGTGATAGCCACGAAAGAATCTTCAACTGCGTCACGGGCGGTTGATATTGTGATAGCGGAAGCCGCACCATCATCCGTACCTTTGACATTACCGGGAGAAACCGCCGCCTGGTATGAGAGCGTTATTTATGCCCGCGTCAATGGGTATGTCGCCAACTGGACGGCCAATATCGGCGACCATGTGCAGAAGGGTCAAATCCTAGCAACGATTGATACACCTGACCTTGACTCGCAGCTTGTGGCTGCACATGCAAAACTGAAAGCAGCCGATGCACTCGTTGAATTTACGAAATCAACTTATGAGCGTTGGAAGAATTCTCCAGCAGGAGTTGTGTCCCAGCAGGAACGCGAAGCCAAGAAGGCCGATTATGATAGTGCCGTAGCACAGGATGGGCTCGATCAGGCCGATGTTGATCGCTATACAGCATTGGCTGCGTTCAAACAGGTCACAGCACCTTATGATGGTATTATTACCGAACGCCGCATCGACATCGGGAATCTGGTAACTGCCGGAAGTACGTCGAACACGACTCCGCTATACCGTATCGTGCAGGATGATCCTATCCGTGTCTTTGTCGATGTGCCGCAAAGCGTCGCCAGCGACATCAAAACAGATCTAACCGCGCATATTACGGTCAGCAATGTCCCCAATCGTATTTTTGAAGGCAAGGTCTCCCGTACTGCCAACGCCATTAACGAGCAGACACGGACCCTACATGTCGAGGTAGATATTTCCAATCACGATCATGCGCTGGTATCAGGTATGTATGTTGACGTCGGCTTTGAACTGCCTACGGAAGGTCTAGTTCAAATCCCTGCCGCAGCGCTTGTGGTCCGCGCTGGTGGCCCACAAGTGGCCGTGGTCGATAAAGAGAACAAGGTCGCATTTCATAAAGTAACGATTATCCGCGACGGCGGCAATGACGTCGAAATCAGTTCCGGCGTTGCTGTAGGTGACAAGATCGCCCTCAATATCAGCAGCCAGATTGCCGACGGCGAAACAGTCGAAGCGCATGAATCCACAGATGGTGTTCCGAATGCCCCCACACAAAAATAATGATACCCGGAAGGGCTTTATGCAGCCTCGCAAATGGGTACTTGGCGCCGTCGCTTGCTGGTGCCTGACCGGCTGCGCTGTTGGGCCGGACTATCATCCTGTCAATATGCCGGTGCCGGAGAATTTTGTGGCATCCCCAAAAGACTCGCCCAAGCCAGACCAACCTGTGATTGACGCCGTGATCTGGTGGAAATCACTCAAAGACCCTCAACTCGATACGCTTATCGACCAGGCTATCGCCAATAACCCGGATATTGAAATCGCGCTCGACCGCGTTCAGGAAGCGCGAACACAGGAAGAAGTCGTCCTTGGTGGTGCCTTGCCTGAAGCCGATCTGAGCACTTCCACTGCTGTTGGAAGCGGCAGTGATTTAACAAAAGGCCGCGCCGATAGTCCTTTGCGGGCTGGAGATAACGGCAGAGGTTTTAACAAGATTAACAGCATTGCAGGCTTTGACTCTGCTTATGAACTGGATCTGTTCGGTAAATATCGCCGCGAGATGGAAGCAGCGGACTATAGCACGCAGGCAACTATCGCAGCTCGTAACAATGTGCTGATTTCGGTGATTGCCGATGTTGCCCGCGCCTATATTGACATGCGTGCCGGACAAATGCGGGTAGCTGTCCTGCAAAAAAACATCGACAACATCAACGACTACGTCAAACTGACGCAGGAGCGTTATGATCGCGGCATCACTAATGGGTTGGATGTGACACTGGCCGAACGCCAGCTTGCTTCACTAGAGGCCGAGAAAGCGCCGCTCGTTGCTCAAATCCATGCGGCGCAGTATGTGATCGCTACGCTCTTGGGTAAATTCCCCGAAGATATGGCGAAGGAACTCGACCACACCGGCATGGTGCCTTCCTTGCCGGACAATATTCAACCCGGACTCCCGCTTGATCTGTTGCGCCGTCGTCCCGATATTCAGGAAGCAGAACGTCGGGCAGCAGCAGCTACGGCAGAAATCGGCGTGGCCGAAGCTGATTTATTCCCGCATGTATCCTTGGTCGGAGGCACTGGCCTTCAAGGCGGACAAGTCAGCGGTTCGGCAAATCCCGCCAGTTTTATTTGGTCGCTTGGGCCGTCGGTTAGCTGGTCAATTTTGGATTTCGGAACGCTTGATGCTCTAGTTGATAAGGCAGACATTCATGCCAAAGAAACGCTCGTCCAATATAAGAAAACCGTTCTTAATGCCGTGCGGGAGGTTGATACCTCAATTGAGGCATATAAAGCGCAGCAGGAAAGGCTTGCAAAACTCGGCACTGCCTTAGAGGCAAGCCAAAGAGCCGTGATGCTGGCGACCAAACGCTTTAATCGGGGCCTGACAGACTCCCTCAATGTCATCGACGCGCAACGGCAGGAATATGATCTTGAAGCGCAATATGTGATGGCACAGAAGAGTGCTGCGGAGCAATTTATCGGGCTCTATAAAGCTCTGGGCGGTGGATGGGAACCATATCAATCTTTCCCGCCCGTTCGTCATCCAGAACCTACGGTTTTGGCGGCTTTCACACGATTGCTAAACTCGCATGATCCACAGAAGGAATAAATTGATTGTCTTTATTCGACGCCAAGCAAATAAATTAGGCCTAAACTCACAGACCCCAAAATGAACAGCGATATAGCCGCTGCTGCAGTCACTCGCCCACCGGAAGAGGCAACCACCCTGATGTCGACGCCAAGGCCAAGCGCTGCCATGGAGATGGTTGTAAAAAGGCTTGTGACGGTCGCAAGTGGGGCAAGAAAGGCATGGGGAACATAATCGAAGGAGCGTAAAACGATCATGCCTAAAAAGCCGACAATAAACCATGGCACGAGATGATGTATGGGGGGAAAGCCGGGCTTGGGGCGATCTCCGGCGGTAATGTGGGGTGCGGCCTCGTCCGGTTCTTCGCGCCAACGGCTTGTGATCAGGGATAATGCGAGAATAACCGGCCCCAACATTAGGACGCGAACCAGCTTTACGAGAGTCCCCATTTGCACCGCAACGGTTCCGACAGGCATCGTGGCTGCCAAAACTTGGGGAACAGCATAGACGGTCAAGCCCGCTATCGTTCCGTATTGTGTCGGAGACAGATTGAGCAACGGGACAAGGAACGGAAGCGTCAGAACCACAACAACGCCCAGCACCGCCGTAAAGGCAATCGAGGAGGCAACATCTTCACCGTCAGCCCCTATGACAGGAGCGACAGCAGCAATTGCCGAATTTCCACAAATTGAATTGCCGCAAGCAACAAGCAGTGCAAGACGCTTATGAAGGCCGAGGAGACGGCTAACACTGTAACTGGCAGCGATGGTGGCGACCACGACGACGACAATACCAATAAACAGACGAACCCCAGCGTCGGCAATCATGCGAAAACTGATTGATAGTCCAAGCAAGACAACGGCAATTTCCAGAAGCATTTTCGCGGAGAAACTTATTCCCGCCATCCATTTTTTATCCGGCGTCCATATCGAACGCACGGCAACGCCAATAAGTATGGCCAATACAAGGGCTTCAATCCACGCTCGCCCGAAAAGGCT
>CAIQVS010000294.1 GCA_903875345.1 uncultured Pseudomonadota bacterium | reverse complement strand
GTATCTGCTCAACCTACGGCATGAGAGTGAGATAAGCCGAGGGTAAATCTGATAGTGTCGAAGGCATTGAGACCCTTGAGGGCGGCGGTTTCGACGGTGGATCGAAGGGCGGAGAAGAGTTCTGCGCCCCAGTCGGAGCGGAAGCCTCCTGTGACTTTGCGATACATGGCCGTAGGACGCAGCGTGCGTTCCGAGCTGTTGTTATCGGGATCAATTTCGGGATGTTCGAGGAACGTCAACAGGCTGCCTCGGATTTTGAGGTAGCGTTTTCGCAAACGAATCCCGTTTTTGTTTTCCGGCGACAACGTCAGGATTTTGTCGAGATAAAGATCAAAACGCTGGCGATAACTCCGTCGTTTTTCTTCGCTTAACTCGTTTCGCCGTCGCGCCAGAATCACCACGCGCAGCAACCATTGCTTCATGCGCCGCGCGAAAATCGTGTCGCCAGCCTCGATGGCAAACTGGCAGTTTCGTAACTGGTGGGCGAGGCAGACCTGCCATAAATCGGCGTGTCCCTGCTGCGCTCCGTACAAATCAGATACCCATAGCGCGGGGCGATGCCCGTTCAAAACTTCGGTGACGACGCTGGTCGCTCGGCTGTGCCGAATGACATGCAGGACAACATCCTTGTTCTGAAACACCCAGTTCCAGCATGTTTTGCCGTCGATCCGCACGCTGGTCTCGTCAGAGTAAATCACGCGAGATTTTCGGATGCGCGCCAGAATACCCGCAACCTGATTGTCAAAACAGGGCTTGGCTTTGCGAAACATCGCATCCAAAGCCCCCTCGCTGATCTGCAAAAGGAACAGATGCTGAAACAATTGGCTCAGGCGTTTATAGCTGATGGCGTGCGTGAAACGCAGATACAACGCCAGAGCCAAAATGTTCGGACTGAACGGCGAGCCTTCCTCCATGCCTTCCGGCACCGGAGCTAACGTTACACCCTGACAGCACGGACAATGTCCGGCATAGCGTTCGACGCGCGTGACGATTGGTTTGATCGGCGGCATCTCGATCTTGTCATAGCGATTATGCAGTTTCTGATCCGCATCCTGTAGTTCCGCCTCGCAATGACAGCACCGTTTGGCTTTGGCGACAATCGTCTCGTCCGGCTCTGGTGCCAGCGGACGCCCGCCGCCTTTGCGTCCAATACTGCCTGGGCGAGGCTTTTTTGCGCCGCTTGCGTTCGTATCGTCGTCTTTGTTCTTGTTGGCTTTGAAGTCCTTCGACGGCGGTACGCTGGAATTGCCAGAGTTCTTCGGTGGCTCGTTCAATCGCGCCTTCAGTTCATTGATCTCTTTAAAAAGGGCGACGATCAAGCACTTCATGTCCTCGCGAGTCATCACGTCAAGATCGGGCGGTTGCGTCATCCATAGCTTGAATCACGCCACTTTTATTATGTCAATAGGGTTGAGCAGATACGAAATTGTTAGCCGCCTCATTCTGGGTCATGTCCCCAACCGTAACGCGCTGACACCCCAAAGACTTCGCATCACGTGCAATGGCACGAATAAGCGCCTTCGCAATGCCATTACGGCGGAACTTTTCTTCCACAAAAAGAAGGTCGATGTGCCGCACTGGGTTGTGT
>CAIQVS010000293.1 GCA_903875345.1 uncultured Pseudomonadota bacterium | reverse complement strand
CGAACCAAGAAACACCAGCAGCTAGCCCAGCACGTAGAGAGCGTGAACGGCCCGAACAAGGGGTAGTCGTGACTACCCATCCCAGACAGCGAGGAGCCAAAAAGTCGCTAACGTAATAGGCGTCGCCATAGCGATCGCACAGCGTCTTGCGTGCCTGCCACTTCACGCCCGTCTTGTCGACGGTGAAGCCGCCCACTGCGGCGACTTCGGGCCGCCGATAGTGGCTACCGAGTTTGGTCAACCAAGCCGGATGCGGAATCGCGTCATCATCGATGAAGGCAACAATGTCGCCGGCGGCGAGCGCGATACCGATGTTACGTGACTGCGAGAGATTGGCCGCGGGGCAGTAACCGATCTTGATAAATCCGGCATAACGTTGCAATAGCGCGTTAGTGTCATCCGTTGACGGGCCGTTGACGACGATAATTTCGAAGTTAGGGAAATCCAGGCCCAACAGGCCCTTGATGGTGTCCGCAAGAGTTCGCATCCGGTTGTAGGTGTTGACGACCACCGAGAAGCTGAGAAGCGCGGGTTGGATTTGTGAGGCTTCAGTCACTTCGGGCTCCCGTGGCGTGAATCTGGGGCATGGACCCAATGACGTAGCACAAATCAAGATTGGCCGACCGAAATTCGGGCGTTTCAATAATAAACACGAAGGCGTCCCAGAACGTGCGACAGTTACGCAGCAGCTTGGCGAAATATTGCGCAGAGGGGGTGCGTTGTCCAGTCAATACTTGTAACAAAGATCTGAGGCTTGCAACATCGGGATACAACCAACCATCGCCGCGCTTTGACGCGATGGTGTTGATCGGCTCAGCGAAGTCAGGGTCGAAGCGGCATTTGGGCGCTTCGACGTAGGGTTCCATTTGGCGTTTCGCCACGTCCTGCAACAGCGGGCGGACACGCTCTACTGTCTCGCCAAGGGCAAGCGCGGTGCGAAAGAACGGCTCACAGTCAATCAGTTTGTTCTGCCGGTAAAGAGCGAGTGCGTAATCGAACATAAATTTTGGATGAAATGGATAGACCTGAGTGCAGCACCAATATTGATATTCTGCCTGTTCGAAACGCCCGGCTGAGAAATCCTCAGCGCCCGTCAAGGTGAACGCTGTGACCTCAGGATCGATCGTAGCGGCCCTCAGCGAATAGAAGATCTTTTCGCGCCGGGTCGTAAGAACCGCTTGGATGGAACGAAGCTCGGCAAGCCCGTCGGCGGGCTTGCCGTCGTTGAGATGGCGCCGGGATCGTTCGAGGCGCGCCGCTAAACTCTCTCGGTTGTCTGGGACGGCACTTTTGTTTTGAATTGCCATTTAAGTTATACCACGAGTGTGGCGATAATTACGGTTAAACGAATATTTCGACACGGAGTCATCGTGGTGCCCAGCGCGTCGGCTTGCGACGGCGAACGGTCTCGGCGTCAGTTTTTCCAAACGACTCGCCGATTGGAGTCGTGAGATCCAATCCGTAGGCGAAGGGAACTTCGATGGCCGCCGTTTGGGCATTGCTTATTGATGAAACGGCGGTAACATCATTGGTTGCCGCACTCAGGGTGGTGCGGCGCTCCAACTCTTCGAACCGGCTCATCAGGTTGTCAAGCCTCGCAATGCCCAACGAAAACTCGACGGCAAGATCGACCAACCTTTCAAACAGCACGTAATACTCGGGAGCCGGCTCCTCGATCTCAAATAGATCATCGAGATTCGACGTGGAGTAGGAATTATTAATGAGATAACTAGCGATACGCTGAATGAATTGGGGGAACGTGCCTGATATTACGCTTTCAATGCGCAGCGCGTAGCCCAAGAGCGTGTTGGCGACCGACCACCCGAGGCTCTCCAGTATCCGAAGAACGAGTTCGTTTCGCGGCGGAACTGCCTCCCCCGCGTTAAATTCGTTGCTCAGCACGATTGATTTCCAATACGTAACGCGAGCTTTTATGTCCTCAAACGCAATGGGTTGTGCGATAATCTCCGCTTCAGGACTGCGACGCAGCAGGGTACGGTAACAGTGTGCGCGAAAGCTCGCAGGATCCGCGTCAATCAGCAACGCCTTCATGCGGAAACAGTGGGTAAGTGCGCTTCGGGTCACGGCGTCCATGGCGATGCGGTGGCTGGGCACATTGGCAACGGCGAGGTGCACCTGACTTTGGCACTGTGCTGCCATTCGCGGTGTCGGCGGAGGAATGGCGACGGCTGGCGCGGCGGCTTGCTGTTGGGCGGTTTTTTTTGCAGTTTTGACGAGCGGGGGCAAGGCTTCCGGGATCTCCTCCTTCGGGCCGGCAGCGAACGGGGCTGATGCCAGTTGCGGTTCAGGCTCCCGGGCTTCCGCGGTCGCAAGCTGCGCGGCGGGCTGCTGTTGATCGGTTTTTTTTGCAGTTTTGACAAGGGAAGGCAAGGCTTCCGGGGCCTCCTCCTTCGGGTCGGCAGCGAACGGAGCGGGTGCCAGTTGCGGTTCAGACTCCCGGGCTTCCGCGGCCGCAAGTTGCGCGGCGGCCTGCTGTTGGGCGGGAGTTTTTGCTGTTTTGACGAGCGGGGACAAGGTTTCCAGAGCCTCCTCTTTCGGATCGGCAGCGAACGGGGCGGGCGTCAGTTGCGGTTCAGGCTCCCGGGCTTCCGCGGCTGCAGGCCGCGTGGCGGTCAGCGATTCAGGTGGGGCCGCGAGGTTTGGAGCGCTCTGAGCGCTTACGTCATCCGTAAATTCGAGCGGGAATGAATGTATTGGCCCACCTCGGTCCCCGAACCAAAAATTTCCCTCCTTGATTAGGTCAAATACAAGGATGGCGCGTCGAACACCATCCAATTTTTTAATAGGCAATCTTACGCTAAGCGGTATCCATTGCCCAGGGAAAGCGACGATCTCTTCTTCGAGAATTCGACCTTCATAGATAATACTGGACATATCTGGCGAATACAGCCGAAATCCAGGCACGATTTGGCCGCGTCTATTTGGAACCATAGCAACAGAATCGTCTACGTTAACCATTATATGGAATGGTATTTGGATATCCATATTACCAATGACTATTTTATTATTAGCAATTAGGCCAAAATTTACACTATAGTCGAAATAATCAGCCATTGCATTGTCCATCACGATTTTGTTATAAAGTTCAATTTCTGATACAAGTCATAACTATCGCATTTGTAGAAATTTGATTCGCTACGGATTTCACGAGCGCTCTCCGAAGTTGTTTTTGCAACAAAACAAACTAATTCTACTGACTCACGTAATTTCTTAATTTTAATAATAAGACTATCGGAAGTCATGCGCGCAGCCCTCGATTGGAACAATCGCCAACACATCATTCAAGTAAATGGCCGATTCGACAAAATGGTTTACTTTCGATAAATTTAAGTATTTTTGGTCAAGATCATTGCATGTATCTATAACCGCTAAGATAACTAAGTCCATTCCTATAAAGATATAGATCGAGAATTTGATCTTTTTCTGTTGTAACTTGGCCGTTCTGGTTCGAGTTAAGTTTTTCACTTGGCGTGCTGCCGCTAAGTTTTTGCATAATTATTAACCTTTAAATATTCTTGGATATACCACGCGTCTGTTAAATTCCCGGATGGCAGTTCTAGAGCGTTGCCCCGGTGACTGAAATTGTAGGCATGCAGGAATGTCGGTTCCGACACCCGGCTGAGGTGTGATCCCTCGTGCCCGATGGGCTTAAGCCGGAGGCCAGAGCGAACTGGAAGCATGGACGTGCATGTGCGCAGAACCTTCGTGATCGCGTGTTTGGGTTGGCGAACTCGCGGAAAGCAGTATGCGCTGATACCGCTGGCCAGCGCGTCGTATGTGTCGAAAGTGCTGGGTCGCCGGCGGGTGCGGCTGGCCCAGCGCCTTGCGGAAGAACCGTTTCGCCGCTGCTTGTCCCGCCTAACCGAGAGTGGGAAGTCATTGGTCTGGCCGCGGCCGTCGACCGCTCGATACAGGTAGGTCCAGCGGCCGTTGACGCTGATGTGTGTCTCATCGACCTGCCACGAGCCTTTGCATGAGCACAGATGCGGCCGCAGCCGCTTCTTTAGTTCACCCGCGTGGGCCTGAATCCAGCGGAAGATAGTTCTGCGATCGACCTGAATACCCCGATCCGCCAGCATCAGCTCGAGGTCGCGGTAGCTCACCGGGAAAATCAGGTGCCAACGTACCGCCCAAGGGATCACTTCGCCCGCAAAATGCCGCCCCTTGAAGTCCGCCACCCTTGTATCCTCGCCTTCTTTCTCGGGGCCGATCACACCCAGGCCGAACCACATCGCCAACCTCGCAACAGAACCCGTCACGCGCCACTGCAGGTGAGCAGGAGCGCCCGCTGTAGCCAGACTTCCATCCCCTCGGACAGCAGGTTCTTCTCCCCGCTGCACCTCACCACGATCATGCCGGAAAAGTCGGGGGACAAATCTCTGATGAAATGACGCGTGTCGGGCCTCTCAGAGAACAGGTCGATTTTCTCGACCGTCTCCCCTAACCAGATCTCGGCAATGCCGCTCCATGCGTGGGTGTAGAACTGCAGCATCACCCGCATCGCCTGTGCCGCAAAGCCGCAGGTGGCATCGGGATCGAGCCGCAGCGCCTCGCGGTCGAGAAAGTGCTCCTGTCGGACCAGGGCTGCCTGCCCATTCAGCTCCAGATCATGGCCGAGGGCGAGTTTGCGTAGGCAAAAACCACCCGGATGCGCCATCACGTCGGCCGCAAACCTCCCCAGCACCGTTTCCACCGAGGACATGCGCTCGACACGCGTGACTGTTTGGCCGATCTCCTCCAGCAGCGCCAGCACTGATCTGGGCCGCCGTCCGACCATGATTTGTTCATGGAACCATGCCTTCAATGCGCGCAGCTGCGGGTGCTCCTTCGGGGGCGGCTGCAACGCGGTCAGGTCGAGTTGTCCCGGATCGAACTCCGGCGCCAGACGGCGCAGGAGGCTTAGCCACGCCTCGGAGTCGCCGCCGACCATGTCCTCTTGAAAAAGGCGCACCGGCGTCCTCCCACCAGCGCGGAAAAACTCTTCCCACGCGTACATATCGGCCGTAATTGCAGCAAATCGCTCGTAGATAGAGTCGAAGTCTTGCGAAACGCGGCCATAGTCCGCCGTTTCCTCGCCCATCCACGCGCCGGTAAGCTGGGCGGCATAAAGCGACACCGCTTGGTGAGCGAGATTGCGGCGGAGCAGAAAGATCCAATGGCCGCCAAGCAACTCCTGCAACACCGAAGCAGTGCCGGGCAGGTTCGGTGCTAAGGCACGCAAGTTCAGGAACTGCTGCAACTCGAATTTTACCCCGCGCCACCGTGCCGATGCGTGGGCCTCCATGAACTTCTGCGTCTGGAACTCTATCAGGCTGGCGTCTGTGTGATTGCTCTGCGTCGTCCCCGGCGCAAAGCCAGGAGCAACCTGGAACCATTCCTTTGGCTCGCCGAACCCGTTCCTTCGTAGTACCTCGCCCAAGAGGTTGCTGCCGGATCGCAGGGTGCAAGCGATCACCAAATGCTTGACGCCAGATTCTGCTGCAAACTCGGCTAAAGAGCTGGGCGTTGATTTGGGACGTGCCTCGGTCATGCGGAAAACCGGAACGATTCTGTACCGAAAATTGCCTGAGCTTTCATATCGCGGCCATTGACTTTCCGAACCTACGCCTTCGTCACTATCGCCGTCGCTTCGTAGCCAGTCAAGATCCGTCGGGCCGTCCGGAAACCGCAATCGTACCGCCCCGCGGCTACGGCTGCGGTTGAAACTCTCGCCGGAGGGGAGTCACCGATGAAATCCCCTTGACAGTGGGGTAAAGTCCCATGTAGCGAGCGAGCGGTATCACGGCGTTGGAGCCGCATTCCCGCTTATCAACCAAGTCGACCCGCTCCGACCCATTGAACCAAAGGGATAATTTGGGCGGCGGTCACCGATTTATCCCCGCGTGAGGAGGCGGACTGTTACCATTCGCCCGCTGCCGCCTTCTGACCCGCCGGAATGCGCCACCTGCGTCGGGTTGATTGGTTGATAAGCGGGCAGAACTTTACCCGGCAGATTAGCGGCGCTATGCCTGTTGTGATTGTAGGTGACAACCGGAGGGGCATGGTATGGACGATCCCGTTGCGGACATTATCCGGCGACTACAGGATATTCCGGACGCGCTCGCCGGGATCCCGCTGCACAAGGCGCTTATCACGGCGGAATACGGGGTGCACGATCCCGGCCTCTCGCTGACCGACGGGTGCGTCTATACCCTGTTCACGTCAGAATCCGAAAATTTGTGGGCGAGATGACGCGGAAGTTGTCTGTCACCGTATCGCAATAGACGTGCCACTTCCTCGGCACCTCCTCGCGCAGGAAACTCAAT
>CAIQVS010000292.1 GCA_903875345.1 uncultured Pseudomonadota bacterium | reverse complement strand
CGGATACCATCGTCGCGCTGGCCAATTCAAAAAATCACATGGCTGCAAATAACCTCTTCCATGGAGTGCCTTATGTCCATCACTGAACCGCTCAAAACACTCCAGCTATCGCCGCGCGAGATCGAAGTCCTCAAATGGACAGCCTGCGGCAAGACCAGCGGTGAAATTGCTCGTCTTCTGTCGATCACGGAAGACACCGTCAACGCGCACGTTAAGGGGGCATGCGCCAAATTGAACGCCGCCAACAAGACCCATGCGACGGCCATCGCTATTGCACACGGGGTTATGCGGCTTGGCCCCTTACCAGATCTGGTAATACCGCTGCCTACCTTGTTGGGGCTATCAATGGACTGTCATGAACCGCCGCCGGTATCGGGTACGGTGTCGCGTACGTCGGAACGCGCGGCGCCGAAAAAAGAGTCGAGGGAAAGATGATGGCCAGATTAAAAACAAAAACTGAGGCGTTCAAATCATCTCTCCTCTCGACATTGCCATGGGATCATACGTCCTTCGGTGACGGCGCAGAGATCGAGGCATGCGTCACCGGCACTGACAAATGGGAGACTATCGCAGATGTGCGCCCGTTCTTAGGATTCGACGGCGAAGACATCGCTGCCTACATCGTCTGCGCCGTTAATAACCACGAAAAAATGCGGGCGCAATTACAGAAAGCTAACAAGGCGCTTGAATTGTGCCTTAGCTGCGAAGGGCTTTCACCTAAAACGCGGCAGAAGGTAAATGAAGTGCTGAAGGCAATATCAGAAACAAATAAAGTCGTGGCCAACTAATTGCCTGTTTTCATTGAGATCGGGGAGCCAACGGCAGGCGCAAAGCATTAATTCAAACGGCAATAGCAGTGCAGACCTAACGAAGAACTACATCAAAAGAGGGAGAAAAACATGGCCACGGCAGACAGTGAATTTGAAAGGCACCCATATGTAATGGAAACGCGAGCTTATCTGCAAGAAATTGGATTGCCGGATCGCGATTTAAGCGATTTACCAACGTCACAACGCACTTTTCCTGATGGCGCACATTATCGCATAGAAATCCCCACTATAAATTCGCTTTCAGCCTGTCTTGCGGCCTTAGACGAAAGCAAAAAACTCGGCATTGAGATCAATCGCATCACTGAAACACTTGGCATCTTTCGTCACCTGAAACGGGAAATCACCGAATGGGCAAAGTCCTGCAAAGAGTACGGTTGTGATCTGCTCATGTCTCCAGGCCCGCGCGCACCTTACGATACAGGCGCCACCGTCCAGACTTCCCAAGGCGTACGCATTGGCTACAGACTGCGTGGACAGGAACAGCTTGTTCGGGCGATCACGGACATTCGTCGCGCCATTGATTTCGGCGTTCGTGGTTTCCTTGTGTACGATGAGGGCATGCTGTCGGTTCTTGGCCGGATGCGCAAAGACGGTAAAATTCCGGAAGATGTTCATTTTAAGGTTTCCGCGCATTGTGGCTATGCAAATGCCGCGTCCTGCAGAACTCTTTGGGAAATGGGTGCTGACAGCATCAATCCGGTACGTGATTTACAATTACCGATGATCGCTGCGCTGCGCGCCGCTCTTCCTGTGCCTCTTGATATCCATACGGATAATCCGGCTGCCTCCGGCGGCTTCATACGAGTTTATGAAGCGCCTGAAATTGCCCGTGTCGCTGCACCCGTTCATCTAAAGACAGGCAATTCAGTCTTGGGTGGGCACGGAGAGATGACGACTGCCGACGATGCCAGACGCATGGTACGGCAGGCAGCTATTATCGTTGAGGTTATGAACGAGTTTTCTCCAGGGCTGAGGCAATCCAAACCGCAGGGCAATCCGTTGAACCACGGATAGATGCGGGCAATTTTCAACAACAAAGAAAAGTCAGAAGGAGATACTTTATGTGCAGAATATTCGGACAATTTGGTGATGCGCCGATTGAAGACATGCACCTGCATGCCGCTGCACTTTCCATGAAACACGGCGGACCCGACCGGCAAAATTACAACACTGGCGAGAAGTGGGCGCTTGGCAATGATCGTCTTGCCATCCAAGGCATCGCAGGGGGCGACCAGCCCTTCACTAACGTCGATGGCATATGCGTCGTGTTTAACGGTGAGATATACAACCATAACGCCCTGCGGAGCGAACTTAGGCAGCGCGGATTTAAATTCACCGACACTTGTGACGGTAACGTGATCGCGCCGCTCTATCAGCTCTATGGGCCTGATTTTGTGAAATACCTGGACGGCATGTACGCAATCGCAATTGTTGACACACGTAAGGAGCCAGTCCTTCACGCGTTTTCCGATCCTGCCGCAATGAAGTCCGTCTACTATCATTGGAATGAGAGAACGAAAACCCTGAGCTTTGCTTCGGAAGTTGAAGCTCTTGCCTTGCTGACTCAGGAACCTTTGGCGATCGAACCTCGAAAAGTTTACGACTACCTATCTCTTCGTGCCGTGTGTGGTGAAGAGACGATTTTCCGCAACATCAGCACATTGGGGCCCTCGCGGCACCTGCAATATGAATTAGGAAAAGAGCCTCGTGTCGCAACGTACCAGACCGCAATCATTTCTTTTCCACCCGACGAAGATCTGCCAACGGCAGGATTGCAACTGCGGCAATTGTTGAATGCCGAAGTCCGACAGATGATGGCGTCCGATGTTCCGGCTTGCGTTGTAACCAGTGGTGGGCTGGATTCCACCTTTCTCTCGGCCTTGGCAAAACAATACGCGGGTAAAGAACTTCATTCCTTCCATGTTTGCTACAAAGGCAACTGGCCTCATGAC
Source organism: uncultured Pseudomonadota bacterium (assembly GCA_903875345.1). Lineage (GTDB taxonomy): Bacteria > Pseudomonadota > Alphaproteobacteria > UBA9219 > UBA9219 > CAIQVS01. Next base: position 4,105 of record CAIQVS010000292.1, on the reverse strand, counting down.
GAGCGCCGCTACGCAAGCGAAGCTGCGCAACAATTCGGAACGGTTCACCATGAGGTGGAACTCGATCCCGACACTTTTCCAGACCTTATTTTGCGCATGACTGGCCATATCGGTCAGCCCAACACGGCTCCGCACAGCCTGAGCACGTATTGTCTTTTTCAGGGCATTCACGAAGCTGGTTTCCGCGTAGCAATTACGGGAGAAGGCGCAGACGAGTTCTTTGCCGGTTATGAGCGTTTTGGCGCGGCCCTTGCGCCCGGAAATGAATGGATCGAAGGGTATTTGGATAAATTCGGGCCTTTCCCTGCAAAGCTACGCGGCGATGTGTTGACTCCAGATTTTCACAGGGTTGCACACGTGCAGCAAACCCGCGTTGAAGAGTTCATCGATAAAATTACCCGTGCCGAGGCTGGGGCAGAACGTCTGAATGCCCTGCAGGCGCTGGATCAATGGGAGCGTTTTCCTTACTACATATTGCGGCGCGCGGATCACCTGAGTATGGCGCATGCCATCGAAATGCGGGTGCCGTTCTGCCAGCCGCGCATCATGGATTTTGCTCGCCAACTTCCCGTAAGCCACAGGCTGTCAGATGGCAAGAGTAAGCGGGTCGTCTATGAGGCGGCGCGGGGATTAATCCCTGACTCGGTCATGACGCGTAAAAAGCAACCGTTCACTCTGCCGATCACGGCAATGATAACGGAAGGAACCAGACTCTTCGACTTTGTGACAGATACACTTCAATCCGGGTCGTTCCATCAACGCGGGTACTTTGATGTCGACAAAGTCCTCGGTTATTGCCGTCAGCAAGGGACAGCACCGAGAGACGATGTTGCCAACATGCTATGGTCTGCGATGGCACTCGAGCTGTGGCAGCAGCGTGTAGACAAAATCAATCTCACTCTTGGTCTGCGCAGTAAAGGAGCTGTCGTTCGGGTAGAACGCGCTCCCGGCAGCGATTGCGTTCCATAGCGAGAAGGATATAGTGATCTTCTCTTCCCAAGGGCTGAGAATCAACCAGTGCCGTAACTTTCTTACATAAGGAAAACATGATGGAAATCGCCGGATTGATCGCCCTGGGATTGCTGGCCGGAGTGTTGAGCGGGCTTGTCGGAAGCGGCGGCGGAATTGTTATTGTGCCAGCCCTTATCTACCTGTTTCGGCAATCCGCCCACATGGCGCAGGGAACGACTATGGCGCTTTTTCTTCCGCCCATAGGCATACTGGCCGCGTATGCGTACTATCAAAAAGGGTTTGTCGATATCCGCGCCGCGCTTCTGATTGCTTTGGGCTTCACGATCGGAGGGTTCTTTGGAGCCAAACTCGCTATAGGCTTGTCTGAAACAGTTCTCAAGCGTGTCTTCGCATCTATGTTGGCCATTATAGCGGCGAAGATGTTTATTCAGGGATAGATACTCTGCATCAGCAGCGATCCCAGAAACGCTTGCAAGGCGCAACATATATCAAAGAAACTCAGGATTTTATGAGAGAGCATTCCGGTGGTGAATGCGCGGCTCTTTTCTTCCCTTTAGGAATGCCCCACGGGCTAACTCTGTGCCGGTCGCAATATGCAGCATATACCTGATCCGGAGCCAAACTTCTCTCTCTCAATTTTGGCATCAGATCGCCAAACACACCCTCAGCAGTTTCCTTAAAATGAATATGGTCAAAGGTCGTTTGACTCTCCAAACCACACCGGACAAATGATTGAACAGCAAGCCTAAGCTGGTCGTAGTAACCGCAGCCAAGCGCATCAATGTACGGATTGAGTGTATAAAGGTGCATATGACGCAGGCCGGTCTTAATATGTACAACCATATCACTCCATTCATCGAGACTCCCCGTGCCTCCGGGGCAAGTAATCGCTGCAACACAACGGCTGTCCAGAAGTTCACGGCGAGTGACAAAATCAGGCATAACAATCGCTGCGTCTGTTACATTACATAAGCCCTCATTAACCGGGTGCAGACCGTTTGTGCTGGTTACACCAAGAACAAATTCTGATGGAATAATTTGTACCGAATACTGATCGGGTTTGCGTTCAATCTGTTTCAGTTCATCATTGAAACCTTGGATAAGGCATCCCATCAATCCTTCTTGGCCGCCGCCATACCAAAGGTTGAAACCATGAAAAGCTACTAGCCTTCCCGTGCTGTAGGCGGCTTCCCTGACTGTGTCTCGACAATGTTCAGCGCCGTTTTTTGCGCCAGCATGCGCGGTAATGTGCGGGCGCCGCAAGAATGGTTCAAGCGTTTGTTTTTGTGGGCTGCGTTCACAAACCTCTTTGATGTTTCTTACAAAGAAGTCAGCGACCGACTGAAACTCTGCCATTTTGTCCAGAGCCCGCCAATAGGCGATGACATTTTTGAGATCCCGTTCATCGATTTCTACAAGCATCGATGTGAGAACCTGCGGATTTATGTGCGGCATATTATGCCGATATTTCGGAACGAAGATATTCATCAAATGTACAAATAAGTTAGGCGGTTGCTTCCATCAGAAGCCCCCTGACAGGAAACACCTGCGTACGCTTTCCCATCGATGTCAATGTCAGTTCGCTCTTGCGGCTGAAATGTTTTCCCCCATTCGGGTTTGTGATCACCGTTCTGAAACCGCAAGCCCTGACCACGGGCTTGCAGTCGTGGCAGGGCGGAGTTGGAACAACCAGCGTCATGCCCTGCAAAGAGAATTCCTGTAGACGTTGCCCCTTTTGTGAACGTTTATGGTTGCGGCCATGTCCGTTAAAAGAAGCGAGCTGTTTGCTTCGTCGATCCCGTCGTTCGAACGCTACTTCTGCGATTTTTGCTGAGTAGCCCTCAACCAGTTCGTGCACGACCTTCATTTTTTCAGAACGCTTGCTTTTACTCTTGATGATTGATTCCGCATTTTCAGAAAACCGCACCCCCAGCGCCTTGGCAATTACGTTGCGATCCGCACAAACACTGAATAACTACCGGCTGACGCCGGTAGGTTCGTGTTCGCTAAGATAGCGGAGGATAACGTCATCAGTGATATTGCCGCTGGTAGTGCAGAAGTAGCCCCTAGCCCAGAAGTGGCGTCCCCAGTATCGTTTCCGCAAGTCCGGAAACTCCATCTGAACCCGATGCGAAGAACGACCTTTGACCCGACGCACAAAGTCGCTCACCGAAACTTTAGGCGGTATCTCGACAAACATGTGGACATGCTCTCGCGACAAAACACCCGATACGATTTTGACACCCAGCTCATCGCAAGCCTGTTTGATAATCGTGCGAATGCGTTCTCGCAATGCTCCTTCCAGCACTTTGTAACGATACTTGGTAATCCAGACAATGTGATAACGATGGTGAAAAACGGTGTGGCTTGCGGTTGAGTAGCTCATAGGGTATCTCCGTAAAATGGGTGTTTACCCCTACGGGGACACCCATTTTACGGAGATACCCTATGAAGCAAAAAAGAACGGCTGAAGCCTCTTTTCGTCTAAAGACGAAGGTTTAAAACCACAGAAGAGACAATAAAGCCCCTGCGAGTTTTCTCAACGTAGTAACGTGCTCTTGGAGTCAATCCATCGGGAATACGGTTAACATCCCAGGCAACCATACGGTTATCGTTATCAACGATAATGGCCGCCATTTTTTTTCTTTCGTGAGGATGTTCACTCAATTCTGTCGCAGCCATTGTGAGCGCATACCATAGCTCCCTGACCTCTTCCTTCTCTACCCATCCGCGGCCATGCAGTTGCGTTATACGACCAGCTACGGACTGCACACGAGGCGCGTACTCTTCGCGCAAACCGGCCATTCCAAGAACAAAAGGAACAACCTGCTGCTTGAAACTTTCGTTTTTTGACGTGTGATCGGGAGGAACATGCTGGGAAAACACGCGGCGGCGCCTTGCAAGTTCTTCGCCCAAGGCTTTTATTTCAGCAAGAACCAGACTGGTGTTTGATGAACAATCTTTTCCTGTTGCGGCCCGCAAAGAATTTAGTGAATCTGCGTATACCCCGACTCAACGATAACCCGAAAAAGAGCTTGACGGAGATTGTCGGATAGATTCTTGTGCGTGTATGGTGATACGCGCAGGATTTCTAGACGCCGAAACACGGCAGGATTTGATCGAGTTAGCTCGG
>CAIQVS010000291.1 GCA_903875345.1 uncultured Pseudomonadota bacterium | reverse complement strand
GGAACCAATGTCGCGCAGATGGTCGGGCCAGGGCGTATTCTCCTCGTGCGCTCGGCAATGCTGGCTGATGGATTACGGCAGACTTTCGAGATGCTCTGGAACGGCCTTCCCGCGCTCAGGGCCGATGGCGAGGAGGATGACGCGGTCGCGGAAAAACCACGCCGCAGACGGGCGCAGCTCTAATATCCTTAAAGGATGTATTATCCACTTATTGACAGAAATAGACTAATTGGATATTTTCTTGAGATTGGCGGTCCTCAAGCGCCGCGCTTTCTCAAAAAGGAATATCGCATGTCTTCAATCGTTTCCAAGCTGCAAATGGATATGGCGCACCGCTGCCTCCGCCAGGTTCTGACCCTCGTTCACGAAAACCGGCTGGATGAAGCGCTAGAAGTCGCCGATCTCGCCGTCGATTGCTACAATCAGGCCGTCGGTCGCGCCAACTGCGCGGAAGTCGAGCTGTTCGCCGCTTTGGCCATGCGCGCGCCGCATCCGTCAGAAAAGCCCCAAGGAACAAAACAGGCATGAACATGTTCGAGAGCATCATCCGTAATCTGTCGCGCGCGTTGCGCCAGAAAACGCGCTGGTGGCGCACAATCTGGTCGCGAGGCTGAATGGCCAACGATGATCCTCTCGTTCTCACCGTCGATCAGGTGGCGGCCAAGCTGCAAATCGAGCCGCGCGCCGTCATTCGCCTGCGCAACAAAAGACAACTTGCCTTCATCAAAATTGGAAGCCATTTACGCTTCCGTATTGAGGACGTCGAAGATTATTTGAAAAGAGCGCTTTTCCCATGTCGAAACAGCAGCGCACCCCGTGGCTCGATCGAGAGCCCAATCAGAAAGTCTGGTACATCTACTGGTACGAACCCGACTCCCGACGGCACCGCCGACGCAGCACTCGCACTAACGATCGCGGCGAAGCTGAAGAAAAACTCGCCGCGTTCCTGATTGATCGCAATCGCGAGACCGGCCCCGGGCCGATCGAGACGCCCGACCGCTACCCCATCGCCACGGCGCTCCGCTGGTACGCGCAGGAGCGTGGCCCGGAGATCGCCAGCGGCGAGTTCGTCGGCATCGCCATGAAATATCTTATCGGGTTCTTCGGCGCGAAGGCGACCGTCGCATCCATCACGCCGCAAGTTCTGAAACGCTACGCGCTGGAACGCAAACGCGAGCCGAGAACACGTACCCTGAAAAACGGCACGGTAAAGACGTATCTGAATCCGAAGCCGATCTCCACCGGCACGATCCGAAGAGAGTTGGCCGTTCTGTCGGCGGCCCTTGGCCACGCCATCAAGAACGGTCGACTGACCACAGCGCCGAAGATCGTCATGCCACCGCAACCGCCGGGCAAGACGCGCTATCTCGAACGCGACGAGATCGAGCGGCTGCTGGCGGAATGCGTCGAGCCGCATGTGAATCTGTTCGTCCTGCTGGCTCTGAACACGGGCGCGCGCAAAGGCGCGTTGATCGATCTGCGCTGGCAACAAATCGACTTTGCCAACCGGATCATTTACCTCAATCCCGAAGGGCGAGAGCAGACGACCAAGCGTCGCGCGATTGTGCCGATCAACGACCGGCTGCACGACGCGCTCATCGAAGCGCAGACCGACCTGAAGGAAAAAGTCGAAGAAAGAAAAAGAGCCGGAAAACCGCCACTGCCTGCCTGCGACCACGTTTTGACCTATCACAACACGCCGATAGCGGACGTGAAAGTGGGGTTTCGCAACGCCTGCAAACGGGCGGGAATAACCGGCGTCACGCCGCACACGTTGCGCCACACGGCGGGCACGCTCATGGCGCTGGCAGGGATAGACCTTTTCCTTATCGCCAAAGTCCTGGGGCATTCTGTGCAGAAAACCACCGAACTCTACGCCCACTTCCAGCCGAGCTATCTTCGCGGCGCGGTCGACGTGCTGGCTAAGGCAACAGGCTTTGGTCGGAAACCTGCGGCAGCCATAGCCCAAACTTCAGCTGGTCTTCACTAACCAAACGAAAACACAAGCGCCGACGCTGCAAAGCGCGGGAGCGCTGCGCGTCCGCATGTTCCCATGATTTTGAGAGTGAAAATCCTCAATAAAGACGCGGGTTTTCGTGCTGTTTTGGGCGTTTGCACACATGTTTGCACCCAAAACTACTAAAGTGCTCACGAAATTATCCACCTAAGCCTTTGAAAAGGTTGGTGGGTGCGACAGGGATTGAACCTGTGACCCCTACCGTGTGAAGGTAATGCTC
>CAIQVS010000290.1 GCA_903875345.1 uncultured Pseudomonadota bacterium | reverse complement strand
ATTTCGATGGCCCCGGACGGCGGCGATCCAACGCGGGCTTAATATCGCTTTCCGTCAAGGGAATGAGCGACGGGCACCCGTCGATCACGACGCCAATCGCCGGGCCGTGGCTTTCGCCCCAAGTCGTAAAGCGGAAGATGTTGCCGAAGCTGTTACTTGCCATCCGTTCTAGCCGCCCGCCGCCGCCTTCATGCCGTTGACCAGTTCGGCAAGCTGATCGGCTTCATCGACCGCGATCATGCCGACGGTGTGATAGCCAGAGTCGACATGCATCACCTCGCCCGTGACTCCGGTCCCCATGTCGCTGAGCAGGTAAAGCGCCGAATGCCCGACCTCCAGAGTCGTCACGTTCCGCTTCAAGGGCGCGTTGATCTCATTCCATTTCAGGATATAGCGGAAATCGCCGATACCGCTGGCGGCCAAAGTCTTGATCGGCCCTGCCGAAATCGCGTTGACGCGGACGCCCTTGCCGCCAAGATCTACCGCGAGATAACGGACGCTCGCCTCCAGCGCGGCCTTGGCCACGCCCATGACGTTGTAATGCGGCATGACGCGCTCCGCTCCGAGATAACTCAGCGTCAACAGGCTGCCGCCGTTCTTCATCAACGGCACAGCGCGACGGCACAGCGCGGTGAATGAATAGCAAGAAATATCCATCGTGCGCAGGAAGTTGTCGCGCGACGTGTCGACGTAATGTCCATCTAGTTCGTTCTTGTCGGAAAAGGCGATCGCGTGAACGACGAAATCAATGCTGCCCCACGCGCCTTCCAGAACGGTGAACAACTGATCGAGCTGATTTTCATCCGTAACGTCGCAATGGACGATGATTTTCGAGCCGACGGATTCGGCCAGCGGCACGACCCGCTTCTGCAAGGCTTCGCCCTGATAGGTAAAGGCTAATTCGGCCCCCTGCGCCGCCAGAACCGAGGCAATACCCCAAGCGATCGAACGATCATTGGCCACGCCCATGATCAAGCCGCGTTTTCCGGCCATTAACTGTCCCGGCAAGGGAGCGGCCGCCACATTGAAAGAATTCATCACAAACCTCGTTGATTCACATTTATAATTGACCAATCTACACGATTGATTTTTCGGGTCAAACTGCTACCGCTAGGGATGAAATAATCGAGCTCATGACCTTGTCAACCTCCCTGCCCCGCGCGCTTCCATCGCCCTTGCAGGCCGCCTATCAGGCGCGTCTTGATGACGGCGATCTGCAACCTGACCCGGCGCAACGGCAAGCGCTGCTCATGCTTCAGGACTTTTCCAACCGGTTGAGCAACTACCGTCCCGCATCGCAGGGTTTACTTGACCGTATTGGGAAACTCAAACGAAAACCAGCCGCCTTGGCCGGTTTTTACCTTTACGGCGATGTCGGACGCGGCAAATCCATGCTGATGGATTTATTCTTCTCGACCGCAAACGTGGCTAAAAAGAGGCGCGTCCATTTCCATCAGTTCATGCTGGAAATCCATGAGAGGCTGCACCGCCTCCACGACGAGCGCAACGACAATGTCCTGCCAAGTCTGGCGCGTGAGATCGCGCGCGCGACAAGACTACTGTGCTTCGACGAGTTCCACGTCAACAACGTCGCCGACGCGATGATACTGGGACGCCTGTTCTCGTCCCTGTTTAGCGAAGGCGTCATCATCGTCGCGACATCGAACTGGTCGCCGGACGAGCTTTATAAAAACGGCCTTCAACGCGAACGGTTCCTGCCTTTTATCGATTTGATCAAACAAAGGATGACCGTACATCGCCTGACGGGCGACGTCGATCATCGCTACCAGCAAATTCAGGGCGTTCCCACCTATTTCCACCCGCTAAATGAACACACGACGCGCGAACTGCAGGGCATTTTCCTGCGCCTCACGGACGACGCTACGCCCGAACATTTGCTGCTTCCGGTACAAGGCCGGGTCTTGAGAATCGTCCATGCGGCCAAGGGCATCGGCTTTTTCAATTTCGACGAGCTATGCGTGGCGGCGATGGGGGCCGCCGATTATCTGGCCATCGCCGAATGCCTCGATACCATTATACTGGACGGCGTGCCGAAGCTAACCGCCGATCAGCGCAACGAGACGACACGGTTCATGACCCTCATCGACGCGCTTTACGAAGCCAAGGTCGAGCTTTTCATGGGCTCCGCCGTGGACATCGAACAGCTGGCGCCGAGCGGCGAGCTGGCCTTCGCTTTCCAGCGCACCCAAAGCCGCCTGATGGAAATGCAGGGCGAGGACTACCGCGCCAAACCTCATTTGAGCTAGAACGGGGCATTTTACGATCATCTTGCGGAACGGATGCAACTCGCCTAGATTGCGCTCCGCTGCATGAAATGCCCAGGTGGCGGAATTGGTAGACGCACTAGCTTCAGGTGCTAGCGATCGCAAGGTCATGGGAGTTCGAGTCTCTTCCTGGGCACCATACATGTTTCCGGCGATAAGCGGACGCAGCAACGCGTTCTACGCCAGAGTCCCCTCATAAGCCGCGAGGGCTTCGGGGAAGGGCGACAGGGCACGGTGAAGAACCCCCTGCAAGACCGAAATGGCAAGGCCGTAATTCGTCATCGCCACCTTTTCCCGTTCGGTTTGCGAAAGCCGCGACAGCATCTCCTGCCGCGTCATCACGCAGCCGCCGCAATGGATCACCAACGCGTACTCCGCGAGGTTTGGAGGGAAATCGTGTCCGGCGCAGGTGGCGATGTCGAGATCGCAGCCGGTATGCTGCCGCAGCCAGCGCGGAATTTTCACGCGCCCGATGTCGTCTTCCAGCGGATGATGGGAACAACCTTCGGCGATAAGAATTTTGTCTCCGGCCTTGAGGCGGTTGATGACGCCCGCGCCGCGAGCCAGTTCGACGAGATCGCCCTTGTACCGCGCGAAAAGAATGGAAAATGTCGTCAGCAGAATGTCCGGCGGCGTATCCGCCACGACCCGCGCGACGACTTGCGAGTCGCAGACGACAAGTTCCGGCGGCTTGTTCAGGCGTTTCAGAGTCGCGGCAAATTCCTTGTCCTTCACCACAAGGGCGCTGGCGTCGTTGTCGAGCAGATCGCGCAGCGCCTGCACTTGCGGCACGATCAAGCGTCCCTGCGGCGCGCCGAGATCGATGGGCACGACGAGCACGGCCATGCCTCCGGCGGGCAACAAATCGCCAAGCAAAGAAGGCGGCGCGGTAAAGAGGCGCGGCAGCAACGACCGAATCGCGTCCTTGAACGCCAGACGGAACGCCTCTTTGATGGCGGCGCTGCCCGTGGCGCAACCCTGAATCCACGGCAGTTTTTTAAGATCAAGCAGCGACAGAAAATCGGGCGAAGGTTCCCGCAAGTCAGTTTTGTTGATGACGACAAGGGTGGGAATTCCGGCTTGCCGCGCCTCGTTCAGCAGCGCGTCCTCATGATCGCTCCAGCCCTCGGCAGTGACGATCAGCGCCAGAATGTTGATGCGGCGCAGAGCTGTTTTGGTCTTCGCCAGCCGCGCCGAGGCGAGTTCCGAAACGTCGTCGACTCCGGCGGTATCAAGCAGGACGACCGGCCCCAGCGGCAAAAGCTCCATCGTCTTTTCGACCACATCCGTCGTCGTCCCCGCCAGCGCCGACGTGATCGCGACATCCTGCCCAGCCAACATATTCAGGAACGAGGACTTGCCGACATTTGCGCGACCGGCGATGCCGATATGCAGCCGCTCTGGCTTGGGAATATTAGGTATTTGTTCCTGAGTCATGATTGTTTCCCATGTCCAAGCCGCACGAGGTTCGGTGTCGACAAAACCTCATCGACCAGCGCCGCGCCGAGTTTGCCGTTCAGGAACGAACGCAGGGTCAGAGTCCGGTCTTGTTTTCGCGCGTTCTCGAATTTCTTGACCAGAGCGCTTGCCGCGTCATAGCCGATCTGTGGCAGGAAGGCCGTGAGAACCGCCGTCCCGACATCGAGGAATTCGGCGCAACGAGCAGCGTCCGCGCGAATGCCGACGACATGATCCGCGAAGGCTTGGGCGCACGCCTCCAACAGGGCGATGGAATCGAGCAGCGCCCACGCGATCATCGGCATAAATTCGTTGATCTGCAACGTGCCGTGCGCGGCGCATTCGGTCACGATCATATCGTTGGCGCGTACGGCCATCGCGACCTGCATGGCGTTTTCCATCATCACCGGATTGACCTTGCCCGGCATGATCGACGAGCCGACCTGCATCGGCGGCAACGCGATCTCGCCGAGGAAATGCAGCAACCGCAGATCGCCCGCTATTTTATGCAGCGTCGACGCCGACGCTTTCAGGATGCCCGACACCTCGACGAAGACGTCGGCGTTGGCGGTGCCGTCGATGACGTTTTCATTCCGCGAAAGTCCCATGCCGGTCAGGGCGCGCAGCACTTCAATGACGCGGAAAATGTAATCGCGCGGCGCGGTCAGCCCAGTGCCGATGGCCGTGCCGCCGATATTTACGAGCCGCAACCGCTCCTCGCATTTGAATGTTCGCCAGCGGTCACGCGCCACCGCTTCGGCGAAAGCCGAGAATTCCTGCCCCAAAGTCATCGGCACGGCGGGCTGCATCTCCGTCCGCCCCATCTTGATCACCGCGCCAAATTCGGTTTCCTTCGCCTGAAAAACGCCCTGCAATTTCGCCATCGCCTCGCTGAGACGACGAACGCCGTCAATCGCCGCGATGCGCAGCGCCGTCGGATAGAGATCGTTCGTCGAGCCATGCAGATTGACGTGATGCAGGGGATGCACCGTCGCGTAATCGCCGAACGGTTTTCCGAGCGACGCCAGCGCAAGATTGGCAACGACCTCGTTCACGTTCATGTTGGTGGATGTCCCCGCACCGCCTTGCAAAGCGTCGAGCGGGAAATGTTCGGCCATCTCCGTTTCGCCGTCACGGATATGATCGCATGCAGCGGCGATAGCGGCGGCGATTTCTGGTTTCAAATAGCCAAGCTCACCGTTTGTCATTGCAACGGCACGTTTGACCGTGGCCAAAGCCGCGATCAGGGCATAAGGCACGCGGCGATGCGAGCATGGGAAATTTTGCAAGGCGCGCTGCGTGTGGATACCCCAGAGGCAATCCGCGCTAACCTCGACGCTTCCTAGCGCGTCCTGCTCGATCCGCGTCGCGCCTTTCATTCCCGCGCTCCCGTTTCGGACGATTGCCTTTTGCGGGCGTGAACGGAATCGCCCCACTGATTGTACCCGACGACGCGATCGACCGAATGGATCCGCAACTCCAGACACGACCGACAGGCTTGCGCGTTTTCGTCGAGGCACGGCTTGCCGGGATAAAGCTGGTAATCCTTGCGCACTTCCTGCGGCGTCACTTGCGGCATAATGACGTTCGCACCGAATTGAAGTCCCTTTTCCCGTCCGATGGGATCAAGCGCCTGCAGCGCCGTAGTGGAAGCGATGTTAACGTCGCGCAATTTCAGCCGCGTGGCCGCGATCATCAACAAGCCGAGCCGCACGCGTTCCTCGACGGGCGGACATGCATGGCTCCCCAGCGGCGTTCCTTCGTGCGGGATGTAGGGTCCCATGCCGATCATGTCGATGTCGTGATCCTCGAAAAACTGAATGTCGCGCGCCAGATCGTCCAGCGTTTGCCCGGGCAAGCCGATCATGACTCCGGTGCCGACCTGATAGCCAATGTCGCGCAGATCGCTGAGACATTCGAGCCTCGATTCAAACGTCTGCTCCGGCGGATGGATCGCGGCGAAGAGGCGCGGATTCGTCGTCTCGATGCGCAACAGATAGCGATGCGCGCCAGCGTCATAAAGACGTTGATATATCTCGCGCGTTTGCTGCCCGATGCAGAGAGTCACACCGAGCCCATCCGGCTGCTCCTTGGTGCGGGTTTCCTCCTTGATGCGGCGCAGGGATTCCTCAAGCATCGTAATGAAGGCCTTGTCGCCGCGCTCACCCGACTGGATGACCATCGAGCCGTAACTGCTCTTTGAACACAGAACGGCGCATTCGACGATTTGATCCGCGCTTAAGGTAAAGCGGTTGACCTCGCGGAACGATTTGCGGATGCCGCAATAGAAACAGTCGCTGCTGCACGCGTTGGAGGCTTCGACCAAACCGCGATAATAGACTGCGTTGCCGCAATTCTCCAGCAGCACGCGCTCGGCGGTTTTCTGAATCAGGGCGATGTCCTTGGGATCAGTCGCGCCCAATAGCGCCACCAGATCGGCGTGGCTGAAAAAGTCCTGCGTCGTCAAAGCGGCGTAGTCGATCACGTATCGCCCCGGCCCGTATAATGCGTATGCAGCAATTCGTGACTCTTGTGGCCGCAGGGACCGTCTTTCAGATATTCGCGGTAGACGCGCAGCACGTCCTCGTTCTCATGCGATTTGCGCACGACGTAGCTGGCGTCCTCGCCGTAGATGGCCTTGGCGCGCGCGGCGCGAATTTCGGGCGAAGTCGGTATCGGTTGCCCGCCACCGCCGAGACATCCGCCCGGACAGGCCATGAACTCAATGAAATGGCAGGTGCTGAACTCGCCGCCTTTCTGGATGTCCTCCATGATACGCGTCGCGTTGGCGGTGCCGTGCGCGACGCCGACCTTGAGCGTCACGCCGCGCAGCCATTCGAAGTCAGGAACGAGATGCGCGAGAATCTCCGGCACCGGACCCACCTTGGCGATTGTGATTTCGGCGACGCGAACGCCGTCGAAGCCGCGCACCGGCAGAATATTGGCCTTGTCGAACAAACGATCCACTTTCTCGCCGGTCACGATCTCGATGACCGTGCGCAACGCCGCTTCCATCACGCCTCCCGTCGCGGCGAAAATGACGCCGGAGCCCGTCGAAACGCCGAAAGGATTATCGAACGGCGATTTCTCCAGGCGCGGCAGGTCGATGCCCGCTTCCTTGAACATCTTGGCGACTTCCCGCGTCGTTAGGGCGTAGTCGATGTCGCGGTAGCCGCTGGCGTCCATCTCCGGCCTTGCCGCTTCGAACTTTTTCGCCGTGCAGGGCATCAGCGACACGCTGACGATTTTGGCGGGATCCCAGCCGTTCTTTTCGGCGAGATAGGTCTTCATCATCGCGCCCATCATCTGCTGCGGGCTTTTGGCCGAAGACAGATGCGGCAGCCACTCCGGATAGAAATGCTCGATGAACTTGACCCAGCCCGGCGAGCAGCTGGTGAATTGCGGCAGCGCCGCGCCATTTTCTTTTTTCACCAGAGCCTTATAGAGGCGCGAGATCAGTTCCGCGCCTTCCTCAAGGATCGTGAGATCGGCGGAGAACGTCGTGTCGTACACCTTGTCGAAGCCGCAGCGTCGCAGGGCCGTGTTCATCTCGAACGTCATCGGCGTCCCCGGCTCGCAGCCGAAGCTTTCGCCGATGGCGGCGCGCGGCGCAGGAGCCGTCTGGATAATAACGATTTTGTCGGGATCCTCGATTGCGCGCCAGACCTCCGCCGTGTCGTCGCGCTCGGTCAAAGCGCCGGTGGGGCAACGGTTGATGCACTGGCCGCAGTTGATGCACCACGCGTCCATCAGTTCCTTGTCCATAAACGCGCCGATGGAGCTGTGCTCGCCCCGGCCTTCCGGCGTCAGGGCGCAGACGCCCTGAAACAAAGCGCAGGTGCGGACGCAGCGGCGGCACAAAACGCATTTGTCCATGTCGCGCACGATGATGTTACGCGCGTCTTCCGCCGCGTGTACAGGCGCCTCCGGTCGGCCAAAACGGTCGGACTTCACGCTGTATTCGGCGCAGAGCGCCTGTAATTCGCAGGAGCCGTTGCGTCGGCAGTCGGCGCAATCGCCGTAATGCTCGGACATCATCAGCTCAAGAATATCGCGCCGCGCGTGGCGGATCGCGGGCGACGTCGTATGGATTTCCACAGGCGCGGTGATCGGATAGACGCAAGCCGCCTGAAGCGTTCTCTGCCCCTTCACTTCGATCACGCACAGGCGGCAGTTGCCGGAGGTCGCGCCCGACTTCGTGGTCGGATAATCGTGTCCCGCATGGGCGTCCTTGTGCGGACCCAACGCCTCGGCGCACAAATCCTTATGATGGCATAGGGTGGGAATATGGATGTTCGCGCCGCGCGCCGCTTGCAGCGCGGTCGTTCCGGACGCAACGGAGACGGGCTTGCCGTCGATGGTTACGGTCACTGTTTCTTCGGTCATGGCCTTGCCTCCGCAGAATGCGGTTTCACGTCGTTGCCGTGTTGCGGAAGCTCGCCCGCAAAAGAGTCGAGAATGGAAAGAAACGCGTTGGGGCTGGATTGTCCCAATCCGCATTTCGAAGCCGTCTGCATCGTCGCCGCGAGTTGCCGGAGTTCGCGCTCCATGTCGGCGCTCAAGCCGTTCTTGCGCATGCGCTCGATGGCCTCGTGCAAACGGACGTTCCCGATCCGGCACGGCACGCACTGGCCGCAAGCTTCCTCGGCGAAAAAGCCTTGAAAGTTTTCGGCGATCGCGAACATGTCGCGGTTTTGCCCGAAGATGATGATGGAACCGCCGGTCGACAGATCCTCGAAGGCCAGCGTGCGTTCGAACCCGTCGGCGGCGACGCACGTGCCGCTGGCTCCGCCCACCTGAACCGCTTTGGGATTGTCCGCGCCCGCGTCCTGCAACACGCGGCTAAGTGGCGTGCCGAACGGATATTCATAGATTCCGGGACGAGCGCAATCGCCGGAGACGCTGAACAGTCGCGCTCCCGGAGATTTTTTCGTTCCCATATCCGCGAACCACGCGGGACCTTTTTCGAGAATGGCCGGAACCCACGCGAAGGTTTCGACGTTGTTGATGACCGTCGGCAAGCCTTTGTAACCCGCCTGCACCGGAAACGGGAAGCGGTTACGCGCTTCGCCGCGATGTCCTTCGAGCGATTCCAGCAACGCCGTCTCCTCGCCGCAGATATAAGCGCCCATGCCCATCCGGATGACGATGTCGAAATCGAAACCCTTGTTGCCGAGAATGTTTTTGCCGAGCAAGCCCTCCTGACGGCGGCGCTTCAGAATCTGTTCGAGATGCGGACGCATGAATGAATATTCGGCGCGCAGGTAGATGATGCCGTCTTCGGAATCGGCGGCCTTGCCCGCGATCGTCATGCCTTGGCACACGAGATCGAAATAATCCGTCAGCACGAGGCGATCCTTGAACGTTCCCGGCTCGCCCTCGTCGGCGTTGCAAACGATATATTTCGGTTTGCGCGACTCCGCTCGCGCGAATTTCCATTTCATTCCCGTCGGGAATCCCGCGCCGCCGCGCCCGCGAAGCCCGGAAAACGTCACCGCGCTGATGATCGATTCCGCGTCCAGCCCTGCGGCCATCTTAAGGCCGAGATCGGGAGTCAGGTCGGCATACGAAAGGTGATTTCCTACGGTTCCGTGTACAGTCGTTTCGTCCATTATTCCTCTCCGTTCGCGTCAGGCGATTTTCGTCAATCCGTCCGGCGTAGCCTTGCTGCGATAATCGCGCAGGATTTTGCGAACGGATTCTTCGGTCAGTCGGATATGCACGTCCTCATTCACCAGCATGGCAGGACCCTGATCGCACATGCCCATGCAGTTGGTGTGTTCCAGCGTGAACAGCCCGTCGGCAGTCGTTTCCCCGAACCCGACGCCAAGTTCATCATGCAAGGCCGCGATCATCGGACGGAAATCGCTTTTCATATCGCAGCTGATGGTGCGGCACATGCGGATGACATAGCGACCGCGCGGCTTCACGCTCAGAAAGCTGTAAAAAGTCACGACGCCGTAAACCTCGGAACGCGGGATGTCGAGCGCGCGCGCGATCAGAAGCATGGCCTCCTCCGACACGGAATTGTGCGCGCGGTTCACATCCTGCAAAATGGGCATCAACGCCTCGCGGCTGACGCCATGCTTGCGAACGAGCGCTTCGATTTCATTCGAGAGAGAGGTTTGTCCGGCCATTTTTCACCCTGCGAGATTAAGTGCTAACAGAACACATCGCGTTTGCCTTTGTTGATGGCGTTCATGATGCGCTCGGAAATATCCTGCTCCTTCATGCCCATCTGCGTCATTTCGTCGCGGATGACTTTTTCCCCGACCTGCCGCGTTTCTTCGGAAGCGTAGTCGATGAGGTATTCGAGGAACGTCCCCACCGAATTGGGACCGCATTTTTGCTTGATGAGGCCGGGCTTGGCCAAATCCATGAAATCTTTTCCGGTGCGCCCCAGACGGTAACATGCGGTGCAGAAGGACGGCATGTAGCCAAGGCTGGCAAGCTCCGCGACGACTTCCTCCAGCGAGCGGTGATCGCCGAGCTGGAACTGGCTCGCGTCATGCTTGGCTTCGTCCGCATAGCCGCCCGGATTCGTCCGGCTTCCCGCCGAAATCTGGGAGACGCCGAGCAAATAAGTCTCGCGCCGCATCTCCGCCGTCTCGCGCGTCGACATAATCATGCCGGTGTAGGGAACGGCCATGCGAAGAATGGCGACGATCTTTTTGAAATCCTCGTCCACAACCGGATGCGGGGGAGCCTCCGCCACCGTCGAACCGTGAGCAGGCTCCATGCGCGGCACGCTGATCGTATGGCAGCCGACGCCGAAAACTTCCTCCAGATGCGCGATGTGCTGCATCAGCGACAGCATCTCGAACCGCCAATCCGCGAGTCCGAACAGCACCCCCAGCCCGACGTCGTCGATCCCCGCCGTCATCGCCCGATCCATCACCGAGACGCGCCAGTCGAAATCGCTTTTCTTGCCGCGCAGATGAACCTCCGCGTAGGCCTTGCGATCATAGGTTTCCTGAAAAAGCTGATAGGTGCCGATGCCCGCCTCTTTCAACAAGCGGAAATCGTCCACATCGAGCGGCGCGACGTTCACGTTGATGCGGCGAATCTCGCCGTTGTCCTTCTTCACCGAATAAATCGTGGCGATGGAATCCAAAAGATAACGCATCCCGCCCGGATAATGTTCGCCCGCGACCATCAGGACGCGCTTGTGGCCTTGCTTGACGAGGACTTCGGTTTCCTCCGCGATCTGTTCCTGACTCAGGGCGTGGCGTTGAAGGCCTTCGTTGCTTTTTCGAAACGCGCAATAGGTGCATTCGTTGGCGCAAAAATTGGAAATATAAAGAGGCGCGAAGAAAACGATGCGGTGACCGTAGATGTCCTCCTTCACTTGACGCGCCGTCGCGAACATCTCCTCGGTCAACGTTGGATCGGTTACGGAAGCCAAAGCCGCCACATCGTCCATCCCCAACCCTTTGAGTTCCCGCGCCTTCGCCAGAACTTCGCGGACGCGCGCGGCATCGTTCGGAGCAGGATTCGCCAAAGCCCTTTCGATGGGCGCCGGGTCGAGCCAAGAATTGGCGGTTTGCGTAGTCATCCGAACGACTCCTGCAAGGAACGATACCCGCATGTTGCTTTAATCCATGCCGTACCGATAACCGGCGGCATTGGCACAAAAACGACGACATCAATCACAAAGACCGGTTAACTTTAGTCAAGGCTTCTCAAGAAATAGTTAACGCATGGGTTTTTGGGTTAAGAGTTCGGAACATAATTGTGGTCGGAGAGCCGTAGATTCAAGGCGTTACCCCCGACAAGACCAATAAAAAAACGCCTTTACAAACAGCGCAACAAGATCGAACGTATATCGTGCCGTATCGAGGATGCTTGTCGCATTGCCGCTCCCTGCGACGACGCCGCCAGCGGTTCCCTGAATAGTCCCCTTTTGCCTTGTCTCAATCGTCTCTGTGGTGGCTTAATTGAGTCCGAACCTTGGTACAGTGTTTCAAAAGCTGAAACGGATTTTCGAACCTCGCTTTGCCGCCCCTGCCTCGACCGCTTCGGGCAGCGAAATTTTTCGCATGCGCTCCCGCAAGCCGAAAGGAACGTTTCCGTTTGTTTTTTCGACTCTTTGTTTGTTTAGTCTCCTCGCTTTCTCAAATCCCGCCTACGCCGGACAAGCCGAAGCGCGCGCTACCGCGCTCGACAACAACTGCACTCCCAAGAAGATTGAAATTTATCAACAGTCGATTGGCGCTGCGGGGCAAACCATCTGGCGCGTCACCTGCAACCTGCCCAAATCCGTCAGCCAGTCCAAGGATTCAGTCGCGCCGGACGCGCTGATGATTTCCTGCGATCAATCCCTGTGTGACGTGATGAATCCGGTTCAGAGCGAGAAGAAATAAAACCAGTCGATCAGTCTTCGGTTTTGGCGATCCGGAGGTCGAGGCGATCTTCCTCAAGTCCGGCGGGGTCATGGTGGATCATCACGTCGGCGTTGGGAAATTCTTTGACAATCGCCGCGATCAGGGCTTCGTCAACGGCATGAGCGTCGCGGAGCGAAATATTTCCATCCATCTCGACATGGCTGTCGATGAAAATCCGGTCGCTGTCGGAACGCGTGCGCATGTCATGCGCGCCGCGCACAGAAGGATGGCCGACGATAATCGCCCGTATCCGGTCGCGCTGCGCGTCCGGCAATTCCTTGTCCATAAGGATGCTCAAGGCCTGCGCCGCGATGTGCCATGCCATCGCCGTCAGGCCAAAAGCGATCAAAATGGCAAAGACCGGATCGAACCAATTCAACCCCGTCCACTGATGCAATCCGAAAGCGACCACAACCGCCAGATTGATGACCAGATCGCCGATATAATGCAGCCGGTCGGCGTGGATGGCGAGCGAGCTGGTACGGCGCACGACCATGTGCTGAAACTCGATCAAGCCAATCGTCAGCACAATCGCAACCCCCATCACGATGTACCCAATGTTTTCGTTCTGAATCTGATGTGGATGATACAGGCGGTTCAGCGCGTCATAGGCCAGCAACACCGATGAACCCGTGATAAAGGCCGATTGCGCCAGCGCCGCGAGTGGCTCAGCTTTGCCGTGACCGAAACGGTGTTCGTGATCGGGCGGATGCAGCGCGGTGGCGACGCCGAAAGCCGTTACCACCGACGCAAGCAGATCCATTGTGGAATCCAGCAACGACGACAACATCGCCACGGAATCTGTCAGGAAAAACGCCGTCAGCTTGGCTACGATTAAAGTCGAGGCAACCACGATACTGGAGTAGGTTGCCAACCGGCGCAGCCGGTTGTTGCCGATGGCAGCCAGCGTGTTGTTATCGATCATGGATTAAGCCTTTCAATATTCCACGGCTCGGCTGCGCTCGCGCGGCGATAGACAACTCGGTCATGCAGACGGAATTGCCGATCTTGCCAGAATTCGATCTCGGTCGGCGTCAGCCGGTACCCGCCCCAGTGCGGCGGGCGAGGCACATCCTTGCCTTCGTATCTTTTCTCGATCCCGCGCACAACATTCTCCAGCTCGGCGCGGCTTGATATAGGCTGCGATTGCTGCGACGCCCAAGCTCCGATCTGGCTACCGCGAGGCCGCGAGGCAAAATACGCGTCCGAGTCCGCATCACTGACCAGACTGACGTCCCCCTCGGCGCGGATTTGCCGCCGCAGGGATTTCCAGTGCAGGCAAATCGCAGCCTTGGGATGAGCGATCAAATCCTGACTCTTGCGGCTCTTGCGGTTGGTGTAAAAAACAAAACCCTTTGAATCGAAATACTTCAGCAGCATAATACGCACCGACGGCATGCCGTCGGCGCCAACCGTCGCCAGCGCAATGGCGTTCGGATCGTTGATTTCTGTCTGCTCCGCAAGCGTGAGCCATTCCCGGAACAGGCTTTCGGGATCGGCGGGAGGATTGAAATCGTTGTTTTCGGTCATTTTGGTGCCCCGGATTCTGTCAGATTTAATACCGCAATGTCACAGTTGCGCCAAGATTAGCCTTTAGGCTAACATTTTGCAGTAAAGAGTTTCAGATTCTGCGTGGCTGGTTTTTCATCCGGTCACTTTCACCCTTCAACTGATGAGGCTTCAGATGATTCGTAAGTCCGTTATAGCCGTTCTAGCCGGTTCACTTCTTCTCGCGGCATGCCAAACCGACAACTGGGGCGGTGGCGAAACTGTTGGCACTTTGGGCGGCGCGGCAGCGGGCGGCTTGCTCGGCAATTCGCTCGGCGGCCATACGGGAACAGGTAAAGCGGCAGGCACACTTCTCGGCGTCCTGATCGGCGGCTTCGCCGGCAACCAGCTCGGCGGCATGGTCGACGATGCCGACCGTCAGCGCGCAACGCAGGCCGAGCAAAAGGCCTACACCGCGCCGGTTGGCCAACAGATCACTTGGAACAATCCGCAGAACGGCAATTCCGGCACCATTACCCCCACCCGCGATGGCTACAGCTCGACCGGCCAATATTGCCGCGAATTCCAGCAGACGATCACCATCGGCGGCCAGCAGCAACAAGGTTATGGCAAGGCGTGCCAGCAGCCGGACGGTTCATGGAAGATTGTGCAGTAATCGGAATGACGGAAAACGGACGACGGGCGACAAACCTTGGACGGCAATGTTCCCGTCGCGTTTGTCGTTTGTCGTCCGCGCCGTTTTCCGTTTTTCATTCTCTGTCGTCTGTCCTCTGACCCATGCGTGATCCCTACGATATTCTCGGCGTAACGCGATCCGCCACGGCTGACGAAATCAAAAGCGCGTATCGCAAGCTCGCCAAAAAACTGCATCCCGACGTCAATCCGGGACGCAAGGACATCGAGCAAAAATTCAAGGAAATCACAGCAGCTTATGATTTGCTATCGGATGCCGCCAAGCGCGCCCGCTTCGATCGCGGCGAGATTGACGCGATGGGCAACGATCGCGGTTTTGCGGGTGGAGGCTTTGGCGGCGGTGGCTTCGGCGGGGCACGTTCGCGCGGACATGGCAGCCGCGCCGGTGGTGCCGATCCTTTCGCGCAATTCGGCGGCGGGATGGAGGACATCGACGACATTCTTGCCCAATTCATGGGCGCGCAACGCGGCGGCGCGCGTGGCCGTGGCGCGGGAGCGCAGGCTCCTCGTGGCGGGGACGAGACCTACAGCCTTAGCATCCCGTTCGCCGAAGCCTGTCTCGGCGGCAAGCGCCGCGTCACGCTGTCGAACGGCAAGACCATCGACGTGACCATTCCGCCGGGCTCCGAGGAAGGCAACAAGTTGCGGCTGCGCGGCCTTGGACAAAGCTCGCCTGCCGGAGCGGGCGACGCGATCATCGAGATGCATATCGAACCGCATTCCTATTTCACGCGCAAGGACAACGACGTCATTCTCGAAGCGCCTGTCAGCCTGCCCGAAGCCGTTCTCGGCGCGTCGATCACTGTGCCGACGCTCGACGGGCATGTGACCGTCAAAATACCGAAGGGATCGAACTCCGGCACGACCTTGCGGCTTAAAGGCAAAGGCATTCCGTCATCGGCGACGATCAAGGGCGACATGCTGGTGAAAATCAGGATTATGCTGCCGGAATCCCCAACCGAAGATCTGGCGGAACTGGTCGAAAAATGGGCGAAGAAAAACGCCTATGACCCGCGCAAAAAACTGGGCTGGGAATGATCAGGCGAACGCCTGCCGACTAGAGGCAACGCCTGAACCCGGCGCCGATCACCCCATCGTGTTATAGCCGTTGTCGATATAGATCGTTTGTCCCGTGATATGCAGCGCTTTGGGCGAAGCAAAAAAAGCTGCGGCTTCGCCGATCTGATCGATCGAGACCAAACGACGCAACGGAGCGTTCTTGGCGGATTTTTCCATAAGCTTGTCAAAATGGCCGAGCCCCGACGCGGCGCGCGTCAACACCGGGCCGGGGGACAGCGCGTTGACGCGTATGCCGTTTTCCCCCAATTCCTTCGCCAGATAGCGCACCGACGCTTCCAGAGCAGCCTTCACCGGTCCCATGATGTTGTAGTTATCGATGACTTTTTCCGAGCCGTAATAGCTCATCGTCATGATCGAACCGCCGTTCTTCATCAAAGGTTCCGCCCGTCGACTAAGCCGGATGAGGGAATGGCACGAAATGTCCATCGCGGTCTTGAAGCCTTCGACAGAACAATCGACGATGCGCCCCTGCAAATCCGCTTTCGGCGCGTAGGCGATGGAATGCAGCAGGAAATCGAGCCGACCCCATTTTTTCTCGATCGCGGCGAAAACCGCGTCCACTTGCTCCTCGTTCGTCACGTCCATCGGCATGAACAGCGAAGCGTTCAGGCTTTTCGCCAGAGGTTCGACATAGGGTTTGGTTTTTTCGTTCACATACGTGATCGCCAACTTGTACCCGTAATCATGGAAAATCTTGGAGCATCCCCAAGCGATGGACTGGTCATTGGCAAGGCCGACCACAAGACCCTTCAGGGAGGTGTCTTGCGTCATGCCGCTTTCTCCTTTTTGTAAAACTCATAAGCTTTCTGCGCCATGCCCCGCTCTTCATTCGTGGGGATGACCAGAGTTTCGAAAGGAGGCATGAACCCAAGGTTCTTCAGGATCATGCGGCGCACATTGTCCGCGTTCTCGCCGATCCCGCCGGTAAAGACCAGACCGTCTATGCCGCCCATCGAGACCGCCATCGTTGCGATGTACTGCGCCGTCTTCATGGCGAAATAGTCAAGCGCGAAACGTGCGTTGTCGTGGTGGCTCTCGGAGAGGGTTTTGACGTCGTTGCTGATGCCGGACAACCCCAGCAGCCCGGATTCCTCGTAGAGAATATGCTCGACCTGATCCAGCGAGAGCCTGAGATTGCGTTGCATGAAGATGAACGCGCCCGGATCAAGGTTGCCGCAGCGCGTCCCCATCGGCAAGCCTTCCAGCGTGCTCATTCCCATCGTGGTATCCACGCCCTTCCCGTTCTTCATGGCGCAGAGGCTCGCGCCGTTGCCGAGATGGGCGACAACGACCCGCCCTTTCGACAAACGAGGATGATCGCGGCGCAAGCATTGCGCGATCCAGTCATAGGACAGGCCGTGAAAGCCGTAGCGCCGGACTCCCTTTTCCCGAATCTCCGCTGGCAGCGCGAAAACGGAAAACAGTTTCTCGTGGCGGGCATGAAACGCCGTATCAAAACAGCCATATTGCAGGATGGGCGGCTTCCTCTTGGCGAGAATCTTGACGCAAGCCAGATTGTGCGCCTGATGCAACGGTGCCAACGGGCACAACGTTTCCAGATACGACACGACGCTCGGCGTCAGCAAGGCGGGTTCGGCAAAGCGTTCGCCGCCGTGAACGATACGGTGCGCCACGACCGTGACGTCCCACGCCTTGCCACCCTTCCTCTGCAACCACTCCAGAATGACGTCGAGCGCCTCCTCATGCGAGGCGCAATCGGGCAAAGACCGCTTTTCAGCCGCGCCGTCATTTTCGCTTTTAGCTTCAAAGACGGGATAGCCGTCAACCTTTTTGTCCGGTCGTCCCGATGCAGGTCTGGATATACCGCGCCGACGGTCCGACTGTTTCGCGTGAGGCGTCACCGCTTGTCCCGTTCGCCGTTCGTGAATACCCACGACTTTTCCGTCGGCCAACGCGGGCAACGACGCTTCAAGTCCGAACAGGCGAAATTTGACGCTCGAAGACCCGGCGTTCAGGGTGAGAATAACGCGTGTCATGACAGGCTCCCTCCTTTGCGCGCGTGCGCAAGACGAATGGCGACGCCGCAAGACAACAATCGCGCGCGCAAGGTGTCGGCGCGGCTGGTCAAAATGACGGGAACGCGCGCCCCCAGAACGATTCCGGCGGCGTCGGCATGCGTGAGAAACGACAGCTGCTTGGCGAGCGCGTTGCCCGCTTCGATATTCGGAACGAGAAGAATATCCGCGTCGCCCGCGACTTCGGAGGTGATGCCCTTGTCCTTGGCCGCCTGCTTGCTGACGGCATTGTCGAACGCCAACGGACCGTCGAGGATAGCGCCGGTAATCTGGCCGCGATCCGCCATTTTACACAGGCACGCGGCGTCCAGCGTCGAGGGAATGCGGCTGGTCACGGTTTCGACGGCGGACAGAATGGCGACTTTCGGTTTTCTCTCGTTGCCGAACAACACGTGCCACAGATCGATCGTGTTCTGGCAGATGTCAACTTTGTCCTCCAGCTTCGGCATGATGTTGATCGCGGCGTCGGTGATGATCAGCGGCTTGTGATAGGTCGGAATGTCCATCACGAAAGCATGGGATACCCGGCGGTCGGTGCGCAGTCCGGCGGCGGTCGGCACGATGGCTCCGAGCAATTCGTCGGAATGCAGCGAACCTTTCATGATCGCCTCAACCTCGCCGCGCGCCGCCATTTCCGCCGCCTTGGTCGCTGCGGCTTGGCTGTGTTCGACGTCGATGATCGTCCAGTTGCCGACATCGACGTTGCAGGCCTTAGCCGCGCTGCGAATCCGCGCTTCGGGTCCGATCAGGATCGGATCGATCAAGCCCTCAAGCACGGCCTCGGCGACGGCTTCGATGGCGTTGGCCTGAACGGGATGCACGACCGCCGCCTTGATCTTTCCGAGCTTGCGGCATCCGGCCAAAATTTCCTTGTAATGGTCCTGCTCATAGATCTGAACGTCAGGCAATTCGGGACGGTCCATGTAGATCTTCTGGGTCGGAGCGATGACGGTCGCGATTCCCGTAGCGACCCGCTCCCCCTTGCCGTTCCAGCATTGGCAATCGAACTCGACGAGGGGTTTGTCGGCATGTTTGCTTTTGACGGTCAGCTTGACCATGATTTCGTCGCCGATATGCAAAGGCAAAGCGAAGTCCATGTTTTGCGACACATAGACCGTGCCCGGCCCCGGCAGAACCGTGCCCAGAATTGAAGAAATCAGCATCCCCGACCACATGCTGTGGCCGACGACGAATCAACGGACCAACTAACTTTGATGTAAGTGGTGTCCAAACAAATGGTGTCCAAGCTAACATTAATGCACCTGCTACCTACAAACTAGAAGGTAGTGGCAATGGTACAACCATTTTT
>CAIQVS010000289.1 GCA_903875345.1 uncultured Pseudomonadota bacterium | reverse complement strand
GGTGCGGTGGCCGGGGTTATGACCAAGGCCCAAGAATCCACGGTCTGTTTCGGGAAGTCCTATTTACCTAATCCACTTCCAATCCACCAATCCGCAATACTGCACGTCCGCGTCTGTGGCGGGGGCTCCGGGCAACCGGAGTCCCTACGCCGGGGGCATTTTTCTTCTGCTGACTTCCGCGCTATGGGAAGAATTTATAGATTTCTTTTCGATCCATTACAATTTGCAACGTCACGGCTTCTTTATCTACAATAATGCCAACACGATAGGAGCCAAAGCGAGCCTTGTAAAAGCGACTGTATCCTTGCATCCTCTCAATCTTTCCTATCTCGGCTATGGAAGCTGCACTCGGCAAGTCCTCAAACGCGAATTTCTCTACTTTTTTTCTCGTCTGAGAGGGTACCTGTGCAAGCTGTTTAAGAAATCTCTTGCTGTAGCGGACGTTCACTTGGTCTTTTCCAAGTTCTCGTAGTAACTCAGTGCTTCCTGTAAATTTACTGGCTCTCCCTCATCATCAGCTTCCTGTATTAACTGAACCAGCGCATAATTTTCCAAAACATTTTCTATTCTTTCAAACGTCTTAATGTCAAGCTGGACTGCAATTTTACGATTGCGATCATCAACAATGTAATTGCGTTCAATATTCATCGCTTTACCTCGGTAGAGTTTATCTCGATTTTTCTCATTCTTAGGGGGAGTAAGGGGCCACGGTTAATTGATTTCTCTAAGCCGGGCAGATTTAATTGACCCTGGCCTCTTATCCAGCACGACGCCTGTGGCGCGCGCTCGCATTTAAGGCGAATGTTAGCTGCTAGGTTTTGGAAGCAGGCGCGGCTTGCGGTGCACAACCTTACGGGTTGATTTTACTTCGGCTTCGCGTAATGCCTCGCAAATGCGATCCAAGTCATGACCGTATCTTTCTGCGTGCTCGGCACGATACTTGCGGATTTCCGCAACAATTGGATCTTCGTTCATGTTTCTGCCCCCAATTCTTCCGATGAGCACAATATCGAGCGAAGAAGAGCGAATAAGGGGTCAGGCTCGATTAACTCCGGCGGGCCGCTGAGAATTCAATTGAGCCTGGCCCCTATTGCCCGACTCAACGACGAGATGCAGCGGCGGTTGCTGGCGATTCGTGGCCGGAAAGGTACTTCGGACCTGGATTAAGAACCGGCCGTGAAGACTCCCCCTCTCTCTTACGGAGTGCGGCGGCAATTCGCCTGAGATCGTGGCCGTAGGACGCGGCGTGTTCTTCGCGATACTTGCGCACCTCTGCGACAATAGGGTCTTCAATCATTTGGGCTTTCCCCGAGTTCCTCTGGCGAACACAGCAGCGGGCAGACGTAACCGCAGGACTGAATAATGTTCGCTATGAGCTGTTTTGTTTCTGCGTTGCTAATGTGCTTAAAATTCCAGGTCAGCAGAAAGTCCGCTCCCTGCGTGGCGGCGATGGCGATATGCAGTGCATGATGATGCTGCGAGTAAGCACAAGGCCCGTCGCACGCGCTCGCTCTTGTGGCCGCTTGTTAGCGATTTTCTGTGTCATGCTGCTTTTGAGAGGGTTTGATTTAGCACATGCCAAAATGTTGAAGTTTGTTCAGGCTTTTGATCAAAAAAGTCCTCAAAAAATCCAGGAACATTCAAGGCAGCCGGGTAAGAATACTGTTCCCCGTCGGCGCCAAACTCGGTAACCCAATCTGGGGGATGCTGCGCATCAATGACATCGAAAAGATCGGGGGGATAGAGGTAAGGCTTCCCTTTATCATTCAAGATTCTAAAGTCGTTTGCTTCGATTCCAATAACGAAATACGGCTGGGATGCCGAAAGGTCCGGATAGTGCGGGCTCGATGACTTGAGGCGAACAATCATTTTACTAGATAACCTTCAGTTTCGTTTCAAATCGGCCAATACCATAATGCTCGTACCAATGATATTCATAGCCGGCACCCTTGTACTCAAATGCAGGACTACTTTTCTTAACCCATCCGGACCGCTTTCCGCCATACATATCAACCAATCGCTGAACATCCCGAATACGCTCGCCCTTTGCGATAACTCGGGATTGGGCGATCAAATCTTTCGTTAGTTCGATTATTGCGATCCTCCATCTGCTTCTTCACACTAACGCGCGCTTTTAGCTCGGCAATTTGACGTAAGACCAGCTTCCGGCCGTCGTTCTATTTAATGACGCAGTGGAGACGACGAAGAATTAAACGTTGTCTGTCCCCGGTTTTCCATGACAACTAACGCGTAAATAGCCATTCGCCGGTCGGCTGCTTCTGCATTTCATACGTGCCTTTCGTTGTCTCTCCGCTGTCTTCCGCTACATATAACACTTCAAAACGGATCGAATTTTTTGTCGGCATTGACCAGCCATGCACGCGAGCGACAGATGCACACGAAGATTTGCTATGGTGAGGCATGAGGGGCAGCGGACTACCTATGTAGTTGCTTTTATCATAAGTTTTCCCAGGAGCAGCAAAAACATTTAACGAACTGCCGTTGTATCCATGAAGACATGAATTGACTTTGAGGAACGCAGCAATCGTTGGGGCTGCTTCTGCTACGGCACTAGTTAGTTTTTGATCGGGGGATTTAATCCGCAGCGCGGTGTTGATCTTCGCGCTTTGCTCAGAAGATATTTGAGCAAGATATTGGGCGCCTTGGGCGTTGATGGATGCAGCCAACAT
>CAIQVS010000288.1 GCA_903875345.1 uncultured Pseudomonadota bacterium | reverse complement strand
GTTTAAAAAGCATTATGGATTAGGCCCCAATAAGGTTAACACTTCAACGACAACCTCTTAGAAAAAAATTGTTATCCAGCGCGGTCGCTTATATGCTCATACCAATCCCCGATCTGAGTGAATCTAGGATTCCCATCGGAATCAGAATGTGATTCAGTAAAGCTACAACCAAAAGAGGGGGTGGCTATGACGGGACAGGTAATCAGCAAGCAAGAATGTCAACGAATCGAGCGAGCGCTGCAGCAGGCAAAAGGTGATGATGCCCGGTATCGGCGCATCCAGATTGTGCATCTACGTGCAGCGCATGGGATGACACAGGAAGAAATAGCTCATGCCACTGGGGCATCGCGCAGCACAGTTAGTCGTGT
Source organism: uncultured Pseudomonadota bacterium (assembly GCA_903875345.1). Taxonomy (GTDB): domain Bacteria; phylum Pseudomonadota; class Alphaproteobacteria; order UBA9219; family UBA9219; genus CAIQVS01. The sequence goes on along the minus strand of CAIQVS010000288.1, from coordinate 1,973 downwards.
GCATATGGCCTGGTTCCGTGACGGTCTCAAGGGACTTGATTTTAAGCCACGAGGCGGGCGGTTGAACGAGAATATGACACGTGCGGAAGAAGCAGTCTTTCTTAAAGGCTTTATCCATCAAGCTGGGGCTGGAGAGTTGGTCTGTATTTCTGACATTCAGGAGGCTTATGAAAAGAAGATTGGTCATAAAACAGGATCAACCACCATTTATAGCCTTCTCGAACGTCACGGCTGGCGCAAACTGATGCCACGCCCTCACCATCCGCGTCGTGATGTCAAAGCCCAAAACCGTTTTAAAAAAAGTTCAAACGCCTGATCAAAAAAGCCAAGGCCACAGCTGCGGCTCGCAAACAGCCTCTTCGTGTCATGTTCCAAGATGAAGCCCGCTTCGGGCGCATCAACTCGCCACGTGCCTGCTGGGCACCCCAACCTGTTCGGCCATCAGTCGCCGCTCAAGCGATACGCCAATACACATACCTTTACGGTGCCGTGAGCCCAAAAGACGGTATCGGCGCCTATCTGGTTCTGCCGGCTATGGATACGGTCTGTATGCAGATATTCCTTAATGCGGTATCGGCTCAGTTTAAAGATGAATATATCGCCATGGTCCTCGACGGCGCACCCAATCATCGCACGCCAAGACTGAAGGTGCCGGACAACATAACCCTCATTTTCTTGCCGCCTTATTCTCCTGAGCTTAATCCGAAGGAGAACATCTGGGACGAGATACGCGAGAAGATCTTCAAGAACTTCGCCCTTAAATCGATGCGCAAGGTCGAGCAGAAACTTTGTGACGCTGCTCTCTATATCCGCAAAAACCCGCACATCGTCAAATCGATCGCATCTTTCCCCTATATCACCGATGCACTATGATCGGGGATTGGTATTACATCCGTCAACCAAAGCGCGCATCAATGTATCGCTGACTTTATAACCGTATTTCTGACTAATCTCGCTAAACTGGATAATCTCAAAGACTGCCAGGCTAAGCGGACAACCCGTTTCCTTCAGGCGATCGACCTCGCGCTTGCCCATATTCAGGAAGACACGTCGTGTAGCAATGCCTGTTCCTTGCGTAGACCTTTGCGTATCCAACCATAAGCCATACGTGTTTGGTGGGGGGGGGATGAACACCGTCCATAAAGACGATTTTTTCATGATCTGACAGTGTTTTCTTGAGGTTCTCGTAAAAAGCAATAAACGCTTCCTGCCGTGCTTTATCAGCTTTGGCTGGTACGGGTGCAGGCTTATGATAACTAAAGCCGTTACGTCTCAACCATTGGGTCATTCCACTACGGCTGTAGGCAACGCCAAACTGCATCCACACATAATCGCAGATATCTTTCACGTCGACGTAAATCTGTTCGTCGAGATGCGCCAAAAGTTTTGTTGTTTGTTCGCTGTCCAGCCGCGCTTCTGAACCCCCATTCTCCGGCTTCAGCTTGTTCTCGCGGATAAAATCGTCGATGTGCTTGCGGATTGCTTCATCAGATAACAAAAGCGCGTGTGCAATAGCTGTATAGCTCCACCCTTCGTCATATAGGATCACAGCTTTAATCCGATCCGCTATGCGTCGATCACGTTCTCCTCGGTGACGCACCAAAAGGTTCTGACGTTGGTCTGGTTCGAGCAGTATTCCCATAGATTCGTTTGAATCATGGCCCGGTTAAATCTCCGTTAATCCCAACTCTTCATTCACGAGGGGTATAGAAAATTCCAAACATGATGTGTTTCGAGGGTTGTTTTATGGTGTGTGCCTTCACGTCGAGCAGGTTTACTTAAAATCCATGTCTAGGAAATGACCTGAAATAGCATTTTGGCGAACGAGATTTTTTAGGTATTGGACTCGTGAGCAAGGTGCTCGACCATGCTCTTAAGCTTGTCAATCTCGGCCTGCTGAGATGTAATTTTGTCGTTCAACTGCTGGATAGCTTTGGCCTCGACAGCGGTAAGTTGCATATAGCGAATACCGG
>CAIQVS010000287.1 GCA_903875345.1 uncultured Pseudomonadota bacterium | reverse complement strand
CTTCAATATATATTTAATTCTTACAACCATCCGATCTGCGCATCAGCATATTTGTTTTGGCCCGCCAAAAGCTACAGAATCGACTGGCATCCCCGGAACATTTTGACACCGCTAGACACACGGCCCTCGTCCTCCGCCGCCTTCGATTGATACTAACAGTCCGTTTTTAGGCGGTAGGAAGTAGTTGGCTATTTCGGCTTTTTTATTGCAAAGAAACACCAATACCATAATTTTTAGTTAAACTATCGCTACCTGGAATTCATTCCGGGCCGGGTGTCAGAACCCGTTTCTCGTAAGGTGAACCAACAGCGCCACGCAAGGTTACGGGCAACGCCCGTAATCCGTCTATGGCGGCTGGTCGGGGCAGGTTTCGGCCTGGCCGGTTCCTTACGACCGGTTTTCTGACCCCCTTCCAGTCCGCCACCCAACGCCGTCAGAAGCGATGATTGGCGGCTTCCAAATTTTCGTATGCGTAAGGAACCCGGCATGTCAAACGATGCTGATGAAAAAGAAGACGACCAAGAAAACGAAAACGGCTTTCGTGACGATGGCTTAATCGTTTGCCGTCCATTTGATACCGCTACAGATGAAGACAGCGGCGACCCCTACGAAGACATGATAGAGCAGTTAAAAGCCGACTCTGAAGAACTCGACGCACATATTGAAAAGCTGATAAGCCTACTCAGAAAACCGGAGTATAAAAAAACAAACACAGAAAGGTTCGCAGTGATCGCCCGCGAGATTTCAGAAGCGTACGAAAAACCTGTCGGCCCTTGGCAATTGCGCAACAAAACCATCGAACTGGCCGAAAAATGGCGGATGAAGGCGGCGGAACTCGGCGACGTGTGGACGCTTTACGACTTTGCATGCCGTGAGGCTGATCCGCATCGTGGCAGTAAATCAATTGCTGACCCCGAAAATCCAACGAAGTGGCTATATGCCGCTTTTGATGCTGTCCTGCTGGAATTCGGCAAGCCCCCGGACGACTTTCAAAAGGCCGACCGCGCCGAAAAACTGCTGGACATGGCAAGCGACTTGATCCGCTGGCGGCACAGGGAATCCGCAAAAGAAGGCTGTGAGATGTTCAGCAAAATGCTTGCCGCGCTTGCAAAAGCCTCGATGCTTGACAGGATGGCACACGAGCTAAAACCGCTGCGCGACGAAATCCTGCCGACGATGCCGGGATTAAGGGTGCTCGACGGCATTTCGCCTTCGGGCGACAAATATATAACATGGGCGCTAGAGAAATACCAGCCGCTTTGCGACGCGCCGACACCGTTGGCCCCAGTGCCAGATGACCTTGCGGCAATGAAGAATGCGCTAGACGATGAATTCCCATGGTTTGCGGAAGTGACGGCTTGGGTAATGCGGCAACTGTCAATCCGGTCGGGCGGGGACATGGGCTTCAAAATCCCGCCGCTGCTGCTTCTCGGCGACCCAGGCGTCGGCAAGACTCGATACGCATACCGGCTCGCAGAATTGTCACGCTTGCCGTTTATGTGCCTTGGACTTGCCGGGAAAAACGACAATCGGGATTTGTCGGGAACCGCAAGGGGATGGTCAAGCGGCCATCCTGGCCGGGTCATTGCGTTAATCAACGAGCGGAAAGTGGCCAACCCGATTGTGCTTCTCGACGAGATCGACAAGACAGGCGGTTCTGATCATAACGGCCGCATCAGGGACACGCTACTCACGCTGTTCGAGCCGTCCAGCGCAGTGCGTGTGTACGATGACTTTCTCTGGGGGCAT
>CAIQVS010000286.1 GCA_903875345.1 uncultured Pseudomonadota bacterium | reverse complement strand
TGGTGACGAAAGTCACCTTGGCTTTCTTGCAAATATCGGCGGCAAGTTTCTCATAGAAAACATCTTCCTTCTCGACAATGAAGTATCCGAGCATGATCAGATGCACTTTCGCGCCGGTCATCTCTGCCGCGCGTTCCGCCGCCTGAAACATCGACAGGGGGTGCGCCTTGATCGCATGGCTTAAACGCCCGACCCACAGCAGGATAATCTCGTCGTCGCCAATGCCGAGTTTTTGCCGTTGCTCGGCGCGCTTGTCCGGCGTTGACAGAGCGACGAATTTCTCGACATCGATGCCAAGCGGTATGACCGGCAACTGCACCACGCACTTGTAATCGCAGTGAAAGCGCTTCCGGATATAATCTTCGTACATATCCCAAAATGTGCGGATGGCGGATTGCACGGCGCGCGACGGGCTGATGATGGCGTCGGAGGGTTCGGAGGGAGCGAGGCAATATTGCTCAAGCATCGTTCCGGTCTCGAGCCCGCTGATGGCGTGAGCGAGGCTGCAGAAATTGAAGCCCGGACCCGGCACGGTTTCCCGTCGCCACAGGATTTCCGTTGCTACCGGATCGGGACGGAAAACCGTCGTTAGTTGGCCGTAATTCTCCTGCACGAAACGCCGGTCAAAAGCCACCAGACGATCAAGATCCACGCCGACGCTTTTGGCCAGATCCTGCACCTCGTGCCACGATTCGATGTTTTCGATCAGGAAGGTGAACTTGTCCTGTCGGCTGTGGCGGAAGTACGCTTTCAGCCAACTGAAGATCGCCACTTGCAAACCGAAAACCTCGCGGATTTTTTCCGGATTCTTTCCAACGTAGTAATCAATGGCGACAGTCATGGCAGGGGTCATGGGTTAGGGGTTAGATGCTGGAGGTTAGAGGCTAGAGAAAAAAGAGGAAAGAGATTAAAAAGAAATCTCTCATCTCTGTTCTCTAACCTCCAACCCCCGCCCCCTCATGGACTGGAACGACGAAGGCATAGTTTTATCGGCACGACCGCATGGCGAGCATGCGGCGATCGTCACCTTGTTGACGGCGGGACATGGACGTCACGCCGGTCTGGTCGCGGGCGGGCAGGGACGGACGGCGCGTCCGACTTTGCAGTCCGGCAACCGCGTCATGGCGACGTGGCGCGCCCGATTGTCCGAGCATCTCGGCAACTACACGCTTGATCTGGTCACCAGCCACGTTGCGTCATGGCTCGACGCGCCGGAGATTCTCAACATTATCGCCAGCGCTTGCGCCGTTACGGAATCCAGCCTGCCGGAGCGCCAGCCGATGCCGGGCATCTTCGCCAGCCTTGCGACACTGTTCGGCCTCGCCGATCCTGATTTCTGGGGACCTGCCTATGTAAAATGGGAAATGGGGTTGTTGCAGACTTTGGGTTATGGCCTCGACCTTAGCCAATGCGCGGCGAGCGGCGAAACCGACAATCTGATTTACGTCAGTCCGCGCACCGGTCGCGCCGTGTCGCAAGCCGCAGGCGAGCCTTACCGCGATAAACTTTTTCCGCTGCCGTCATTCCTGATCGGCGCTGGCGAATGGGAAGCGGCGGATATTCTTCAGGGGCTGGAACTGACCGGACATTTCCTCTCTCGCCACGTCTTCGCCCATCCGCAAAGCCGCCTCCTGATTCCCATTCCGGGCGATCTGCCACAAGCGCGCCATCGTCTGATCGAGTATTACCGCAAGGCTACCGAAAAAACGCAGGTTGAGGTGGCGTGAGAGGCAGCGTTTTGAAAGTGAACCGCGTCGTTTTTGCCGCAAGCACGCCTTGCGACAAGGCTTTTGGACATCTTCGTCATCTATGACTTCGCCGTCGTTGACGCGGCCATTTTTGTACATACGGGATGTTGCTATTGCCAAAGCGGCTACGATCGCTGTTGAAATCACAAGGGAGGAAACAATGATCCCTAAAATAACATGGATTAGAAAGTGCATAAATCCTCCGCTGGTGACCGGAGGTTAAGAACCGTCAATAAGAACGGCGCAGCGCCTTTGAGCTTGCGCCTTGGACATAACGCTGCCCTCCGGCCATAGGCCGAGAGACAGCATCATTGCGGTTGATGCGACCGCTTATTGGGAGGTTCTTAAGCCTCAAAGCGCCTGTTTTCGCGCTTCAAGTATGAGGGTATGAAATCATGAGGCAGACGTCAATCACTCAAAATAGGCAAAAAAATCAATACCCCTCTGTGAATTCTTGCTATAACGGTCACGGGAGATTGGCGGCGGGCGGATCCCGTGCCAACCCGGCCAGGTCCGGAAGGAAGCAACCGTAACACTTTCGATCCGGGTCGCCGTTCAATCTCCCACCTGTGAATTCCGCGACATCTGATTCAAGGCCGCCCTTTGTCCGAACTCTTCGCCCGCGTCGCCGCTTCGATGAAACCCGCTGACGGAACAGAGGGTGACGCGTCGCAATCGATGGGCAGCCTGTTGCCGGAGATCGAAACACCGCTCGCGCCTCCGGCCTATCGCGTGCTGGCGCGCAAATATCGCCCGACGACGTTTGAGCAGCTCATCGGTCAGGAAGCGATGGTGCGCACGTTGTCCAACGCGATCGAGGCCGGACGTTTGCCGCACGCGTGGATGCTGACGGGGGTGCGCGGGATCGGCAAGACGACGACGGCGCGGATTATCGCCCGCGCCCTGAATTGCACCGGCGCGGACGGCAAGGGCGGACCGACGGTTCATCCCTGCGGCGTCTGCGATTCCTGCCGCGCCATTGCCGACGACCGGCATGTCGATGGTCTGGAGAGGGACGCGGCCTCGCGCACCAGCGTTGACGACATCCGCGATATCATCGACGGCGTGCGTTATGGCCCGGTTTCGGCGCGTTATAAAATCTATATTCTCGACGAAGTTCACATGCTGTCGAAGAACGCGTTCAACGCGTTGTTGAAGACGCTGGAGGAACCGCCGCCGCACACCAAATTTATTTTCGCCACGACCGAAATCCGCAAGGTTCCGGTGACGGTGTTGGGGGCGTAAGCTCGTTAGCCGAAACCTGATAAAGCTCTGAGGATGCGGGGAAAGACAAGAAGAGATATTGTTGACCGCTCAGCATACGCGCCTTGACCGGCACGGCATACTTACGCACTCCAACCTTTATAGTGAGCACACCCTCTTTCTCATGGGC
>CAIQVS010000285.1 GCA_903875345.1 uncultured Pseudomonadota bacterium | reverse complement strand
CGCAGCCGATCGTGACAAAAAAAGAAGGTTAAAACTCGATCTCCGGCTGATGCGATCCGAAAGCAGCGCATTCAAGTCGCAAAATTAAACATGAATATTAGACCTATTTTGAAACAGGCTTAAGGGAAAATTAACGGCGAGCGATTCGAGTGAGTCTCCCCTGACGGAGGAGGCAAAATCGTGTGGTATTACAAAGCCAAAATGCTAAAAGCCGAACGGTTTCGGCGACTGGTCGGCGTGACGAAAGGGACGTTCAACCGGATGGTGAAAATCCTGAAGGAATATCAGGCGCAAAAGCATTGGCATGGAGGCCGGCCGCCCAAGCTCTCGGTCGAGGACAGCCTGATGATGACGCTGATGTATTGGCGCGAGAACCGAACGTATTTTCATATCGCGCAAGCCTACGGTCTTTCGGATGGCGCATGCTGGCAGACAGTGCGTTGGGTGGAAACGGCGCTGATTCAAAGCAAGCTTTTTCGTGTGCCGGGCAAGAAGGCTTTGCTGAAAGATGGGGCTGATTTTGAAATCGTTTTGATCGACGCGACCGAAACGCCCATCGAACGCCCCAAAAAAAACAACGGCGCCATTACTCCGGCAAGAAAAAGCGCCATACGCTCAAATCGCAGCTTGTCGTTGATCGCAAGACCAGAAAAATCATTTGCGTCCACACGGTGACGCAGGGCCGCATCCACGATTTCAGGCTGTTGGCATTATCGAAAGTGCGCGTGAAGGTCGGCACCAGGACGGGTGTCGATTCCGGCTATCAAGGCTTGCAGAAAGAACATGCCAACACCGCGATGCCAACCAGGAAGTCGAAGAAGAAGCCCCTGACCAAAGAGCAGAAACGCGCCAATCGCGAGCAGTCCCGTGAGCGTATTCCGGTCGAGAATGTCATCGGCTGCATCAAACGTTTTCGCATCCTTTCCGAGCGTTACCGTTGCCGAAGAAAGCGCTTCGGCTTGCGCATCAACCTCATCTCGGGCATCTACAACTACGAGATCGACCAAACTTCACAAAGCGTTAACCCCGTTTCAAAATAGGTCTATTGAATCAGTCATGCCGCCCTCCGCGAGGCTTTGTGGGCTTCGATCATCTCCATGAAGCGCTTAAATAGGTAATGGCTGTCATGCGGACCCGGCGAAGCTTCGGGATGATATTGCACTGAGAAAGCCGGTTTATCCTTCAGCCGCAACCCTTCGTTCGACCCGTCGAACAGACTGACATGCGTGACTTCGGCATTCGGCGGCAAAGTTTCCGGCATTACCCGGAAGCCGTGATTTTGGCTGGTGATCTCGACCTTGCCGGTTCGTACATCTTTGACCGGATGATTGGCGCCGCGATGGCCGCGAGTCATCTTGGTCGTTTTCGCACCCAGAGCAATCGCCAGCATCTGATGGCCGAGGCAGATGCCGAAGATCGGCACACCGCGCCCCAGCAAAGCCTGAATAACCGGTACGGCGTAAACGCCCGTCGCGGCGGGATCGCCCGGACCGTTCGACAGAAACACGCCGTCCGGTCGCAACGCGAGGATATCCTCCGCCGTCGTCGTGGCGGGAACGACCGTAACCTTGCACCCCTGCGCGACGAGGCAACGCAGAATGTTGAGCTTCGCTCCGTAATCGACCGCGACGACGTGAAAACGCAAAACACTCGCGGCACGACCAAAGGCCGCCTTGTTTTGCGGATACCATTTCCACACGCTCTCGTTCCATTCGTAGCTGTGCGGACAGGTAACGTCCTTGGCGAGATCCATACCCTCAAGACCCGGCCAATGCTTGGCCTTCGCGATCAACGCGTCGAGATCGAACTGCCCTTTACGGCTGTGACAGATGACGGCATTCGGCGCGCCACCATCGCGAATGCGGATCGCAAGCGCGCGCGTATCGACGCCGGACAGCCCGATCAGATTGCTGCGTTCCAGCCAATCCTCCAGATGCCCTGCCGCACGCCAGTTGGCCGGAGTCGTGATCGCTTCGCGCAGCACCACGCCGCGCACCGAGGGTTTCTGCGTCTCGACGTCCTGCATGTTAATGCCGACGTTGCCGATGTGCGGAAAGGTGAAGGTGATAATTTGCCCGGCATAGCTGGGGTCGGTGGTGATTTCCTGATAGCCGGTCATGCCGGTGTTAAAACACAGCTCACCGACCGTCGCGCCCTCGGCAGCCAAGCCGCGCCCCCAAAAGACGCTGCCGTCGGCCAATACCAAAACGCCGGTCGCGTCCGAAGGACGGAAGTCATGCGCGCGTGCGGACGCGCGCTCTGGAAGCGAAGGGCTCGTCATAATCCTCTGGTTGTCCGGGAGCCGTTGGGCTCATCTAGCTCAAACGGATTGGGAATATGCAGGTTTATGACGTTTCTTGCAACTTGATTTTATAGATGAAAAACAAGTGGTTAACACCACCTATTCCTTGGCTTTCGACTTTCTTCCCCCCTTCAAATAATCCGCGACGAGGAAAGCCAGCTCCAGAGCCTGCGTTCCGTTGAGGCGCGGATCGCAAAGGGTTTCGTAGCGATCGGCCAGCGCGGCCTCGGTCACGGCTGACGCGCCGCCCATGCACTCGGTCACTTCCTGTCCGGTCATTTCCAAATGGATACCGCCCGGATGTGCGCCCTCGGCGTGGCAAGCATCGAAGAAACCGCGAGATTCCAACAAGATGCGATCGAAAGCTCGCGTTTTATATCCGCTCGCCGTCACATGTGTGTTGCCGTGCATCGGATCGGCGCACCAGATCACGCTGCGCCCCGCCGACTTCACCGCGCGCAAAAGCGGCGGCAGCTGGCTCGTAATTTTGTCCGCGCCCATGCGCACGATCAACGTCAAGCGTCCGGCTTCGTTAGCCGGATTAAGGATGTCGATCAGACGCAACAGATCGTCGGGCGTCATCGACGCCCCGCATTTCAGGCCAATGGGATTCTTGATACCGCGCATGAACTCGACATGCGCCCCATCCGGCTGGCGCGTGCGCTCGCCTATCCATACCATGTGCGCCGAGACATCGTACCAATCGCCGGTCGTGCTATCGACGCGAGTCAAAGCTTGTTCATAGGGCAGCAGCAAGGCTTCGTGCGAGGTGAAAAAATCCGTCTCGCGGATTTCCGCCGAGGTTTCCGCCGTGATGTTGCACGCCGCCATAAAGTCCAGAGTCTCTCCGATACGATTAGCAAGGTCGCGGTAGCGCGCCCCCTGCAAGCTGCGCTCGACGAAATCGAGATTCCAGCGATGCACCTCGTTCAGGTCGGCGTAACCGCCCTGCGCGAAGGCGCGCAGCAGATTCAACGTCGAGGCCGATTGGTTGTAAACCTGAATCATCCGTTCGGGATCAGGCTGGCGCGATTCAGGCGTGAAGGCGATGCCGTTGACGCTGTCGCCGCGATAGCTCGGCAGCTTCACGCCGTCGCGGGTTTCGAAATCGTCCGAGCGCGGCTTGGCGAATTGCCCGGCGATGCGCCCGACTTTGACGACCGGTGTCCCACCGCCGAACGTCAACACCACCGCCATTTGCAGAATCATGCGGAACGTATCGCGGATATTGTTGGCTCCGAACTCGGCGAAGCTCTCGGCGCAATCGCCCGCCTGAAACAGGAAGGCCTCGCCCGCCGCGACACGCGCCAGTTTTTTCTTGAGGCGTCTCGCCTCTCCGGCAAAAACCAACGGCGGCAAACGCGCCAGACGCGCTTCGGCGGAGCGCAAGGCCTCAGCGTCGGCATACACCGGCATCTGCTTGACCGGTTTCGCGCGCCAGCTATCGGGAGTCCAAGTGGGTGTCGTCATTACGAATATCCTTAAAGGGTTAGGCCTTGTGTAACCGGTTCAGACCGGCGGTGGCAATATTTCGATTGTGAGATGAGAAAAAGAGAGCGCGTTCCGGGGTTACCGAAACCAGTAAAAAAACACGAAACCGCCCGCCAAGACAGGCGCGAAAGCGTTTTGCGTGTTGGAAGTCTCTCTTATCATGGGGGCAGTATAATGACAGATGAGGCAAAATTCAACCGACTTTCTTGAGCCGCTCTATCAATGCCCCTTCACGGAGGCCGTGACCAGAAAAGATGACGCGCGCAGGCTTTATAGCGTCAATCAATTCGACCATAACCGCTGCGGCAAGGGGAAGAACCCGCGCCCGTTGACTGATTTTCTTCGGCTTTTTGCTGAAAGCCGCCGGATTTTGCGCCGCAAGCGTCAGGGCTTTCTCACGCGCCAGCGAAGCCCCAACCGCAAAGCCATGCACATGCTTGATCGGTTTACCCATTGCAAGCTTCATTAAACGCCCGACCGCGCGCCAACTGCCGCCGATGACATAGAGCGTTTGACCGTGCGCCTGCCGCAGAAATGACACTTTGCCGATCTGTTCGCGCGCCCTATAAGCCGCCGTGAGCGTGTTGCCCTTAGCCTCGCTGTAGAGCAATAGCGAACCGAGATTCAGCGTTGCCGTATGATGAATGTGTCCCGCGCCGACCGAGGCCAATTCCATGCTCCCACCGCCGAGATCGGCGCATATGCCTGCGATCCCCGGCATCGCCGCCATCAGTCCCCGCGCCATCAGCCGCGCTTCCTCGCGACCAGAGATAATCCTGATCTTATGCCCTAACGCTTTTTCAGCCTGACGGGTAAAGGTCTCTCCCCCGTGCGTCTTGGCGACGGCGCGCATGGCCGCCGTCGCCAACGCGACAACGTCCGTGACTCCGTGATCACCAAGAATAATGCGAAATCTTTTGAGCGCTTTCAGCGTCTTGACGCGCCCCTGCAGACTGAGGCGCGGTTTGTCCTGCAGCATACCTTGAGCCAAACGGCACGTCGCCTTGGTTTGCTCTATCATGATCGGCTTCGTCCCGACGGTATCGTAAATGACGAGCCGCACACTGTTCGAACCAATGTCGATGACGGCGATTTTTTCCGGCTTAGGTTTTTTCCTTGTCATCGTGACCATGCGAGGTTTGAGGTGACTTGTAATGAAGATGCGGCGGCAGGATTTTTTTATCAAGATTCGCGCCGCGTCCCGACAGGCTGGGATTCGCCATGAAGTAATCATGCGCGCAGAAGTCGTGACGCGACGCATCCAGACGCCGGTAGGAACCGTCCGGCATCAACTCCCAACTTTGACGCGTGTCCATCAGGCAGGCGGGCAAAATCTGGCTGATGATTTGTTTATGCACCGTCGGGTTTTCAATCGGCACCAGCGTTTCAATGCGACGGTCGAAATTGCGCGGCATCCAATCGGCTGAAGACAAAAAGACCTTTGCCCCCGCATGCGGCAAAGCGTGGCCATTCCCGAACGCCAAAACGCGGCTGTGTTCAAGAAAACGGCCAACGATGCTTCTGACCCGGATATGGCTCGACAGTCCGGGAACGCCCGGACGCAAATTGCAGGCACCCCGCACAATCAATTCGATGACGACACCGGCGCACGAAGCTTCGTATAATTTGTCGATGATGAAGGGATCAACGAGAGCATTCAACTTGGCCCAAATCTGCGCCGAGCGACCGACTCGGGCATGGGCGATTTCATCATCGATCAACCGCATTAACGTCGAGCGCAGATCCAACGGCGCAATATGGAGCTTCCGCAACTCGGTCGGTCTGGCATAGCCGGTCATGTAATTGAACACCGCCACGGCGTCCTGACACAGCGCCGGATCGCAGGTAAAAAGCGACAAGTCCGTGTACACGCGCGCGGTTTCCGGATGATAATTGCCGGTGCCGAAATGGGCATAGGAACGCAACACATTGTTCTCGCGCCGGACAACCAGTGTCACCTTGGCGTGGGTTTTCATGTCCATAAAGCCAAAGACGACATGCGCGCCCGCTTTTTCAAGATCGCGCGCCCAGCGTATATTCGCCTCCTCGTCAAACCGCGCTTTTAATTCGACCATCACCGTCACCGATTTACCGGCCTCGGCGGCGGCAACCAGCGCCTTGACGATCGGCGACGCCGAACTGGTGCGATAAAGTGTTTGCTTGATCGCCACCACTTGCGGATCGTTCGCCGCCTGACGGACAAATTGCAGAACGACATCAAAGCTTTCATAGGGGTGATGCACCAGCAAATCCTTCTGCGCGATCGCGGCAAAGCAATCGCCATTGGCTTCGAGGATGCGTTCCGGGAACCGTGGTTCATAAGCCGGATAAAGAAGCTCAGGACGATCCCGAACGATCAGTTGCCTGATGTCGCTGAAACGCATGAAGCCGTCGCGTATCACGATTTTTTCCGGAGTAACTTCCAACTGATCGATCAGGAACGCGCGCATGTCGGAGGACATGCCGCTCGACAGGCTAAGCCGGATGATCGCGCCGTGATGGCGTTTCTTGATTGCCGTCTCAAACGTATTGACAAAATCGTCGGTGATGGTTTCGGCGAGGCGGATTTCGCTGTCACGCAGGACGCGAAACGCGCTCGACTCCCGCACCTCAAGCATCGGGAAAATATCCTGCAGATGATGTTGAATACTGTCTTCCAGCATCACGAACCGGATCACCGGTTTCCCATCCCGCGAAGGCAAACGAATAAAGCGGGACAACTGCAACGGCAGGGGAATAATGACGTTCAGATTCCGGCGCGGATGCGCTTTGTCATACAACCGCAACGCCAGTGCGACGCCGCCGTTCGGGATAAACGGAAACGGATGCACCGTGTCAATCGCCAGAGGAGTCAATGTCGGAAGAATATTGTCGTGGAAATAGGTCGCCAGCCAACGCTTATCCTTGTCATCCAGATGGTCCGGCGGGGCAATGACAACACCGGCTTCAGCCAGCTCGCGCGTCAGGGATACCCAAATTTCACGATGCAAATTAAGGAGGTGAGTAATAGCCTGATCGACTTCAGTCAGATGAACGGGTTGGAAACGGTACTGCGCCTCGATGCTGGCAATGTGGACGATCAGAAATTCGTCCAGATTGCTGGCGGAAATCGCAAGAAAATTGACCCGCTCCAACAAAGGATGCCTTGCGTTGGCCGCTTCCTCGATAATGCGGTGATTAAAGGCCAGCCATGACAGCTCGCGGTTAATGAACCGCCCCGGATCATGAAGCGTCATCGGCGGCAAGGGTTGCGTTTCGTCAGTGCTGATCATGATCATGCGCTATCAACAGGGGCATAGGTTAACCCCTATTACATCATCGCAGCAGTTAAAAAGTGGCGAAGATGGCTGGCGTCTGTATCGTAGAAAACCGGATTTTATAGCGTCCCTTTAATACGTTAGAACTTTACCGATTTTAATGTTATTATCGCCGCTCAATCTGAACGATCCTTTCCTGCCCTATCCGCGTGCGCCATGAACGAATCCGAAGTCATCGAAATTTGCCGTGAATCCATCATCGTCATGCTGCAATTGGTGGGACCCATCATGATCGCGGGACTGGTGGTCGGCATCGTCGTTTCCATGATTCAGACCGTTACTTCGATTCAAGAACAGAGCCTGACTTTCATTCCCAAAATGCTCGTCGTCTTCGGAGTTACCATCTGGCTGCTGCCCTTCATGCTGGCGACGCTCAACACCTTCACGCAGCACCTGACCGACCGTATCGTGCAGATCGGGACAAACGGCTGAGTGCATGGCAACGCTCGACATCGATAAATTTCTGTCTGGCCATGTGTGGGGATTTCTGTTCATTTTCTCCCGCATCGGCTGCATGTTGATGCTGCTTCCGGGGATTGGCGAACATTATGTCCCGGCGCGCATGCGCTTGGCCTTCGCCTTTGCCGTCACTTTCATTCTCCTCGGCCCCTTGTTGCCCCGCCTTCCGGCACCGCCCACTGCCCTATCGGACATGGCTAGGTTGCTGACCTATGAAATCGTCATCGGCCTTTTCTTTGGCACTTTGCTTCGCATATTGTTGAGCGCGCTCGAAGCGGCTGGCACCGTCATCGCCCTGCAGGGGGGACTCTCAAACGCGCAGATTCTCAACCCCGCGCTCGCCGTTCAAAGCACCTTGCCAAGCTCTTTGCTCAGCGTCGTCGGCATCACCATGCTTTTTGTCACAGGACTTGATCACACGCTCCTGCATGGACTCGCAAGAATCTACGACATCTTCCCGCCGGGTGGGGAATTGATGCCGGGCGACATGGCGCAAACCATAATGCAAATAACCAATCGGAGCTTCACCATTGGCATTGAGCTGGCCATGCCATTCTTTGTTATTGGTCTTCTGTTTTACATCGTCCTCGGCGTCATGCAGAAGTTGATGCCCAACGTGCAGCTCTTTCTCGTGGTCATGCCGGCGCAAATTTGGGTCGGACTCATACTGTTGGCCGTCACCCTAACGGGAATTATTACAGTCTGGCTGCGTTACTTTGATTCCTCGCTTGCAACTTTTCTCGCTGATTAGGGGCGGCCATGGTAGCTGAAAATGAGGATGGCGGCCAAAAAACCGAATACCCGACCGGAAAACGGCTGGGCGAAGCACGCTCGCGGGGACAACTGCCAATCAGCCGCGAGGTCACGGCATGGGTCTCCCTTCTTGGCATTCTGATTGTTGTGGGTTGGGTCGGGCCGGATGCCATAGGCAAGATGATGTCGATCTTCCGCTCTTTTCTGGAATCGCCTGACGCCATCCGGCTGGATGACCACAATGTGCAGACGATCATCTTTGACGCGCTGGGACACGTCGCTATGGCGACAGGATTAATGTTTCTTATCATGGCGGCGGCGGCCATTCTGGGCACCATGGCTCAAACCGGTCTTTTTGCTTCGTGGGACCTCATCAAACCGGATCTTACCAAGCTGTCATTGATCGGCGGCTGGAAACGACTGTTTTCCATGCACGCCGGGGTTGATATTATCAAAAGCCTTTGCAAGCTGATTGTCCTGAGCGCCGTCGCTTATACAACGGTAAAACCCTTGATTGACGATTTGCCCGTTCTGACAGGCAGCCCCATGATGATGACGATAGGGTATCTTCATCATCAGGCCATCCACCTGCTTATCGTCCTGCTGACGGTCTTTACGCTGGTGGCCGTCGGAGACTGGTTTTACCAGCGTTATGAGTACATCGAGAATTTGCGCATGACGAAGACCGAAGTCAAAGACGAATTCAGGCAACAGGAAGGCGATCCCATCGTCAAAAGCCGCTTGCGGCAAATCCGTATTGATCGCGCGCGCAAGCGGATGATGGCGCAAGTACCCAAAGCCGATGTCGTCATCACCAACCCGACCCACTATGCCATCGCGTTGCAGTACGACAATACCCGTATGACCGCCCCTCTCGTGCTGGCCAAAGGCACCGACCGCATCGCCGAACGCATCCGCGCTCTGGCGGAAGAACATAAGATCCCCCTTGTCAGCAATCCGCCTCTTGCGCGTGCGCTGCACGATTCGGTCGAGGTCGATCAGGAAATCCCAACGCAGCATTATCGCGCCGTGGCCGAGATTATTTCCTATGTTTACAAGCTGAGGAAAAAGAAATTGTGAGGGCTTCAATTTGCAGCAAACCCATTAAAAACGGAACAATAAGCATGTCCAACCCAAATGTTGCCGCGAATCACAGTTCACTTTTTAAGCGATGCTTAAAGATTCGGTTGTAGCGAATTTTCATGAGCCAAAAATCTTCACTATCACCCCTGAGGGGGATTCTGCCGTTTCTCGGCGCAGCAATCGAGCCTTTTGCCCACCGCGAAGCTCCGCACATGCTCTTTAGATTGAGCGTCGTCACCGGAGCAGGAACTCTGGCGATTATCGCTCCCTATATAGCGTCCGGCCTTACCGCGATCATTATAAGCCTGATCGCCTCAGGCACCATGTTTTCCGGAATCTTTACGATTTGGCGAACGGTTATGCGCAGTAGCACCGAAAGCCAACAAGAAACCCTGTTGCGCGAAGCCTTCCACAGCGTCCTGACTCCGCAGTTGATCACCGACAAAGACGGCAGGGTCGTGCTGGCCAATCGCGCGTTTCGCGGTTGGATTGATATTGGCAAACAAAATGCCGATGAAGCTCTCGCCATGCGTTTTAACGCCAACGCAGCCTCCCTTGCCGAATTCAAGCAGGTCAAGGCAACGCTTCACAAGGGACAACCCGGCATCGCCGAACTTCCCGTCATTCGCGGTGGAAAAGTCGTTGAATGGCGGCGCGTTGTCGCACGGCCAATCGAGGGATTCCCGCATTATTTTCATTGGCGCTTCGAGGACATTAGCGAACGCCGTCGCATGGAAAAAGCCATGCGCGACGAGCAAAACAAGCTGATCGACTTTATGGCCAATGCCCCCGTCGGCATTTACTCCGTCGATCAACACGGAAAATTCAAGTTTGCGAACAAGACGTTGGCCGAATGGCTTCAGGTAACGCCCGAAGATCTGATCAAGGGCGATATCCGCTTTCACGATGTACTCGGCGAAGTCCCGAAAGGCGTTGCCGCCCACGCTATCGTCGCCGAGTCCTACGGCGAACTGCGCGGCGAAACGACCATGCGGCGGCGCGATGGGCAGTTGTTTCCGGTTGCCATTACCCAGACCATCGTCGTGGGAGATGACGGCAAGACCTTGCGCACGCGCTCTATCGTCCGCGACCTGACCCCGGAACGGGAATGGCGTCAGGCCCTTTCGGTATCCGAATATCGTTTTCAACGCCTGTTTGCCGAAGCGCCGATTGGCGTCCTTCTGCTCGATCATCATTATAATGTTTTGGAATGTAACCATACCTTCCATGCGATCACCCGCCGTCCTCGCGCAGGCATCGTCGGCACGCCTATGGCTGACCTCATCGCGCCACGGGACCGCGCCGAAACCATGACGCAGCTGGCCGAAGTCATGAATGGCTGCGATCTCACCAAGCCGCTTGAAGTGCTGATGACCGGAGAGAGGGAAACCAACAGCCACGTTTTCGTCAAGCGCTTTGGCTTGGCCGGATCGCCCGATACCGAAAGCGAGCGTCAAGGGCTGATGCTTTATTTCATCGATGTCACCGAACAGAAACGTTTGGAGATGCAGTTTGCGCAATCGCAGAAAATGCAGGCGATCGGCCAGTTGGCGGGCGGCGTCGCGCATGACTTCAACAATCTGCTGACCGCCATGATCGGGTTCTGTGATTTGCTCCTGCAGCGCCATAAGCCGGGTGACCAAAGCTTTAATGACATCATGCAGATCAAGCAAAACGGCACACGCGCCGCCAATCTGGTGCGGCAACTGCTGGCCTTCTCGCGGCAACAAACCTTGCAGCCGAAAGTTCTGAATCTGGCTGACGCGCTCTCGGAGCTGACCAACCTGCTGCGCCGTCTGATCGGAGCGCAGATCATGCTCGACATGATCCACGGCCGCGATGTCGGTTTGGTAAAAGTCGATCAAGGACAGCTTGATCAGGTTATCATCAACGTCGTCGTCAATGCCCGTGACGCCATGCCGCACGGCGGGTCCATTACCATCCGCACCCGCGCCCACAGGCAGGAACGCCCGCAACTGCGCGGCCAAGATGAGATGCCGCCCGGCGACTATATCGCCATCGAAGTCAGCGACACCGGCCACGGCATTCCGCCCCAGATCATGCAACGTATTTTCGAGCCGTTCTTCTCAACCAAGGAAGTCGGCGCAGGAACCGGCCTTGGCCTTTCAACCGTTTACGGCATTGTACGCCAGACAGGCGGATTTATTCACGTTGAGAGCGAGATCAATCGCGGCACCACATTCACGATTTATCTGCCGAGCTATAAAGAAACTGGGAACAAAACCGAAGTCTCGCCCGTCAGCGAACCGAAAGAAGATAAACCCGGTCCCGACCTGACTGGCGCAGGAACCATCCTGCTGGTGGAGGACGAAGACGCTGTGCGTGTGTTCTCGTCCCGCGCCTTGCGCAACAAAGGCTATAACATCCTCGAAGCACGCAGCGGCGAGGAAGCCCTGACGGTTCTAGACAAAGAAGGCGGAGACAAGATCGACCTGATTATTACCGACGTGGTCATGCCGCAAATGGATGGCCCAACGCTTTACAAGCATATCCGTGAACGCTGGCCGAACATGAAGGTCGTGTTTGTCTCAGGCTATACCGAAGACCGCCTGCGCGAACAATTCACCTCCGGCGAAACCATCTACTTCCTGCCCAAGCCCTTCACGCTCAAACAGCTGGCAAGCAAGGTTAAGGAAGTCATGGGCGAAGCAAGCTGATAATAACCTGTTGTCTCCAAACATAAATCCAAACCCTTTCATAGAGTTGCAGTATTATTTTGCTTGGTGATTCCCCACCATAAAACATGCTATGGTGCTCTCATGAACGTTCCGATTAACCTTCCTGCACTGAAGGGCGAGGGAAACCTTGCCGTGTACTTGCGTGAAATCCGCAAGTTCCCGATGCTGGAGCCCAACGAGGAATACATCCTTGCCAAGTCTTGGCGAGAACATGGCGACCTGAACGCCGCGCACAAACTGGTCACGAGCCATTTGCGTCTTGTTGCCAAGATCGCCATGGGTTATCGCGGTTATGGATTGCCCTTGGCCGATCTGATCGCCGAGGGCAATGTCGGCATGATGCAGGCGGTCAAGCGCTTCGATCCCGAACGCGGTTTTCGCCTCGCCACCTACGCCATGTGGTGGATCAGGGCGGCCATTCAAGAATATATCTTGCACTCGTGGTCGCTGGTGAAAATTGGCACGACGGCGGCGCAGAAAAAACTGTTCTTTAACCTCCGCCGCCTGAAGGGCGAGATGAAGGCCATCGACGAAGGCGATCTGTCCGCCGAACAGGTCACGAAGATTTCGCGGACGCTCGATGTGCCGGAGGAGGACGTTATCAACATGAACCGCCGTCTGGCGGGCGGCGACCAATCGTTAAACGCGCCGGTCATGCGCGACGGCGAAAGCGCCAGCGAATGGCAAGACTGGCTCGTCGATCCGAACGAAGGCGCGGATACCGTAATGAGCGCGGCGCAAGAAATGGAACGCCGCCAACGCCTACTTCAGAAGGCGATGGGTGGACTTAATTCACGCGAACGCGCCATCATCGCGCGGCGACGGCTGGAGGAAAATCCGGCGACTCTTGAGGATTTGTCTCAGGAATACGGCGTCAGCCGCGAACGTGTCCGTCAGATCGAAGTGCGAGCTTTTGAAAAGCTGCAAAAAAATATGCGCCGTGCCGCCGAACAGGAAGGCCTGCTGACGGGAGCATAAGCAAGCGGCACCAGAGCATTTCCCTTTCATATTGATACAATGGAAATGCCCTAATCTTTTATTAACCGAGCAGATTCACGCTACGAGATGTGCGCACTACTCCGCGATCTGCTCTATGGTTTATTTTCGGAGTTATTGTTCATCTTGGGCGGCTGTTCAGGAATCTGTTTTATTTCCTGATCGAGAACCGTAACAGGCAGTTTCTTCCCATCCGGTAGTTCGGAAGCTTTATTTGTTTCTGCCGTTTTTTTGTCTTTTGCAAGACTCCCCACTTGAACCGTAACGCTCGGCGAAGTCAGGTTGACGGGGGGCACATCCATGGACGGCATAGAATGGTCCGCAATAGATTTGTCATGATGATAGAGCGGAAATAAAGCGGCCTTCATCCCTTGAGAGTGCGAAACTGATTTTCCTCCCTCGCTTATACTGGTGGATGCCCCCGCACTGATATTGACCGCCCCACCCGGTGAAGAAATCAAGTTGGTCACGGCTGCCGTCGCGGTAACATTTGGCGTCCCCGCCGCAGACGCTGCAACCGGAAGAATTTCAGCCATGCGGTCCTCGGTTACCACAAACGGGCTGATCCAGCGCAGCGCCTGATCCGGGAGCCAAGTAATCCCTTTGAACGCGGCATTCACCGCTACGTAGGCAAAAACATCGAATAAGAGAACCAAAGCCAGATTGGCAACGATCAGAAGGCTGCTGTTGGTCAACGCGGCACCATGTGCAAAAGGTGACAACGCGGTCATGAGGAACCCGAGTCCGATCGCCAGCAAAAGAAACCCCATCGCTAAACCGGCAAGCGTCAACAAAGGCCTGATCATCAGTGCCAGCCAAAGCCGGTAAGCTTGACGCGCCGCGCCACCGCTCAACCCTTCGCCATTTGGAGTCAAATGCGCAAGCGCAACAATCGGCATCGCCACGACAGCTTCAAACAGATTCAGCATCCAAACAAGCGCTGCGATCATAAAGCGAAGAAAGGGCAAGAATGGCACGACAAAAATTAGCACCAGACCTCCGGCGAAAAGGGCTACGGCCACCAGAGCAGTCAACGCCGCCGGAGCCAAAGCTCCCGGTATCGTCAGAACGCTACCGCTTAACCCCAGAAGATAAGTCCCCATCCTGTATTGCCGCCGTCCAAATTCGGCCAATACGGTAAACGGGTTAACCGTCTCAAGAAATGTGGAACTGGCGAAAGGATTCCCCGCATCATGGCTGTCATCATCGATGCCCCAAACACCATCAGCAATTGCCCGCGCATCAATTGCAACTGCGAACATGCCAAAGGCCAACGACGAGTCCGAAGCAATGGTCAAATGATCACGCAAATCCAATCCGCTTGCAGGAACCAGAAATCCCTTCGGCAACTGACCGTCTTTGATCCATTGACTGATCGGCACCATAATTTTGCTGAGTCCCGCATAAAAAATAAGAAGGTTATCAGGTCTTTCGGTTACCATTGCCAATGGTCTGGACAAATTGAATGCATCCGCCAGTTCCTGACGTGCGGGCAAGGGATGTTCCAACAACGGTTCGACAGCCTCCGGCAACGCATGTGCCACAATCTCTCCATAGCTTTCCTGAAGACGCATCATTTCTGGGATCATGCTGGCGGCAGAGAACCATCCTCCGGCGGCTACTTGGTCAACCAGTCGCCCAGCCCATTCTCCGCCGAGAACACCAGACGATTTAAGTTGCGCGTTAAGCCGCGACTGCAAATCCCCTGACAGCGTCGCAAGATCATTATGTATATCAACGCCAGTCGATGACGAGGCGTTAAGAAAAGCCGGAACAACGCGCCCCGCCAAAGAGTCGGCCTGAAGAATGAGATTATTAGTTTCAGCATGGGCAAAAGCCTGCAAATCCATTGCCGCATGTTCGATTAAACCGTGACCGTCATTTGCTGTCGCCGCGACATCGTAAGAACGATAACCAGCAAAATGATATTCTCCGCAAATTGGGATATCTGCATTCAAACCGTTACTGTATCGCCAGATCTCAGGCTGCAACCGTCCTGCCGGTAGTTTTGTTATATCGTCGATAGTGCCGAGAAGCTGGTAAGATGGGTCGTTTCCCGACTGCCTGAGCGCCTGCGCATAGGTTGACTGATAAACAGATCGACATAGCTCCATTTCCGTCGCTGTTACTACCAAAGCAGAAATATTGGGTGTTCGAGGCGCGACCAGAGTCGCTAAACTGCCATGCGTTGTTGCCACGATCGTCTGCCAAGCATTGCTCGCCAAGGTCGATCCGGCCTCAGCAATCTTGACTATCAGATATTGCCCAGCACTGAGACCTCCAGCGACAGGCACTAAAAGGCTAACCGCAACCACAAGACGAATCGGCGCCCACACCTTGTTCGCCCTACGCCCTAATACGGTTCCCTCCTGCGCCGTTTCCGCAATCATGGATACAATGTGATAGAAAAGAAGAAATGCACCAACCACGAGAATGGCGACATTATAGAGCCCCAGCGCATGCCGCAGCGCTTCGGCAAACGTCACAAGGGATTGTGTATAGGAAGCTTCGCCATCTGTAGAATTGTGCCCAAGAAACAGCAAATCAATCCAAGCTTGCGCCCTGTCACCTGACGGCAAAGACATAAAAGGGCTTGATGGAATCTCTGCCGACATCACTTCATCCTGACAATCTGATCAAGCGGCCTTGTCGTTCCGACGTCAGGCCCCCATGTTTCCTTCATCTGTTCGACATTTTTCTTCAAAATCTTCAGCCGCGCCTCGTAACGCGCGAAGGTCATAAGCGCCATCGCTTGCGGTACTGCATAGACGATCAGTTGTCCAATCCCGGCGCTGCCGAGAATAACCAGCCAGCTCGCCCCTTGGCCAAGAATATGGAAAACCTGATCCACCGTCTGACCTTTAACCCACAGATCGATAATAAACGGGGCAAGCCCGGCGCAATTCATCGCGCCGACTGCAGCCGTTGAGGATTTATCTCGATCGGTATCGGTGAAAAGAACCACAAGGGTAGGGAAAAGCCCAAATGCCATCAAAATAATAGTCGGAAAGATAAAGGGTGACGCCACAATGATAAGGATCAACGTGGTATAAAATCCCAGCTTGCCGCCGCTCTTCTTCGGCTTGTCCTTGCCGTTCTGGGCTGGTTTCTTGTCATCTGTTTTATCTTTGGCTTCGGCCATGACAGTTCCTAAAACGACAAGGCTTGCAACACGGCGCGTACGACGGCGGCCAGCACCAACAGAATGGCAACAAAGGTGCTGATGGAAGCGGCCATCGGCTTGCCGAGGCTACGCATTACGGAATCACGATTGGCGAGACGAGCTTCCAGCATGTTAATTTCTTTCAGGATATTAAGATACAGAAGCCGCGCCGCTATAAATTCTCTCTGGTCATGTTCGACGCGCTTGGGATCATCGAGAAGACGAAGCAGCGACCCGAGATCGCCGCGAGCGGCAACATCCTTGATTTGCGTGCGCAGCCTTTCTTTAAGCGTTTTACTAAGGAAACGTTGCACTGAAGGCTCAATGAGCGGCAGAAGCCATTGCGTGAGCGCAGGAACCGAATCCGGCCCGTAACGATTTTGCATCTCTGCCAGCAAAGTCAACAAAGCTATGCCCCGCTTTGGCGAAGCTTCCGATGAGGCAATCGCTTCAAACAACAATTCGCCACGGCGATCTCGAACGATCAGGAAAGCGGCGATATGCCGATCCATAGGCTCGTGGGGACGATTGCCCGATAACGCGACCCGCTCAAAGGCCGGCAACATCATTTTGGGCGATGTGACATATTGATGGCGCAGGAATGAGCTGAGGCAGGGCAAGCTGGGATTCAATTCGTAGATGACGCGTTCAACGCCATAGCCGAAACCCGCTTTGTCGAGCATATTCTTCATCCGCTCGAATTGCTGTCCAAGAGGAACGAGATCCGTTTTGATGTCCCTTTGCATTTCAACCCAGAACGTCACAAGCTGGCTGGATATAATGTCGCACAAAACCTGAGGGGAGGAATCCGCCATGATGGCCTCAACCAGCATATCGGCGATGCCAAGCGGCATGACGGCAATGCCCCGATAACGAATAGGCGCAGGTGGATCAAGCGCAATGCAGGCGCGCGTGACCATCTGGTCCTCATAATTCGCAGTTCGTCCACTTTCCTTAAGGCTTCTTTGCGCGTCCTGAAGAAGTTCCGCGCGATCATCATTGTCAAAAGCGCGGCGCAACCATTTCTCAAGGCTGCCATTCTCGATAATCTTTGCCGCTTCAGCGACATTCGAAGCGAGTGCCACGGCCAACGGCCTGACTTGCCAATAATCCTTGCCATAAAAATTAAAGGTGCGCGACGCGCGCCGTCCGGCATCCGAATTCTTGGGCGTCAACCGCCGACCGCTAAGCCATTGCTCAAGATCCAACGCCGTCCAGCGTTGACGGGAATCATCCGTAAGCAGTCCGCGCAACAGTTCTATATGCGTGGCCGGCAGGCGGTGATTTCCGACCAGACTGACAAAGCTCCCTCGCTCGATCTTCATCTGCATAATGGCTTGGTCATCCATGCCTTGCATTGGGTTATGGCCAAGAAAGATCATCGCCAGCGTAACGCCGAAAGCGTAACAATCATCGACATGCTGGCCTGTGCCGCGACCGGTCGGCGTACTCATGGCGCGTTCCAAAGGCTCAAATAGCACAGGTTGGCCATACCCGGCGGGAACGGACATGCAGTCCCCCAGTTGCGGCGGGGTCGCGCTGCCGATACGCCAGAAAATATTAGTTGGCCGTATGGCGTTATGAACTATGCCGGTGCGCTGCAATTCCATTAGTGCGCCGATGAGCGGCTTGACGAAATAATGATTGATGGCATCCTCGCTCATCGGCTGGTGCCGTCCCTCAAGGGACTGCATCAGGCGCGGCGACTGCGGACGTTGATAGGCAAAAGAATAGTAATGGACATTGTCCTGCGGCCACAACACGACGCCACTGTCGATCAGGCGCAAAATGCTCGGATGGTCAATGCTGCGCATCGCCGTGATGAAATCAAGCCGCGCCGGCAATCCCGTGTTGCAGAGAATGGCCATCAGATCCGCTGCGCCTTCGGTTCCCTTGTATTTCGCGGCGAAAACGGGGCCGCCGATCATATCGAAATTAGGCAATGGCCTGGAGGGAATGATTTCGGCGCGCGTCCCCAAAAGGATACCGTCTGACGCCTTCAGATTTGGCGCATTCTCGTAAGCCATGGGCGCAAGCTCGAATCAGGGAGTTGACATTCACACAGTGGCCAAGGCTACAACGGGAAACACAATCTCGGCAATGTATAGTCATCGCAACACTACTCTTTGCTTTAAGCGTTTCAAGCCGCGAGGAGAGAAGATTTTTACAAAAAAGCTTCTACAAAACCGAGCGCGGAGGCGAGAAGAACGCAAATAAGTTCCGTCTAAATTTCTGCAGCAAAAGTGATTGTGTTTTTATTCGAGAATAAGTAACACTATGATTTCATTGGGCAAGCCCCTATAGCTCAGCTGGTAGAGCAACTGATTTGTAATCAGTAGGTCGGGAGTTCGAATCTCTCTGGGGGCACCAATTATTGTGAACGCCTCAGAACAATCATGGCCTTCTGCATATTCCTAAGGGCAAAAGCTGGACAAATTTATCTGCGCCTGCAACGAAAATGAATCCTCGATTGGTTCATGCCCATATATTTACAATGCAGCCGCTCCAGAGGCAAATTGGGTGGCAAGGTCGGCTATGACCTGACGCAACGGTTCGAAATCTTCACGACCTTTGATTACGATGCCTTCCGTTATGGCGCGAGTGCCGAATCTGCCGCCGGTCTCTATGAACCAAACAGCCACACCGAGGAAACCACGGAACGCATTGGACTGGCGTACCACTTCAAGTGAAGCGCGCACAGTCAGGATTTAAATATCCGCGTAAACGTGCGTTTCAGCTTTCGCGCCCGGATGCGTTACCGCGCCCTTCTCGGCATCGCCGACTTGCTGCGCGTATTTCCATAAAGCTCCCGATTGGAAATCATGCGTACGTGGTTTCCACGCCTTGCGCCGTTCGGCCAGTTCGGCGTCGGACAATTCGACCTGCAACAGCCCCTTCTCGGCATCGAGCGTAATAATGTCGCCATCGCGCAGTAAGCCGATGGGACCTCCGACCGCCGCTTCCGGCCCGACATGGCCGACGCAGAATCCGCGCGTTGCGCCGGAGAAACGCCCGTCGGTGATGAGCGCGACCTTGTCACCCGCACCCTGCCCATACAGAGCCGCCGTCGTCGATAACATCTCGCGCATGCCCGGACCGCCGCGCGGCCCTTCGTAGCGGATAACGATTACGTCGCCGTCTTTATATTGGTGCTGTTCGACGGCGCGGAAAGCGTCCTCCTCGCAATCGAACACGCGCGCCGTGCCTTTGAACTGCAGACTCTTCATGCCCGCAACCTTCACGATCGCCCCCTGCGGCGCGAGATTGCCGCGCAGCCCAACGACGCCGCCTGTCGGCGACAGGGGTTTTGAGGTTGGCAGAACAACGTCTTGATCGGTCGGAAACACGACATCGCGTAGATTCTCGGCGATGGTTTTTCCCGTCACCGTCATGCAATCGCCATGCAGAAATCCGCCATCGAGCAAGGCTTTCATCAAGACCGGAACACCACCGATCTCGAACAAATCCTTGGCGACATAACGACCGGCGGGTTTGAGGTCAGCGATATAGGGGGTGCGCTTGAAGATCGCGGCGACCGCGTGCAAATCGAAATCGATGCCCGCTTCGTGCGCCAGCGCCGGAAGATGCAGCGCGGCATTCGTCGAACCGCCTGAAGCCGCCACCACCGTCGCGGCGTTTTCGAGCGCCTTCAACGTCACGATCTGGCGCGGACGGAGATTAAGCCCGATCAATTTCATCACGGCACGACCAGAAGCGACGGCATATTCGTCGCGCGTTTCATAAGGCGCAGGCGCTCCGGCGGAACCCGGCAGCGCGAGGCCAATCGCTTCCGACACGCAGGCCATCGTATTGGCGGTGAACTGCCCGCCGCACGCGCCCGATGTCGGGCACGCAACGCATTCAAGCTCATGCAAATCCGCATCGCTCATCTGTCCGGAGGCATGCTTGCCGACGGCTTCGAACACGTCCTGCACCGTCACGTCCTTGCCCTTGAATTTGCCGGGCAGGATCGAGCCGCCATACATGAACACGCTCGGCACGTTGAGGCGCAGCATGCTCATCATCATGCCGGGCAAGGATTTGTCGCATCCGGCGAGGCCGACCATCGCGTCATAGCAATGGCCACGCATCGTCAATTCCACCGAGTCCGCGATCACTTCGCGGCTGACCAGCGAGGATTTCATCCCCGCATGTCCCATCGCGATACCGTCGGTGACAGTAATCGTCGTAAATTCGCGCGGCGTACCGCCTTCGGCCTTGACGCCTTTCTTCACCGATTGCGCCTGACGCGACAGCGAGATATTGCACGGCGCGGCTTCGTTCCAGCAGGTGGCAACACCAACGAAGGGCTGCGCGATCTCCTCCTCGGTCATGCCCATCGCATGATAATAGGAACGGTGCGGCGCGCGCGACGCTCCCATCGTGACGTGACGGGAGGGGAGCTTGGATTTATCGAAGGGTTTGTTGGCCATAGCTAGATTCTTTGCGAGTTGATGAGTGTTAAGTCGAATTTACAACGATGGGAAAATAGCGCAATCTCTTAGTTTACAGACAGCAAAGCATTCACAATTCAAAATCATGCACGACTTAATCCACCTCAATAAGAAGCAATATGCGGACTGGCCTTACCCCAAGCCGCCGAACGATATTTCAGATTGGCAAGCGAAGGGCGGCTATCAGCAATGCGATCCTCTGCTCGATTACGAATTGATCTGGCCGGAACGCGCCTATAACCCCGAATTTTCCATTCTGATCGCCGGATGCGGCACGACGGAAGCGGCTCATCAGGCCTACAATCACCCTCTTGCGACGGTCGTGGGGATCGATCTCAGCCCCGCCAGCCTCGAACACGAAGCGCGGCTTAAGAAAAAACACGGTCTGGACAATCTTGAATTGCGTCAGATGGATTTGCATGACGCGGCGACGTTGGGACGCCAGTTCGATCTGGTCGTCAGTTACGGCGTTTTGCACCGTCAGCCCGATCCATCCAAAGCTCTCGCGGCGCTGGCGAGCGTCGTCAAGGATGATGGAGTCATTTTTCTCGCGCTCTACGGCAAACATCTGCGCTCCGGCGTTTATATGGTGCAAGACGCGCTACGTCGATTAGGTGTTGGTCAGACTCCGCAAGATGTCGCCTTCGCCCGAAGCGTCGTCGGGACGCTGCCTCCGTGGCATCCAGTGCAAGCCTATATCCCAACGGTAGACGATTTGGATTATGACTCCGGATTTGTGGATACGTTCCTTCACAATCGGGACATTCCCTACACGGTGCCCGACGTTCTGGCGCTCGCCGACTCGTGCGATCTCGCATTTCAGGGCTGGTTCGACAACCTTTTCTATTACCCCGACGGAGCATTAAGCGCCAATCCGCCGCTTTACCGGAAAGTGGCTACCCTGCCCGAACGGGAGCAATGGGCGGTTGTCGAGCTTCTCGTCCCGCCCTTCAGCGGCCACAGGTTTTTTCTTCGCAAGAAGAACGAAGCCGCCGCGAAATTTCGCATCGATTTCGACAGCCCGTCTTTTCTTGAAACGGTGCCGTCAAGCCGCCAGTTTCTTAAGGCCGGAAACATCAAACCCGGCGTCACGGGATTGAGCCGCGAGTGGCACAGGATGCAACTGAGCGGATTAGAGCGAGCGGTATTTCTGGCGACGGACGGCGAGGCTTCCATCGGCGAAATCATCGCTAGACAAGCCGGTAGCTCGACCGAAAATCAGGAATCCGCCTTGCGCTTCTTTAAGCGTATGTGGCGACTTGGCCACGTTAAGCTATCCAAAGCGCCACGAACTTAGGGTTGCGCAACCATGGCAAGTTCAGCAATCTATCACGACGTGAACACACCAATCCTACGACTAAGACAACCGAGTTTGAAGCCGCACTTTGCGGCACCAAACATCTCACCTCTTTACAAAGCGCCTCAATTCACTGTGCGGTCAACGAGCCGGTTCTTGGCGATCCACGGCATCATCGCGCGAAGCTTGGCTCCGACTTTTTCGACCGGATGCTCGGCTTCGCGGCGACGAGTCGCCTTAAAGCTCGGCTGGCCAGCCTGATTTTCCAGCATGAAGTCGCGCACGAAGCGACCATTTTGAATGTTTTCCAGAATGCGCTTCATCGCGCGACGAGTATCGTCGGTCACGATCTGCGGACCGGCGGTGTAATCGCCGTACTCGGCGGTGTTCGAAATCGAATAACGCATGTTGGCGAGGCCGCCTTCATACATCAGATCGACGATCAACTTGACCTCGTGCAGACATTCGAAATAGGCCATTTCCGGCGCGTAGCCAGCTTCAACCAAAGTCTCAAATCCGGCCTTGATGAGGGCAGACAAACCACCGCACAGAACGGCTTGCTCGCCGAACAGATCGGTTTCGCATTCCTCACGGAATGTTGTTTCGATGATGCCCGCCTTGCCGCCACCGATCGCTGACGCATAGGACAAACCGAGCGCCTTGGCTTTGCCGGAGGCATCCTGATGCACGGCCAATAAGCATGGAACTCCGCCGCCCTTCTGGTACTCGGAACGCACGGTGTGGCCGGGACCCTTGGGCGCAACCATAAAGACATCAAGGTCTTCGCGCGGTTCAATGAGGTTAAAGTGAACGTTGAGGCCGTGCGCAAAGGCAATCGCCGCGTTCTTCTTCAGGTTCGGCGCGAGGCTTTCGCGATAAATCGCGCCCTGCAATTCGTCGGGGGTAAGCATCATCACGACATCCGCCCACGCCGCCGCTTCGGCGGGCGACATGACCTTGAACTGAACCTTCTCGGCCTTGTCGGCGCTTTTGCTGCCCGGACGCAGACCGATCACCACCTGCTGCACGCCGCTGTCGCGCAGATTCTGCGCATGGGCGTGTCCTTGGCTACCATAACCGATAATGGCAACCTTGCGGCTGCGGATAAGGCTCAGATCGGCGTCTTTATCATAGTGAACTTGCATGATGTTCCTCGTCTAACAATGTGAATGTAAAACCCATATCAAGCCGGACGGCGTTGCGCCAGCCCTGATATATCGCCCAAAACCGCATCGCCGCAACCCATTGCGAGCGTGCCGGTACGAGCCACTTCGACAGCGCCAAAAGCGCGAAGTTCGTTTGCGAAGCGTTCGATCCTGTCGCGCTCGGATGCCAGCTCAAAAATCACGGCATGATTCGTCATATCGGCAATACGGGCGGCGTATTTGCGAGCGATGTCTTTGGCCTTGTCGTGATGATTGACATCGCAGACCAGCTTGACGAGCGCGATGCAGGTTTCGACGAAATTCCCCGCCTCGGTCAAATTGACGACCTCACGCACGGGGATAAGGCGCGCGAGCTGCGTCACGATCTGATCGACCGTCGCCTGCGACGCCGTGGTAACAATCGTAATGCGGGAGAAATGCGCGGTCGCATCGATTTCGTCCACCGTCAGGCTTTCGATATTGTAGCCGCGACCT
This sequence comes from uncultured Pseudomonadota bacterium, assembly GCA_903875345.1. Taxonomy (GTDB): domain Bacteria; phylum Pseudomonadota; class Alphaproteobacteria; order UBA9219; family UBA9219; genus CAIQVS01. The sequence continues at coordinate 7,890 of CAIQVS010000285.1, read as the reverse complement.
GAGAACAAGCCAACCACTCGCGCCAGAATGCCGGGTTCGTTGGCAACGAGGACGGCGAGACAATAACGTCGCGGCGCATTGAACGTGCCGGGTTCATAAACGCCACCACTTTGACCTGTATCAATCATGTTACACCAATGCCTTGCCAGCGCCCTTAATGACATCGCCAATAGGTCCGTCATCAGTCGGTAAAATCATTTCATTGTGGTTCTTGCCGCTGGGGATCATCGGCAAGCAGTTTTCTTTTTGATCGACGCAGACATCAATGATCGTCGGGCGGTCGGTAACTTTCAGCATCTCAACGATCACGCGATCAACATCGGCGGGTTTTTCGGCGCGAAGACCGACGCCGCCGAAGGCCTCGGCCAACTTGACGAAATCCGGCAGCGCGGCGGTATAGCTTTGCGAATAGCGTCCGCCATGCAGCATTTCCTGCCACTGCCGAACCATGCCCATCCATTGATTGTTGAGGATGAAAATCTTGATTGGCAGCCGCTGCTGAACGGCGGTCGACATTTCCTGAATGTTCATCAAAATGCTGGCCTCGCCTGCGACATCGACCACGAGCGAATTCGGGTGCGCCATCTGAACGCCGATCGCGGCAGGCAAGCCATAGCCCATCGTTCCAAGTCCGCCCGACGTCATCCAGCGGTGCGGCGCGTCAAAGCACAGGTATTGCGCCGCCCACATTTGATGCTGTCCCACCTCGGTGGTGATATAGGTGTCCTTGTCCTTGGTCAGTTCCCGCAAACGCTCCAGAGCATATTGCGGCTTGATGATCGTGTCGCTGGCGCTGTAGCGCAAACATTCGCGCTTTCTCCATTCCTCGATCTGACGCCACCACACCGCGAGCGGTTCGGCCTTCGCCTTATAACCGCGTTCGCGCCAGACCTCGATCATCATCTCCAAAACCGTCGCGGCATCGCCGATGATCGGAATATCAACGCGGATATTTTTGTTGATCGAGCTGGCGTCGATATCGACATGGATCTTTTTCGCAGTCGGCGCGAAGCCGGAAATCTTGCCGGTGACGCGGTCGTCGAAACGCGCGCCGATATTAATCATCACGTCCGAGCCATGCATCGCCATGTTGGATTCATAGGTGCCGTGCATCCCCAGCATGCCGAGGAACTGACGATCCGACATCGGGAACGCGCCCAAGCCCATCAGCGTGCTTGTGCAAGGAAACCCGGTCATGCGCACGAACTCAGTCAACAACTCGCAGGCGCGTGAGCCTGCATTAACGACGCCGCCGCCGGTATAGAAAATCGGACGCTCGGCCTTGGCCATCATTTCAACGGCTTGCTCAACGACAGAACGGGCCGGTATCGTGGTCGGATGATAGCTGGTCTTGAGCGCCTGTGGCGGCTTGTAAGCGCCTTCTGCAAATTGCACATCCTTAGGCAGATCGATTACCACCGGCCCCGGGCGACCGGAACGCGCGATATGAAAAGCTTCGTGAATGGTCTCGGCCAGCTTGTTCACGTCCTTGACCAGATAATTATGCTTGGTGCAATGACGCGTGATACCGACCGTATCGGCTTCCTGAAAAGCGTCGGTGCCGATCAGATGTGTCGGCACTTGCCCCGTGAAGCAAACGAGCGGGATGGAATCCAGCATCGCATCGGTTAAACCCGTGACCGCGTTCGTCGCGCCCGGACCTGACGTCACCAACAATACACCGACGTTTCCGGTCGAACGCGCATAGCCTTCAGCGGCATGCGCCGCGCCCTGCTCGTGCCGCACCAGAACATGCGTGATCGTGTCCTGTTTGAAAATAGCATCATAGACGGGCAACACCGACCCGCCCGGATAACCGAATATCGTCGTTACGCCCTGATCTTGCAGAGCGCGAATGACAATTTCCGCACCCGTCATGACGGCGGGCGTAGCAACCGGCGCGATGTGTGGTGCCGTTTTTGCCGTATCGGAATTCGCGGACATTTTCCCTTGCAGAGGGGCGGGAGCAGTAGATTTCATCATAGCGTTCGTCATGGTTAGAATATCCTTGGGTATCAATACAGTTTAAGCCGACGTTTTGCAACGCAACAGGAACCCCAGCTATCGCCTGAGCTTCACGATTCCACATCTGGCTGCGATGCCCTGAAAATAGCTCTCAACAGGCCGATAGGTCAAATAATTTCTTGGAATAGCACAAAAAGGAAACAATATTGCTTGGCGTTGATTTTAATGAACACATACAAGGAAATCAATTAACGATCCTCTAAGGCAATGTTGTTAGCCTTTTCCTATATTTCTATGAATTCGTTTGAGGTTTATTTTGGAGAGAAATCATAAAACTGAACAGATAGCCAAACTTCGAACCGACTTGGCGCAGCACGGCATCGTGCTGCCCGAAAACATTTTAAGAGTCGCCTCCGGTAGTTTTGGAACCTGCTTCATTTCAGGCGATCAAGTTCTTAAACTTTTCTATGAAGGTCACAAACAAAGCCGCATCTGCCTCACAAGTACCGGAAATTACGCGCATGTTGCTGCGGCTCAAGAAGAACTCACACGGCGCGGCGTCACTGTTCCACAGCTGCTCGACTACGGAAAATTTTCATTCCCCATACAGGTGGGGCAACAGAAATACTATGCATGGCAACGCATGACTCGGGTTACAGGAAACGAATTACCTCCTTTGCAATCCAGAACCAAGATCACCGTCAGGCGACAAATGCAGGAAATCATCGCCGTCGCCGCAAAAATTCATGTGCCAGTTAAAAAAGACAAACAAGAGGTTTCACAAGGGCTCGACTCGTTTCTGGCATGGGCAAGTGCCGCCAGAGTAAGAGTGGACGTGAAAACACAAAACCTTCTCCGAGAACTGCAAAAAGACATTGACCGGTTCACGCCTTCGGAACAATCGGCAACACTTCTGCACCGCGATTTTCATCCCAGAAATATTCTAAAAAGCCACACCTATGGCGTTATTGATTGGGATCAGCAAGAGTTTGGCCGTCCCGAACGGGACTTATCGACCGTGTTGAGCGCACGGCCACAGAATCTCAGGGAGTTTTGCGACAGATACAATGCCTTGGCGGCTCTACGCATGGACGAACGCTTGATTGTCGCATACGGATTGGCTGGTTATTCTGTCCATTATTTGTTTCTCTTGCAGAAGACAAACTCCGCATCAAACCGTAACATCATTGCTGCCGCCAATCGCCCCTATCTGGCCGCGCTGGCAAAAAGAATGCATAAGCTTACCGGCAAGGCGATCTATGCCGATGCTCTGCGAGATTATTCTGCGCTTGGCGTTCCTCTTCCAAACCCTCCGACGCGACGTTTGCCTTTTGTCCCTCGTCCAAGCACGCCTACAGCTTGAGCCCATCCCTATCCGCCAATCGACTCTTGCTTAATCATAATAAAATATGGAAAGTCTACGAGTCGTTCATCGTTAGGCAGTTTGTCGATCATGCTCTGGACCCCTGAAAATTATCACCAGCATTTCGCGCGCAATATCGACCTGATGAAAACAGACGGACGTTACCGCACTTTTGCCGTCATTGAGCGTTTGTGTGGCGAATTTCCCTATGCGTTGATGCACGGCGAAGGCGGCGCAAAGCGCGTCACCGTCTGGTGTTCGAACGATTATCTCGGCATGGGGCAACATCCCGATGTTATCCGCGCGATGCAGGACGCCGTCGCCCAATGGGGGGCGGGCTCCGGCGGCACGCGCAACATCAGCGGCAATACGTTGATCCATACGCGACTGGAGCGCGCACTGGCCGAATGGCATCAGAAGGAATCCGCCCTGCTGTTCACCTCCGGTTACGTTTCGAACGAGGCTACGCTTTCGACTCTCATCAAGCTTCTGCCCGGCTGTATCGTTTTTTCCGACGAGAAAAATCACGCTTCTATGATCGCGGGCATCACGCGCCATCATCCTGAAAAATATGTCTTCGCACATAATGATCTCGACGAACTTGAGATCAAACTCGCCGCCGCGCCGCAAAATGCGCCGAAGCTCGTCGCTTGCGAAAGCGTCTATTCAATGGACGGCACGATTGCGCCTTTACGCCATATCGCGGCGCTCGCCAAGAAATATGGCGCTTTGACGTATCTGGATGAGGTTCATGCGGTTGGTTTGTATGGCGCGTCGGGCGCGGGCGTTGCCGAACGTGACGGCGTACAGGATCAATTCGACATTATCGAAGGCACCTTCGGCAAGGCGTTCGGCGTTGCCGGAGGCTACATTACCGGCACGAACGTGATGATCGACGCCATTCGTAGCCACGCGCCGGGGTTTATTTTCTCGACCTCGTTGCCGCCCGCGCTGGCCGCCGGAGCGCTCGCCAGCCTCAATGTCCTGAAAACTGCGCATGACCGCCGCGCCCAGCAACAACGCCAAGCCAACCGCCTACGCGAAAAACTGCGGCAAGCCGGATTGCCGTTGATGCCGTCGGAAAGCCATATCGTGCCTTTGCTGGTCGGCGGGGCACATTGCTGCAAGGGCGTTGCCGATTGGCTGTACACGAACGCCGATATTTACGTACAGCCAATCAACTACCCGACCGTGCCGATCGGTCAGGAGCGCCTGCGTCTAACGCCAACGCCGTTCCATACCGACGCAATGATCGACGCGTTGGTCGATGCGCTGGATCTTCTCTGGCGGAAACAGCATATGCCGAGGGTTGCGGCGGCGTAGCCAAAACTTTCGTTTGATAAACCTTGCAATTCGCACGTGCGTGCCTACATCTCTCATACGGCCTGATTGCGCAACAGGAGTGGGGAATTCATGGATTTCGACAACTATACCGAACGTTCCAAAGGCTTTATGCAAGCGGCGCAGATGCTGGCCGTCGGCAAGCATCACCAGCAGGTGAAGCCGGAACATCTTCTGAAAGTCCTGCTCGATGACCGCGAAGGTCTGGCCGCAGGATTAATCCGCGCGGCGAGTGGCGATCCGCAAAAAGCCCTGCGCGCGACCGAAGACGAACTCAAGAAAATCCCCGAAGTCTACGCAAGGGACGGAGCCGACCGACTGCATATGTCCCCCGAACTGGCGCGGGTGCTGGTTTCCGCCGAGGAAATCGCCAAGAAATCAGGCGACAGTTTCGTGACCGCCGAACGCTTACTGGTCGCGCTGGCTCTGGCCGCAAACACGAGCGCGCAACGCATTTTGAACGAATCCGGCGCGACGGCGGAGTCGCTTAACCGCGCGATCAACGAGATGCGCGGTGGACGCAAGGCGGATTCCCCCAACGCCGAGGAAGGTTATGACGCGCTCAACAAATATTCGCGCGATCTGACCAAAGCAGCACGCGAGGGCAAGCTCGATCCCGTTATCGGCCGCGACGAGGAAATTCGCCGTACGATTCAGGTGCTGGCTCGGCGCACGAAAAACAATCCGGTGTTGATCGGCGAGCCGGGCGTCGGCAAGACCGCCATTGTCGAAGGACTCGCGCAGCGCATCGTGCGCGGCGACGTGCCGGAAAGCCTGAAGGACAAACGCCTGCTCGCGCTTGATCTCGGCGCGTTGGTGGCGGGCGCGAAATATCGCGGCGAGTTCGAGGAGCGCCTAAAGGCTGTTCTGCAGGAAATCTCCGCTGCATCGGGCGAAGTGATTATTTTCATCGACGAACTCCATACTCTTGTCGGCGCCGGAAAAACCGACGGCGCGATGGACGCCTCCAACATGCTGAAACCGGCGCTCGCGCGCGGCGATCTGCATTGCGTCGGCGCAACGACGCTCGATGAATACCGCAAATATATCGAAAAAGACGCGGCGCTGGCGCGGCGGTTCCAGCCCGTTTTCGTCAACCAGCCGACCGTCGAGGACACGATTTCGATCCTGCGCGGCCTCAAGGAAAAATATGAACTGCATCACGGTGTGCGCATAACCGACAGCGCGATTGTCGCGGCGGCGACTTTATCTAATCGTTATATCACCGACCGTTTCCTGCCCGATAAAGCCATTGACCTGATTGACGAAGCCGGGGCGCGGCTGCGCATGGCGGCAGACAGCAAGCCGGAAGAAATCGACGAGATCGACCGCCGAATCATCCAGTTAAAAATCGAACGCGAAGCGCTGAAGAAGGAAAGCGATACGGCGTCGCAGGATCGGCTGGTGAAACTGGAAGGAGAGCTATCGACGTTGGAGAGACAGTCCGCCGATTTGACCTCGCGCTGGCAGATAGAGAAAGAGCAGCTCAACAGCTCGCGAAAACTGAAGGAGCAGATCGAGGAATCGCGGCATGCTCTGGAACTGGCGCAGCGCAAGGGCGAGTACACCCGCGCGGGTGAGCTGACCTACAGCATCATTCCCGAACTCGAACGCAAATTGCGCGAGGCAGAAAACAAGACATCAAACGCGATGCTGAATGAAGCCGTTAAGGATTCTGACATCGCCTCGATCGTCAGCCGCTGGACAGGCGTTCCGGTCGACAAAATGCTGGAAGGCGAACGCGCCAAGCTGCTCAAGATGGAGGAGCATCTCAGCAAACGCGTCATCGGACAGGACGAAGCCGTGATCGCCGTTGCCAACGCCGTACGCCGCGCTCGCGCAGGATTGCAGGATGTCAACCGTCCCATCGGATCCTTCCTGTTCCTCGGCCCGACGGGAGTCGGCAAAACGGAACTGACCAAGGCTCTGGCCGAATTTTTGTTCGACGACGATCAGGCGATGGTGCGCGTCGACATGTCCGAATATATGGAAAAGCATTCGGTGGCGCGGTTGATTGGCGCCCCACCCGGCTATGTCGGTTATGACGAAGGCGGCGGCCTGACCGAAGCTGTACGCCGCCGCCCCTATCAAGTCGTCCTGTTCGACGAAGTCGAGAAAGCACATCCAGACGTGTTCAACGTGTTGCTGCAGGTTCTGGATGACGGTCGCCTGACTGACGGGCAAGGCCGCGTTGTCGATTTTCGGAATACGTTGATCGTATTGACGTCAAACCTCGGTGCAGATTTTATCGCCCACGACGAAGGCGTAGAGCTTGCGCCGCGCACAAAGGATCAGGTTCTGGAAACAGTGCGGCGGCACTTCCGGCCTGAATTTCTTAATCGGCTCGATGAAATTCTGATCTTCCGGCGGCTATCGCGCGGCAATATGGCGGCGATTGTCACGGTACAGCTCGAACGGTTGCGGAAATTGCTGGCCGAACACAAGATCACGCTGGATGTCACACCACCCGCTCTCGAATGGCTGGCGGAAGCAGGGTACGACCCGGTCTATGGCGCGAGGCCGTTAAAACGGGTCATCCAGCGCACGCTGCAAAACACGTTGGCGCAGGATATTCTCGCCGGAAAAATCCTTGACGGCGAAACGGTCATGGTCGGCGCGAACCGCGACGGGTTGGTGATTGAGGCGAAGAAATGACTTTGCCCGCATAAACTCTACGTATTCTTACCAAATATCGCAGGTCGCATGAACGCAATGACGCTGAGGCGGGGTGCCGAAAAACGCAACAGCTGAAAGCGATTGGCTGGTTAGTGAAAAATCGGGCGTTAAAATGCTCGTTCATGGCACACAATATTGTTCTGTATCTTGATGCATGATAACTAACTGTATGATCGGGTCATCAGGTTGTTCGCGTATTTTTTTAAAGCCCTTGTGCAGATAAAATTCAATTGCCAGATCATTGTTCGCAAGGACTTCTGTTATAAGCGGCTTTCGGACTTCATGGGATAGCTTAAGCGCCTCGCTTATCACCCAACTGCCGATGCCTGCGTTTTGCCATTGTGGGGACATATACATTCGCTGGACAGTCACCCGCTGTTCTTCTTCAAAAATCGCAAAACACCCTATGCGAATACCTTCATGCATAATCACCTGAATTGGCATGCTACAAAAGCCCTTACTAAAAAATGCGTACTCCACCTCTTCAGGCCACTCTCCTAACATTTTCACTATGAACGACTTCATGGCTTGCTTAAAAACAGCAT
>CAIQVS010000284.1 GCA_903875345.1 uncultured Pseudomonadota bacterium | reverse complement strand
GGCGATGTTCCGGTAGTTCAGCGCCTGAGCCGCGTTGAATGAGGTGAGCCAGCCCCATGCCGTCTGCGTGGCGCTGCCGAGATAAGCTGTCAGTCCCAGAGCGCCCGGACTGCCATATTGATCCTTGCCCTTCCAGATGTTGCCGAAGCCATTGATCGGCCCTGCGCAAATGCCGAAGATGACGCCCGCCTGGTAATCGTAGCTGCCGGTCTTGCTGCCGCCGCCGTTATGCACTAGCACGCCGTCGGCAAAATAATTATGGTGAGGTTCGACGGTGAGATTCCAGGTGAAGGCGATATCGAGCGACGGCACGATCTCGTTGATCGCTACCGAACCATGATCTTCATGAACCAGCTTATCGCCGATCTTCCAGTCCCTGGCCTCGATCCGTTGCTCGCCGTCACGCCAGAGATAATGGTTCTCCGTGACATGCATCTCGCCGCGTTCATGGCGAATGCGCAGCATGCGGTCGTGGCTGTCGTTGGCCACGTCATGCTTGTGAACCAGTTTAACTCGACCGATGATCCTCGCGCCCGTTTCCGGATCGGTGCACCATACGGGATCACCGCGCTGCATGTCGGCGATGGCGCGGGGGCCGTTTGGCGTCGACACGCGCGTCTCCGGCGCGAAACAGCCGCTGCCTCCACCCTTGCCACCGTGAACCTTCTGGGCGATGGCGCGGAAGTTGCCGTACCACAGCAGGTTGATGCTGCCAGCGGCGCGGCCCCAGATCAGCGGCACCGGCAGCGTGGCGATCGAGGTGTTGACGGCGATGTCGGTGAATTGCGGTTTGACCGATTTTCCGCCGCCGCCGAAGAGCCAGCTCACTTACGCCTCCATGGGCTGAAGAAACGGCGGTCTTGGTTTTCGGATAAAGGCGAAGGCAACGAGATGTCGGATTCCACGACCATGCCTTCGGGCTGGTAAGCATGAACCACCAGCGGCCAGCCGGTGACGATGCCGCCATGGGCGTAGGCGCGACCGATCTTCCACACCACGATGTCGCCCGGCTCCGGCACCGACACTTCCGCCCCGTGTCCCCGCAGAAAACCGAGATACCGTTCATCGTCGCGGTGCAGATGCCATTGCGGGGAATAGGGTCGCGGATCAAATGGCGGCACAATGCCCGCATCGACATACACGCGCACCAGCAGCATGCCGCAATCGACGCCAGCGCCCAGCACATCGGCCTGATGGTGATAAGGCGTGCCGATCCAGCGCCGGGCTTCTGTGACCACGGCGTTGCGTTGTTCGCTTTCGGTCATGTCAGTACATCGACAGTTCGGGGGGTGGCACAAAAGGAAAGCCGCGAAAATTGCCGAGGTTGTTAAACCGGTTCTTGCAGGTTGCCATCGTCTTGTCGCAGCCCTTATAAACGACGAAGCCATCGCCGACGGCGGGCAGATAATCAAGGGGACGGGACAAGGTCAGCCCCGCCGTTGTCGACAGCCGCACCGTGCGCGAGACGCCGACATTGGCCCCGCTTTCGAAGGTGATAGTGCCCTGGTCATAGGTGTCTTGCGTCGATCCCGCCCACGGAATGAAGGTCAGCGTGGGGCTGGCCCCGACCGTGCCGGACGCGCCGTTGGCCGCTTTGACCATCGTGCAGAACCCGTCATAGAGCGTGTTGAGACATCCCGGCTGCCAGATATCGCGCGGCATATCGACGGCAAGCTTGTTGAGCATGGATTTGACGGTCATCTTGCAGCTAAGGCGACCGATATTGTCGACCGTGGCAACAAGACCGTGAAACATCACGACCGCAGCGCCGCCGATCACCGATCCGCCGGGAGCCGTCAGCACCGCGCGCGCCCGCTCAATCACAGCGCCGTCAAACTTGCCTTCGCGCACAGCGATCGGCCACGGTAATCCGGCAATGGTCGAAGTGGCCTTAAACGAGATATCGATCGACTGCTCGTCGATATCGACGCCACAGGTCTGTTTCAGTTTCAGCCCGTCGATCAGAATGTCTCCCGCAACAAACACCAACGCCGGGTTGCCCGGCTGCGGGATCGTGATCGTGTATTGGGCGTTGGTGTATCGGGCGACCGTTCCATCGTCGAGCGTAAGGGTAAAGCAGTCGGCGAAGGCAAGCGCGCGGTTCGTCTGCAAGGCCGCGATGACAGCGGCGGGAGCGGATTTCATGGGATCACCGTCACCAGCTTGAGTTCGTGCAGCATCCAGAGATTGGCCATGAACTCCTCGAACTCCTGCGCGTCAGCAGCAAACCTACAGACAAAGTAATAACGGAACGAAGCCGTGATCTGGCTACCGTTGGCCGGTGCCGTGTTGAAGGTCAGCGTGTTGGGCGACGCAAACGAATAGCTGGCCGGGTCTTGCAAGACGCCCGCGACATAGACAGCCGATAGATCGGCGGAAAAGACGTAGCCCACCGGCTCGCTTGCTTCGCCCACAGTGCGCTTGAGCGTAAACACCGTGGTCGTGCCGTCGCCGGTTCCTTGCGCCCCCATCGTGACGTAACTGTCCGCCGTATTCTGCGTCACCGCGCCGAGATCAAGCAGAAACGTGTCGTACTGGCCCTGCCGCGCCAGAAAGAAGCCCATCAGGGTCTGGATCTCCTGCGTGGCGTCGCCGCGCAGAAGCTCGAAACTCAGCGTCAGGTCGTAGATGGCGTTTTGCTGCCAGGCGGCGCGGATCTCGCGCCCCGATACATGATCGGCGACGCGGGTCTTGAACTTCGGCGCGACATGCACGCTCCAGCCGAGGCCGGGCGACAGCGGGAACTTTTCTGTGCTCACGGTGGGAGGACTCCCGACAAGGATCAAAAATTCGAGCGCGACGAAGGCGATCCTCAGCGGCGCATTGCCCTTGGCAACGGCCTCGGCGCAGGCATAGGCCTGCCGTACCGGCGCGGTTCCTTTGGCGACCGCTTCCGTTCCGATCAGATTGGCGCGGACTGGCGCGACACCTTTCGCCGCGCTTTCGGCGACGATAAGGTTGACGCGACAGGACATGTCAGGTGACGAGTTCCGCGCCGACCTGCAGCGCGTTCACCGCCGGATATGTCCAGCTGCCACCGGTGTTGGGATCGGAAACAAAGATATCGGTGTGGGCGGCATATCCGGCATTGGTGTTAACGACAGCGCCCGTGGCCTGAGCCGTTCCCGACTGAATGATGGATTTGATCTGACGCTGGCCGGAATCGTCCTGACGGGCGACGATGATGCTTTGCACCGCTTGAATAAGCGGCGAGTTGGCGACGGGCGACAGGGCATAAAGATCGATATCGCCCGGCGTAGCGCAGGACACGTAGGAGGAATCGTCCATATAGGGATTGCTGGCCAGCTGCCAGTTGGCCGAGGCCGAGCCGGTCGGCGTCCACTGCGTCGAGGCTCCGGCCCCGTTCGGCACTTGCGCCGGGACGCGGGTGTTGCCGAGAAAATTGTTCAACGCCGCGCCGCCGGTGTCGCAGATATAAAAGTCGTCGACAAGGGTGGAGGCGTTGTTGCCGAAGCTGATTTGATCGACGCCACTCGAGTTGTTGCTGGAGGTGTCCGCCGAGACCAGCGACAGCACGACCGCCTCGTTGACCCGCACGATAACGGCCCCGCCCGTGTTGGCGATCAGCCCATAGACCTCGATGTATTGCCAGACCGCGCCGGGTATCACGGCCATAGGCGGCGACGACACGGCGTTCACCGAAGATTGCGGCGTGCAGGTGATCGCCCCAGCCGTGCTGAAGCCGAGCTTGAAGTTCGTGCCCTTGGTCGAGTCGTTAAAGTCGATCTCGATGCCCGAAGGATTGCCGAGCGCGAAACCGCAGTAGAAGGCGCCAAGCCGCGCAGGCAGATTGATCTGCCCCAGTTTCGCGCAGCCGCCGCCAGCGCGCCCCTGTCCCGGCAGGATCAGGGCGTTGGTGAAGCCAAGGCTCGCCAGCGCCGAAGCCGGAGCCAGCGGCGTCAGGTAATCAAACCCGGCGCATTTGATGAGTGCCATGTGTTCCTACGTCCTAAACGACCCGTTCCGCATCTGGTTGTTGAGCCACCGCCGCATGGTCGCCCCTTGCTGGGTCAGCATGGCTTCGAGATCGACGTTGCTGCCCGCGTTGATCGTGGGCGAATAGTGGAAGTTGGTGTCGCCAGACGAACGTGAGTTGTAGGTGTTGCCAACGCCAGAGGGCGGCTCGTTCGCGTTGGCGAACCTCATGTTTTCGGCGGCTCCGGTTGGCAGCGTCATAACAGAGGAGCGGCTATAGCCCAGCATCGACTGGCCGGAACGGAGATTGGTGGCCTGCGCGGCGGGCACGATGATTTCGCCTTGATGGATTTGCGCCACCATGTCGCGCGGGACGTTGTCGGTGCCGACATCGAAGGCGGGCAGAAAGCTGAGAACGTCGCCGAAAATCCCGCCGCCCGAGGACGCCGATTCCGAAGACAGCGCCGCCGTGTTGGCCGTGATGGCGCTGGTGTTGACACCCGTCTGGACGGTGTTGCCGATCAGGTTGCTGGTCTGTGAGGCGGTGTTACTGGTGGTCGCCGCCGTTCCCGCCGTGGTCGCCGTGGTGTTGGCGGTGACAACCGCGCCATGGCCGGTCAGCGCTGCCGTCAGGGAGGTGAGTGCGGTAGTGTTGGCGGTGAGCGCCGCGCTTTGCGCCGCCTGGCCGCCGATCCCCGCCGTGCCACCGCCGAAGCCCAGCAACGCGCCACCCCCCGCTTTCGCGAGGGCAGGCTCGCCCAATACCGGCGCGGTGAGGCGCGATAGTTGCGCCGCCAGACCCGCGAAGGCTTGTTTGATGCCGGACTGGATAAAGCTCAGCACCATCGACTGCGCCAGTTTGCGCATGCCGTCCTGCAGCGTCTGCGTGCCGCGCAGCATGCCTTCGATTGAGGAGTCGAAAGCATGTTCGATGGGCGCGAAAGCGTTTTCCCAGGCCTCCGTCACCTGTTGCGCCGCCTGTTTGTTGAGATTGGCGGCATCGACGGCGTATTGCTCTGTAGCCGCCGCCAGTTTCGCCTCGGCCTCGGCGATCTGCACCGGCGCGCTGTTGCTGTCATTGATGACGTCGTTGAACTCAGTTTGCTTGGCGACAAACTCAGCCTTCAGCGCATCCATGCGCCGGTCGAGATCGGCCTTCGCGCCGGAACCATCAACATCGCCGAACAGCGAGTCGAGAATGCTGCCTTTGCCTTTCGGCGCGGGCGTTCCCGCAAGGTCGATCCTGGCGATCTCGGCGCGGCTGGCTAAGGCAATCTCGTGGATTTTGCGGTCGTCCTGGATTTGTTGCTGCAGGAGGCGCGTTTTCTCGTCGAGCGCGGTCTTGTAGTTTTTGATGTCATTGCCGTAGAGGTCTTTGCCCTTTTCGACCCATTGTTCGGCAAGCGCGATCTGCTGCGCGACGTTGCTTTTCGAGGCCTCGATCCTGAGGCGCATGGCCTCGGAGAAGTTCTGCCATTCGTCGGACAGCGCCTTGGTGCCGAGATCGTGCTGCAGCGTGGCGATCTGCTTGCGGATCTCGAGTTCAGCCTTGGATCCCGCCTGCACCTGCTCCAGATGCTCTTGCCAATAGCGCAGTTCGTATTGCTTTTCCTGGTCGCCGATCAGGCGGCGTTGCACCAGTTCCTGCTCGAGCTGGTCGCGCAGATCCTGCATCTGCCCGGCGCCGACGCGGTTGTTGACCTCACGCTGCTGGCGCTGCAACAAGGCGATGTTGTCGCGGATGAGCGCGGCTTCGCCGCCGGTCGCGGTCTTGAGCGCTTCCTCGTCCCTCGCCAGTTCCTTCTTGATGCGGTCGCGTTCGGCGTCGTCGGCCTTGAGGCGGAAATTCTCGTCCTGGATTTCGCGCAGAATCCGGAGTTGTTCGCCGCCGCCGCTGCCCCCCGCTGCGGGAACACCGGCAGCGGGAATGGATGCGCTGGCTGAGAAACTCGTAACCGCCTGTTTGGCGCTATGGAAACCGTTGACCAGCCATGCCACGCCTTCAAGCACATGGGAGACGCCTGCGACAAAGGCGTTCGCCCAACTGCTGTCGCCGATGGCGCGGGTAAGATTTTGCCAGGCGTTCTTGAGATCGTTCGTGCTGTGCTGAAACGGCGTCAGCCCGTCATTGATCAATGGCCCGAATTTGGCCTGAAGAGCGCCGATGGCGACGGCATAGGCCTGCGCCTTCTGGCCGCTGGCGTCGAAGTCGTGGATCGCCTGCGCCTGTTCGGTCGACAGGAACGAGAAGCGCTGGTCGAGCTTCGCAAGGCTGTCATAGCCGCCATTCAGCGCCGCGACCAGTTCTCCGGCCGCCTTGGGAACGTCGCTGCCGGTGACGCGGGCGTAACCGGCAGCAGCCAGTCCCAACGCGGCATAGGAACCGACGCCGATATCGCGCTGCCGCGCGAACATCTCGACCATCTCGGTCGCGGTTTCGGTGTTCGCGCCGTGAAGCTGGCGGATGGAGTCAATATAAGAGGAGAGCTGGGCGCGGCTGACGTTCATGCCCTGGCCGGTCGCGTCCATCGCGGCCTTGATCTCGCCGAAGGATTCGTTCCAGCGCTCGGCGGAAGCGAGCGCCCCGACAAAGGCTCCCGCGACGGCGACCACGGCGGCGACTACCAGCGTCATGGGCGTCACCAGCGCGCCTATCGCGCCGCCAAGGCTGCCGGTGCGCTCGGACAGCACCATCATGGAGCCCGCCATGCGCTTGTAATTACCCATCAAGGTTTCGTGGGCGAGAATCAGCTTTTCGCGGAACACGCCCGCCTGATGCTCGCCCGCCGCCGACACGCCATCCATCGGCCCGCGCGCCGCCTGCAATTCTGAACGCAGCCGCGCCACGCTGCCCTGCGCCGAGGCCGCTGCAGAGGCCGTTTTGGCGAGGCCCGCTTTCAGCTCGTCGGAGGCGGACGCGCCCGCCGCGCGCATCTGCGCCGCCATGTTGCGCAGTTCGGCGGTCGTAGCCGACAGATCGGCCTTGGCGACGGCGAGCTTGGCGGTGAGGCCGGAGACGTCGGCGTTGATGGTGACGGCAATGTTTGAGGACATAGGACAGATGACAGAAAGCAGAGGATAACGAGTTAGATTTTCGAGCCCCAGAGGTTAACGAAAGTATTTTAACCAACAACTACAGTTGATTTGTTGCATTTATTTCTGTTAGTTAGCCAAAAATTCAGGAAATTTAGACTTGGCTCAACGGCGTTTGAAGCGTGAGAGCGGGTTGTGCATCGTTTTCTTGTTGAGGTTGCAATCATTAATAGATACAACGGCGCGAAAATTCTGTGGGTAAGTCTGTGCGGTATTGCCCCACATTTTTGGCAAACAGGATGCGCGTCTTGGAAATCCATGCCAACATAAAATTGCCCGAAACATGCATATTCACGAGCGTTTGACCTATGCTTAAAGACATAAGAGATACCGATTTCGGAGCATTACCCCTTGGCGCATCCTCTTCGGGCGTCTGTCACTACGTCAGGAGAGCGCCCCCGCGATTTACTGGCGATCAAGACCCTTTCTTCGTTGCGGATGCTCATACCAAAAATTATTTGGGGCATTTATTCCGCATTCCTGTCGAAGCGTTTCTTCACGCCTGCAGCCAGTCAACCGAGGGGCTAAACCTTCAAGACATGGCTGCGTCTTCCAATCCGTTGGCACGCGCTGCTGTTGACCGCGCTCTTGCAGGCCCCATTGCGCCTTCATTTATCCCGCAAATCACCTTTGACTACAGGCGAGGATATGACTGGCATGATCCATTAAGGTCTTATGTGTATCTAGCCAAGGCCTTACATGCTGCGGGGACGCGCTATCTCGTTATCGAAGTTAAAGGAAAGATTGAAGGTGGCGACGCTCCTGAGGAAGGTCATGATGGTGGGGATGTCGATCCTCACGGCGAGAACGTTCTTGGTAGCGATCAGAAAAACGCGGCGTCAAAGCTGGCCCAAATGAAGGCAAGGATTGTCCGTGGCGATACGCCGTACGAGAATTTCTACGCGTCATCTTTGCTCAGGAACTTTGCCCTTGGGCGGGATTTCAGCACCCTTATCGGAATGTGTCGCGCAGAAAGCCAAGCCCTTCGTATTCATGCGGACATGCCTGTGCGTCTTGCAAAAGCCTACTTGTGGTTGATTGATCGGCAGTTTCAGGCGCAGGATGACCGCAAGCATTTATGGAACCGCTGGCAATTACCGCTTCCGGAAAACGATGGCGTCATTTCTTCGCAATTGGCGTTTCGAGCGAATGCCTTGCTCGAATGGCTCGGCGGCATTGCTCGCAAAAGCGCGGTTTGGATCGATCCCGACGAGGCGCCCGCGTGGCAGGCTGCAAGCCAATCTCCAAGTCACAAAATAGATGGGGTGCGTCAGCGGCTTAGAACATTCATCACGAGCAACGGGATTATACGCGGCAACAGGAAAGACACGCTTGATGGCAAGCCGGTTATCACCGGCACGTTTTCTCTGCTCCCTATAATGCTGTCCCCGGCACTGGAAGCGAAACTTGCAGCCACGGCAGCTACAGCAAGACGTGAAAGCAGCAAACCATCCGGTGCTAAGCCTTACGGACGGGACAAAACGAAAAAGGCGGTTATTCAATGGAGTAAGCCGTCTGGTAATGGTTCTTTGGCTCATGCATTATTCTCTTCGCAATCGGCAGAACCGACATTAACCGGGTCTCCCATGAGGGAGAGTAGCGGGTCTGTAGCAAACGTCGAAATACCGTCACACCCTCTTGGCATTCTTGGCCAAATCCAACACCCTCACTGGGAAGACAACTTTCGTCTGGTTATAGGCGAGGCCTTGGAAAACCCCAGTTTGCGCCAACGAGCGCTATCTGTCTTGCGGGCTGTAGCCGAAAGCAGCACGACAGTCGGAGCAAGCGCTATCACGAATCGTCAGGCCATCGCTGTTACGACCATCATGGCATGGGAACGGGAAGCCTTAAGTCCCGGCGCACCAAGCCAATTGCCAACAAGATTAAGGCCATTCGGGATTATTCTGTAACCGCTTTTCCGAAGCCTCAGCTTAAGTTGTTTGAAAGTGTACGAACCATTTCAGCAGCAAATGCGCAGGCGGGTTTTTGCGCCAGTAAGAGAGGAGATCGAGATAGGCCGGAAACGGAAGCGCATCGATTTCGGCGGCGGTATAACCGCAGGCCGTCATCAGGCTGCCGTAGATGTCGACCCAGTCGAGGTCGCCGAGGCTGGAGCCGGTGCGACCGGCTGGACTTCCCCCGGTTCAATTGCCCGCATCTCGACGCCCATCAGTTTGGCCACTTTTTCCACCGCCGTTTTCAATTCGGGAAAAGTAACGCCGACGATGGCGTCGACATCGGCAGGCGTGACGGCTGGGTTGGCCGCATGCATGGCGAGATAAAGGATGGTGGTCTGCGCCCCCATGCCTTCGGTGCTGTCGATGCCGATGCGGGTGAAGGCGGGGCCAGCCTGCCGCATTTGCCCCAAAGTCAGCGGCGCGACCGGGAATTCCTGACCGCCCAACGTGATGGTTTCGTTCATGAAGTTCTCCAATGGTTCGAGTGGTTTGGATCACGCGCCGTTGCGCCCGTGCGGAAAATCGGCGTCGGAGTAGTATTCCTGCGGAATAAAGCTGCGCAGTTCTTCGACGTCGATCCGCAGCTTTTGCGCGAGGCCCTTCAGCTGCTGATTGACACTGTCGGGCACAAGCGCGGTCACGACATGCCCAATCGGAACGGCTGCGCTCATGACCATCGTCATGGTAAGTGGCGTCGCTGCCGTGAGGCCGAAAATGCCGATGGGCGGTATGGCGACACCGGCGGCGACCAGCACCGCGCCGAGGGCGCAAGTGATGACGCTTGCCGCGCCCCCGGCCAGGACGCTCGTCGTGGGTTGGAAGTTCCGCAGCGCCGAGACGGCAAGGCCGAGGACGTTCATGATTCTGCTCCCGATAGAAGGTTTATCGTTACTTGGTGGACGGGTTCATCGTGCCTGCCGTAGATGCGGAAACGCCGTCCGTCGCACCGTCCGTCGAGCCGGATGTTCCGCCGTTGTTGTCGTTGCCAGCAGCCGCCTGCGATGCGCTTTGCGCCTGCGCAGTTTTCAGGTGAGAAACGGCGCCCTCGATGGCGACGTTGATCGTGTTCTGCGCGACATTGACGAGGTTCGCCGCCGAGAGATCGGTGGCGATCGCCGCTTGCGCCGCAGCCAGCTTCTGCAGGCCGGTTCCGCCAGCAGTTTCTGCTGCCGATACCGCGTCGGTCACGATCTTGAGACCTTCGACGCCGAGTTCGTTCTCGACCGCCGTTTCCGCCGACTCGAAAAACACCTCAACGACTTGCTCGGCTTTCTGCACGTCCGGTTTGAGGACGTTCGTCCACAAATTCTCGAAAAACTGTTCGACGTTTTGAATAATGCCCATGTCTTTTCTCCATCGCGGCTTGTTAAATGCAACCGGCTGTCCGCGCCGCGCAAGCGGATCGACGGTTGATTGGGGAATGTCGTTCACGAATTGAGAGCCAGCGTTCCACCGGCTTTGAGATAAATGGCCTGCAAGTCGCTCAAATTGTTCTGGCGTTGGCCATAAGGCGCGCCGGGCAAGCTCGCCCAGATGGTCGAGCATTTGAGAATGGCGA
Organism: uncultured Pseudomonadota bacterium; assembly: GCA_903875345.1. GTDB lineage: Bacteria > Pseudomonadota > Alphaproteobacteria > UBA9219 > UBA9219 > CAIQVS01. Next base: position 2,436 of record CAIQVS010000284.1, on the reverse strand, counting down.
GCGTGATGTTCCCGCCATCAATATCAGCCAGCGCCCGGCGCTCGGTGATCTGCTGCAGCGCGATCGCGTCCTGCGAGGCGGGCGAGAAATCCGGCAGACCAAGTTTTTGCCTGTAGGCGTCGTAATATCTTTCGAGCAGCTGGTAGCGGCCCGCTGCCGTGGAATCCAGATCGGCATTAAACACGCGCGGATGGTCGGCATAGCTGTCGAACAGCAGCGGATGTTTCGGCGTCGATCCGCAGAGAACATTGTAGCCGTTGTCGCTGCCCGGAATCGTGGACGTGCCTTCTGACCAGGCCAGCATGTCGAGAAAGGCCGAACGGTTGCCGGGCATCACAGATCGCTCGACCAGTCGAAGACACGGCCCATGCTGTCGGCGAAGGCCGAGAACTCGAAGTCCGGAACGGTGAAGTCCTCGTTCTTGAAGTCCCATGTGGTCTTGGTCGGCAGGCACTGGTAAAGGGTCAGCGCCAGCTTGTTGCCCTGAAAGCTGTTGCCGAGGTTGAGCCGGAAGATCGGCGACCAGCCCATCAGCTGGTTGTAGGCGGTGATGCGGTTGCCGGTCGTCGTCTCGAAATAGGCGTAGGAAATCAGCACTTTGACCCCGGCGGCCTCGTCGGCGGCGCTGAAAGTGTAGGTGCCCGCGGTCATGTCGCAGCTGTACTGTCCTGCGGCAGGAGCCGAGGCCACGCGCGTCATCTGGATGCCGGTGGCGGCATTGAACACGCCGAGGTCGACGCCCGGATTGCCGGACGACATGGCCGCCCCGTTGGCGACGACGATCTGGTACGGCGTGGCCGGAATGGCCGTTCCCGCAGGTGCGCCTTCGTCGACGATCTGGATTTGCTCGCCGGTGGCAAGCGTCTGGCCGAAAAAGGCGTCGTTAAGGGCGCGGGCGTTGATCTTGGCGAACTTGGCCTTGCCGGTGATCTTCATCTTGGCGCGGGCGACGGCGACAGGCGCCTGCAGTTGGCCGTAGAGTTCCTTGGCATCGAAGGACATGTCGACACTGACGTCTTGCAAGGTGCCAATGCGGGTGGGCGTGGGCGCGGCGATATCGGTGCGCACAAAGAACAGGGTTCCGGCGCCGAAATTGTACTGCTCGTAAGGCATGGGTCTCTCCATCGAAGGGATGCGCCGTCGTCACGACGGTGCGGATGCCTTGCCGAAGGGCGCAGGGCGGCTTTCCAGCGGCGGGCCGGTGGAACGTCTTCGGTTGATCGGGGTCGAAACCCGATTTACGGAACCAGAATCTTTACGGGGATGATGGCTTTGGCGATGCCGTCGAGCACGCCGGGGAACTGTTCGATCTCGCCTTCGATCCAGGCATGCGAGACCAGACCGCCGAGCGTCTGGACGCCACTCACGGTGTTTGGAGCCAGCGTGGTTTCGATCGCGTCGATGATGTCGTTCAAGGCCTGTTCGGGGTTGGCGTTCGGGTCTTTGCCGACATCCGTATAAACCCAGAGTTCCGCCGTAATCGTGCGTTTGGGCGGCAGGCCGCGAATATCGCGTGGCGCATAATGGGTGCCGGTGGACTGGATAAACAACGCTGGAAACGATGAAACCTTGCTCCATAGCTGCAGGCGACGACCGCTGGTGTTGAAGGTCGTCGCCGTCAGCGCAAGCTGGAACAGCGCCTCGACGATGTCTTCGCGCATGCGTTATTCCTTGAGCCGCTCGTTTATCGCCGCCGTCAGTTCCGTGACCGCTTCCGCTTCCATACCGGCGAGGCCTCCGCGCAGGTAAAAGCGCTCTTCGATATGGGCGGCGCGCAAATGGGTTTTCACCTCGATGCTCATCGGCGAAATATCCCGTCCAAAAGCTTCCGTGATGCTGCGCCGGTAGGCGGAAACCTTCTGCCTGCCCTTGTGTCCCGGCGCGCCGTATTCGAGCGCTCCGGCCTTGGCGTATTCGGAGCCGGACAGGCCGCCTTCGAGCGTCACCATCCCCTTGATCCGTTGCGGGTCGTCAAAAACGCGAGAGATGATCTCGTCCTTGAGTGTGTCGGTACGCGACGGGGCCAGCGCGCGAACGCGCGATTCCAGTTGTCTGGTCAAACCGCGAATGCGCGCAAGCAGCGTGTCATGCAGTTCCTTCGGCCATTCAGCAAAACGGGCGACGACCGCGCGGTCGCCGGTGATGACGGCGTCGAAATCCATGATCTGGTCGCCATTTTTACATTGCGAGGGGCACGCGATATTTTTCAAGCACGGCGGCGATGTCAGGCGGAAACGGCCCCGTCTGTCCCGGCAACGCTCCGATCCAGTATTGCTCTTGCCCCACGCCGGGTTCGCCCTGACTGCGCAGGAAAGGATCGCGCCCGCGCGCTTTGAACCGAGCGGTAACCAGCCGCAGCACGGCCATTTCCAGATCGGGCGGCGGGCTATCAGTGCCGGGCGTAAAATATCCCGCCACATATTCGACGGTGTATTG
>CAIQVS010000283.1 GCA_903875345.1 uncultured Pseudomonadota bacterium | reverse complement strand
GGTGGATTTTTTTCATGCCGGGAAAATTAATATTATGGATTGATTACATGTTCCCAAACCGAATGTCCGGTGTTTTTGGAAGCGCAAGGCGACGAAATGTTCCTTTTTTAGAGGTATTATATAGTTTATATTTTTATTTTTCGATTTTAATATTTGTTTTGCGGCTTATCCCCTTAACTCCGGTGGCTCAATATCTGGATGTTTGTCTGGAATCAGGATTTGTCTGTAATTAATTCGATTGTTGCCAGGTCTTGGGACAAAGCGCCTTGAAGGCGGTCTCGGCGATATGTGTGCCGCCGGCAGACGAATTTCCAAGTTTTTCATTGAAATCGAGATTCAGGATGTCGTCGTCCAAATCTTGGAGATTACGACCAGAAAAGTCGGTGTATTTCTTCGTTTTGCAATCGGCATGCAACGTCGCCTTTCGGGGAGAATTGTTCAATGTATCTTCTATACAGGAAATTGAATAATTGCCATTTACGCGACACCAAATGATAGCACCGTCTCGATCTTTTTCAGCCGTTACGACGGCATGTTCGGTATCGAGACCCGTACTGGAAATTATCCGCGCATACATTCCGGTACGCTCGCCCCAGGCGAGGCTTGTGGGGGGGCTGCTCGACGGGAGTTGGACCGAGGTACAGCCTCTCCGTCTTGTCCCACGCGCACAGGTGAAATTCCTTGGTTTGATCATCCGGATCGAAGTTGCTCCAACAGCCTTTCCCGTCGCCATAAGCGACGCCAAGGATAACGGTTTTGGCACTTACGCCATGGGCGTCGTTCCAAACTGCATCGCCAATTAAATTTTCTGTCACCGTGACTGATGCACTTAAGCCCTTGGAGGTCTTGATCCGGAAAGAGCCGTTTTTGCCGACCGGGGTGAACGAGCAATTGCCGCCCATGTAATGGACGCCATTCACTTCAAGAAAACATTGGGCGGGACGAGCGGATCTCTCCGCTGCTTCTTTAGCTGCGGATAATTGCCCCGAAAATGAACCAAGGAAAAAGACCGCCAAAATGGCGCTGACGTGGATACCTTGCACTGTCGAGCCCTTAGGGTAAAAACCATGAATGGATCTTTAATGAGATTATAGGATTAAGAGTTTGAAACTTCAAAGAATCTTCTGCTTATTTCCCCATTAATTGGAACGCTAAATCCTGTTCGGAGACGTCCTGCCGATTAGGCCCCAGTAGTCCGCTGGAGCCATCCTCAGTCCGATCTCGAGCAGCGTATCGAACGACGACTTCATGTGCCGGCGCCGATTCCATCGAAAGACAAACTCATCAAGGTAGCGGTGGAGGTGCGGCTTTCGAACGCCGTGATAGGTTCCGAGCGCCCATCGCTTGAAATTGGCGAAGACGCGATGGATCCACGGCATCACGACGTGCGCCGCCATTTTTCCGACGACCTTCGGCTTGTGGTTATAGCCTTTCAGGCTTTTGTAGGCCGAGAAGCCGTCACTGAGGACGGTGGCGCCAGCCTCAGCAGCGCCGGCGACGAAGGCGCCGATACTGGGTGCGGAAAAGTTTTCCAGCGGCGCGAGGCGGATACGGCGCGGTTGACCTTCGGGCGAAAGCTCGATTGCGCCGATGATGTGCAGTTTGCCAATCGCGCTGCGGCCTTGGCCGCCGGCGATCGGGTCGGCTTTGGTGCGGTAGGGGATATCGCTTTCGTCGACCTCGACGATGTCTTCCAAGACGCTTCGGTCAGGATCGACCATCGCCCGGCGCAGTTTCTGCAGCATCAGCCATGCGGTCTTATACGAACCGAGGCCCAGCTGCGCTTGAAGTTGCAACGCCGAGATGCCGTTGGAATGGCTGGCGACGGCGTAGATCGCCTGGAACCAAGCCAGAAGTGGTAGATGACTGCGATGGAAGATCGTACCGGCGGTGACGGACGTCTGGCGGCCGCATCCAACGCATTCAAAAGTGAATGGCTTGGAGTCGAGTGCCCAGGCTTTGGCGCCTTGGCATTTAGGGCAGACAAAGCCGTTTGGCCAACGTTTTTCGAACAGGTGGCGGGCGCAGGCCGCGTTGTCAGGAAACCGCTCGGCGAAGGCGGTTCGAGACATGGGGCGATCATTTTTCCAGCGGCTCGACATAGGAACAAAATAGGAACATATCGCCGCACCGTCAAGGCCTCCGGCCGCTACCTATAGGTCGACCTGATCCAAGGGGATAAGCCACAATTTCAATTGCGATCAGCACCGCCAAAAACGAGCCGAATACAACAATAATGTCCCGGACGCGCAAGCCTTCAATAGAGGGCATAAACACCTGATAATAAAATGCGGAAATGACATCGATGACGCCCCAAACGATGGTTATGACCATCAGCACCGCCAACACACGAACGGCTCCTCGAATAATTCGGTGAAGCACGTTCAGCAAGGGATCATCTTCGGCTATGCCTAGTTCGCTGTGCCCAACTGCCTTGACTTGCTCCTTACGAAAGTGATTCATGAGGCTCTGCACGACTGCGGCGTGCT
>CAIQVS010000282.1 GCA_903875345.1 uncultured Pseudomonadota bacterium | reverse complement strand
GCTCCTCGGAACCTCGTATGCGACGTTGGATGGACGAAAAATATCGCTTCCCACAGTCGATAGTGCTCGCCCGTCGCCCGAAGCTTTGGAGGCTCATCGGGCAAGCTTCCGATAAAGGCACTGCGTCAGTTTGAAAACGTCGATGGTTGTTTCAGAGCACGCTTCACGATATCCGCCACGGATTCACGAGTTATTTCACGCCGCTTGCAATAGTCGGACTCCATCCACACAGCGAGCAGCTTGGCGCCCTTGCTGGAATTGCAGGAGCGGCAGCAGAGCGAGATGTTTTCTCTCGTGACTATTTTCGCGTCGTTGATGATGTGTTCCCAACTCGCAAAGCTCCCTTTGCCAATCCCCGAGCCGAAGGGAACACGGCAATAGACGCAACACCTATCTCGCTCGATAACTTCCTTTTCGAGCCAATCGGGAATGTTCCACCGGTTCATTGGAGTCCGCGCGGCCATTGGACAGAGCGGCTAACTATCTCGCTCAAGTTTGCAAAAATCAACGATTTCGACACGCGAAGCCGTCCGTTTGAAACCGACGACTTACACGTCCATCATGGCGTTGGCCCGCAACAACAGTATCAATGACTGAAGACGCGCGGCATCCGGAAGTTCGGTGCGATCATTTCTTCCCTTTTGCCGCCCCCCGGCGCTGCTGTCCCAATCCCATTGACTTCGCCAACGCCGACCGACGTTCAGCATATGCGGGCGCGACCATCGGGTAATCCGCCGCGAGTTTCCATTTCTCGCGATACTGGTCGGGCGTCATACCAAAGGCCGTGCGAAGGTCAGGGCTGTTCAGTTCTCAGCGTAGGCTGCTGAGTCCGAGCATCCAGTCGATGTCGAGCGCAGCGCGCCAGCGGGCATTTTTGATGTTGGCGCAACCGTCGGCGCGCAGCAGATTGTAAGCGAAGGAGCGCAGGCGCGCGACAATGTCGGGATTCTTGCGGATACGCGAAGCGTCCTCGGCGAAGGCGACGTCGCGCACGTAATGGCTGGCGTTTTCGATGCGCCAGTGCCCACGAATGCATTCGTTCCAGCGCTCGGGTGGCAGGGCTGCGGCCGAAGAAACCCAGAAGACGGTTTCGTTCGTGGTCCTGCAAAGCCCGGTAGCAGGATCGCGTCGACAGACCGCGCGTTCGAGGCGCAACACGGTGTTGATCAGCTTCTCCCATGGCGTCCGACGGAACCACGCCTTGACCGGAAACACAGTCAATGTGCGGGTTTCCCAGCGATTGCGCCCCCTGCTCTTGCTCGTAGTCGAGCCGCTCGGCTTGCGGCCCGCGCACCCGAGTTCGAGCCGCCGACGCAGTTTCGGTTGGTTGTCCTTGACCTGAACCAGCAAATCATTGCCCGAAGCGATCACACGCTGGAACAGTTTTTTTGGCAATGCGCGGCGTCGAGCGTGAACAGGCAGCCCTTCACGCCCAACGCCTCGATCACTTCTGGCGCTGCCGGAATTTCATTGCTCTTGTCGTCCACGAGCACATGCGCGAGCACGATCTGATCGGCATGGCGCAGCGCCGACAGCATATGGGCGGCCCTGCGATCGCTGAATGCGTCGAAGCTGCCGCGCAAGGTCTTACCGTCGACGGCGATTGCGGTTGGGTCGTCGGCCTTCGCCTGCGTTTTTATGATGGCGGCGTGCGCCCGAAACGCCGCTTCCAACGCCGCCGGATCAATGCCCTGCAAAATCCCGCGCAAGCCCGTGTAGGACGGCGCGTAACGCAATTGCAGGCCAAAGGCTGCGTTCAGTCGCTGGCGATGAATGCGGATGAACTCGTGCATCTGCCGATAAGAGTTGGCGCCGGCGACCATCGCCAAGATCGCATAAAGCAGGATCGTCGAAAGATCGAACCTCTTGCCTTCAGGCCGTCGATGATCAGGAATCTCGCGCAAAAGTTCCAGCAGCGACCCTCGCATCCGACAACCTCCGATTCGGGTTGTCGGACATAGATTCACACATTCGCGCCGGGCGGAATCCCAAAGCTGCACCAAAGATCAGAGAACTGAACAGCCCTGGG
>CAIQVS010000281.1 GCA_903875345.1 uncultured Pseudomonadota bacterium | reverse complement strand
CGGCGATCCCGACCACGCCATATCAGATCGTTGTCGCCAATGGTTCGGCAATGTCGTCGGGCAACCCAGGCATCGATTGCGGCGTGTTCAATGCCGGTACCGGCATTCAGATGACGCGCGTCGCATCGGCGCCAACAGCAGGCCAATATAGCTGCGACATGACGACTGGCACTTATACATTCAGTAGTGCCGACCAAGTAGCGGGCGTGAAAGTGGTCATCTCTTATGCCTATTTCGAGACGACAACCGGCAACCGCATCACCGCCTACAACCAGTTGATGGGCGCGTCGCCCACCTTCCGCATGCAACTTGGTGAGAACTACTCCGGAAATAATGCGTGCCTCACTCTTTATGCCGCCATTCCGACCAAGATGAGCTGGGACTTCAAGAACGAGGACTTCACCGTCCCCGACTTTGAATTCTCGGCTTTCGCCGACAGCATCGGTCGCTTCTTCGACTGGTCGAGTACGCTCTAATGTCTGGCAACCGCAGCGCGTTCCTCGACATGCTGGCATGGTCGGAAGGAACCTCCACGATTCCGGATAGCGATAACGGATACAATGTTCTGGTTGGATCGACACCAGAACATCCGTTGCTATTTGAGAGCTACGCCGACCATCCGCGCATCTACAATCCCGATCTGGATTCAACGGCGGCAGGTCGTTACCAGCTGCTTGAAAAATACTTCGACGCCTACCAGCAGATGCTTCATTTGCCCGACTTTTCGCCCGCATCGCAAGACGCGATCGCTCTGAGGCAAATCACCGAGCGTCGCGCTCTCGGCGACGTCGATGTCGGCAATCTCACTCTTGCCATCCTCAAATGCGCGACAATCTGGGCGAGCCTGCCCGGAGCGCCTTATGGCCAGCGTCAGAACAATTTGAGCGATCTGCGAACCGTCTATCTCAATGCTGGCGGCACGCTGGCCGCCAATTCCTGAAATAACCATCTGAACGCTTACGCGGCGCGTGCAGACGGTTGCCTTTAACAAGCCGTGACGGAGAAAAGACATGGGTATCATTCAAAACGTCGAACAGTTTTTCGAGAATTTGTGGACGAACGTCCTCAAGCCAGATGTGCAAGAAGCCGAGCAAGTCGTCGGCGTATTTTTTCAATCGGCGGAAACCGCCGTCGAGAATGAACTCGGCGTCGAAGGACTGAAGATCGTAACAGACGCAGTGTCTGCCGCCGAAACGTCTGGTGGAACTGGTCTGCAGAAGTTGGCCGCAGCGCAGTCGGCAATCGCCAATGATCTCTCGGCAGCAAACCTCGCCAATGTTGCCCAGAACACGATCAACGTCGCCATTGAAGGTGCCGTCGCGCAGCTAAAGACGCTGCAAACGCAGCAGCAAAGCAGCGGAACTCAGGCAGCCGGTACCGACACCAGCAACGGGGCTTCCGCCTCTACCACCGGATCTGCCCCTTAACTCAAACACTGGATAAAATCATGAATGCCCTCAGCCTTGTCTCCTCGGCGCTAAAGAACTTTCAGCCAACGACGAGCGTCTTGGCTGGGGGAGCCGCGAGCATTATCACCTGCGCGATAGGCGCTTTGCTGGTCGCCGCCGGTGTTGCCATTCCGCCCATAGGTTTTCTCGGCCTGACCGCCGCGACTCCTCTCACCATGACCATGGTGATGAGCGCGGCGGTGCCGATTGGGCATGTGGTAACCGCCTTGGTACCGGACAGCGTCAATCAGCAGTTGACTGGCCTCGCTCAGAAACTTCAGGTCGATGTTGAGAAACTAAAGAGTTTCATCCCGCAGGAATACTACTCGGACGACGATTTTCCCAAGGATCGGAACGGAGTCTGATGAACACCCAACCCCAAAATCAGGAGAACCCCTTATGAGTGACGCTCAAACCATTACCCTTGGCGGACAGGAATTTCCCGTTGCGCCGTTGACCCTCGGACAATTGAAACAGGCTGGCCCCGCATTTACGCGTATCGGCATCGACACACCCGAAGGCATGGCCGCACAAACCACGATCATTTATCTGGCCATGCACGCGGCTGATCCAAAAATCACATCTGCCGACGTTGATGCCATTGTCGGCGTTACCTTCCCAGAATTGAAGGCTGCGGTGGAGAAAGTAGCCAAGCTGATGGGTGTTGAGATGCGGTCGCTCGAACCGGGGGAAGCGCAGCCGGTGGAACCGGCAGCCTCGACGACCTCGACTGGATCGACATCTATGGCAGCCTGATGACGGCATGTGGTTATACGCATGCCCAAATCGATTCACTGCCTTTTCCTGCCTATCTTGATCTCCTCGCATACTGGCGACGCAACCCACCGGCACACATGCTGCTGAAGTGGTTCGTTGGTTATAAACAGACGTAAAGCGGCATTTAATCAATAGCCAGTGCCGACGCTGAATTCCCTGATGTAGGATGAGATAAACTCATTGAAACGATTAGGATGTTGATCGAGGCTTGAAATGGTGGATTCCAGCAACACGGTCACATCTTGTTTGTCCAACAACTTCTTTTCGACCAAGGTTATTAGCAAAGCATTAAGCACAAGCTTTTGTGCCGTTACTTGGGCGAGAAGGTCTTTTTCCGGATCAAGGTCGTCGAATGAATTTGTCACAGCATTTCCCCATGTATCATTGTTTGCGTATCACCAAGAGTGGTGTCGCCAAAGGAATATTTCAAGAGATTGTTTTTTGCTAATCCTAAAAATTGCCTCTCAAGAGCAGGTCAATGATCTGACAACACAATAGAGCATCTCCCATGTCCTCGAATATTGCCGTAACCATAAGCGCGGATGTCGCGCCTCTGACCGCGAATCTTGCTGTCGCCAAGGCCAATCTGTCGGCGACGACTGCCGAATTGCGGAACATGGCGGCGCAAATGCGCGAGGCTGGAAACTCCGCATCCGAACAGCTAAAATCGGGAT
>CAIQVS010000280.1 GCA_903875345.1 uncultured Pseudomonadota bacterium | reverse complement strand
AGGCTTTTCTCGTTCAGGATATCAGCGCCAAGAGCTGCGAAATCGTCTAGCGCATTCTGGATATTCAGCTCGGAGCCCTGCGAAAGATCATCGCGGAGGACGACGCGCTCATTTGTATCAGCGCGCTGCAAATGATCGCCCGCGTCATCAAGCTGCTTTTGGGCTGCCGCCGATATTTTCTTGCCTGCGCGGGTTTTTGTATCCGTCATGTCGTGCGTCTCCTGTGATTGCGCTGGCGCGTCCCGCGCCGTTGTTAAATCGGACGGCGGAGCCGTCCGGGCCGTCACCGCCGCGCCGGGATCGGCTGGCACCGAGCAAAAAGAACATTCCAGCAGCTCCCACTTGGTAAAGCGCTGGCCGCCGCGCGGTTTTTGAGGATCAAGCGGTTCGCTGTCGGATACGTCAAAGCCGACCGACACGCCCGATACGATTCCGTTTTTAACGAGGCCGCGCACTTCGTCGGCCTTCGGCGAGATGCCGAAAGGCGCGAAAGTAACGCGGGCGCGTATTTTGTCGCCCTCGACGGTCAGATCGGCGGCGCGACCCACCGGCACATCCGGATTGTGCTGCCAGAGAACGATGGGATTGGCTTGGTAGTTCGACAGATCGCAACCTGATGGCTCCAAAATATGCCCGTCACGCGCCAGAGCGGAAGTCGAGATGATGACTTCCACCTCGTTTTCGCCGAGCGCGTTGATCTCAGCCGAAACGGCTACTCGCTTCATCGTCATGTTCAGTTCTCCAGGAAGCGCAGTCGCGGTTGCGACAGCCGACAGGCGGGCGCAGAGCAGTCGCGCGATAACAAAGTTTTACAGCTCGCCTTGCGGGTCGAGCTGCGGATCGGGATCGCCACCGGTCGATACGCCGGGTTTCGGCGGATTCCCGCTTTCCGGTCGTCCCGCCCCGTCCGGCGCGGTGCCGGTCATGTCGGAACCGAGCGCCGCCGTGTTGGCAGGCACCATCAGTTTGTCTCCGCCCTCCATGGGCGGCAGTCCTTCGGAACGGCGCACCTCGTTGGGCGTCAGGATTCCAGTCAGCACGCCGAGACGCGCCGCGTTGTAGCGGGTCATAATGTCGGCGCGGAGCAGTTGCGCTTCGTCAAAATCGACCTCGATGCCTTCTTTGTCGAGGCCAAACACCTGCGTGATCTTCTGTTCGGCAATCACCAGATCGGGCATCACCGTATGATTGACGTAAGCCTGCTCCTCTTCGGCGGGCGTGATCTTGCTTGAGGTGTTTCCGGCTACACCCAATCGACTCAAAGGAACGTCATAGAAACGGGCGATATCGGCGATCTGCAGGTTGCGCTGCTGGATAAACTCAAGATCGACCGAGGTCAGCTGCACTTGCTGCCATTCAACGCCTTCCTCCAACACCGCCGTCTGTCCGACATTCTGCAGACCGCCGGTAAAAGCCTGCCATTGCTGCTTGAGGCGCATAGCCGCCGGTTCCGAGAGCCGCGTCTTGGCTTTCAGCACGCCGCTTGGCCGTGCGCCGTTGCCGACCCAGCGCGCGGCCTGTTGTTCAAGCCCCATGGCAAGACCAATAGCGTCACGCGCGAGGCCAATAGTCGACACACCCACCAGCGTGTTGAAGCTGATGCCGCGAAGATGGAACATATCCTCTTCTGGCACCGCCACCGGCATGTTCCGCAGCATGGCGATCTGCCACAGGCCGATGCGATTGACGTTGTAAAAAATCGAGCCGTCAGAAGCCTCCAGCACCATGACGGCATCCGGGTTGATCGGGATCAGCTCGACCGGATTGCCGCGCCGGTCACGCAGGATGGCGGCATAGGCGTTGCCTCGCAGCAGATAACCGACCATCATTTGCTGCCAGAATTCAAACCATGTCTGCTGGCGGTTTGGTCGTGTGAAGAGCTTTGCGACGATATGGTCTTTGACTTGATCGCGCCCGCCGTTCTTGTCGGGGACGAACAAACGCGGCGTGCATCGCGCCACGTCCTTTGCTCTGATGGCAACGCAGGCATAGACGGCGGACACCGCCATCGCCGTCGCCTGCGAAATCATCAACCCTGTCGCGCTTGGCACCGATCCCAGCGGCGGGATCATGCCGTAAGACGGCACGCCAGCCGACGCGCGGCTTTGTTTCGGCGCGAAGACGCGGCTGATGGTGCTGATAAATCCGGGCAGCTTCATTGCGGCAAGACCAGTCTTTCAAGAAATGTGCATGGGCAGCCACAAGATCGATCCAACGAATGGCGGTGGGGTGCCACGCCGCTCATATCATCAGCAATCCGCGTTCTTCATAGACCGATCCGCCCTGAGCCATTTGCAACCGCCCGACCGCCATGATCGCGGCAACGATGGCATCGATGCGTTCGGTCGAGCGTTCCTTATCGGGCTTTTCGTTACCGGCGGGATCGCGGCGCGCGGTGACGTTCGACGCGCACCAGGTGGCAACGGGATTGCCGCCATGCTGCAGGGTGCGTCCGATCAGAAGCCGCATGAACTCTGCCGCCGCTGGCCCCATGCTGATGAAGCCCTGACCGAACTCGACCATTGTCACCCCTTCGTCCTGAAGATTGCGCACGATCTCACCGGCAAAAGTGCGGTCATAGGCAATTTCCAGAATGTTGAATTTCGCTGCCAGCGCCAGAATTCCGGCCTCGATGAATTTGAAATCCGTCGTGTTGCCTTCGGTGGCCGTCAAAAACCCGGTATCCCGCCAAACCGTGTAAGGCGCGCGGTCGCGGCGCGCGCGGCGCAGAATGTCATCTTCCGGACACCAGTGCCGCCAGATTACCTTGACCATCTCGTCAGGCTGTTCCGGCGGAAACACCAGTGCCAGCGACGACAGATCATTCACCCGCGCCAAGTCCAGACCGCCGTAACATGGCCGTCCGATTAGTTCCTCTTCATCGAACGGCTGGTTGCCATCCGCCCAGACGCCCATGTCGATCCAGCGCGTGACCTGTTCCGTCCACTCATTGAGGCGCAGCCGCCGGATGGCGTTCTGCTGCGCGGGCATCTCGCGCGCCTCATCGACCTGGCGTTTCAGGTCTTCGACCTTGACGGTGACGCCAAGGCTGGGATTGGCCTTGATCCAGACGGCGGGATTCGTCCAGTCGTCGCCTTCGTCGATGGTGGCGATATAGGCAAACCAGCTGTCAGACGCTTCCGCCGGAACACTGCCCTCCAAGACCTTCACCGAAAACTCATGATGCTGCCAGCATACCGACAGGCGGTCGTACCCGGCGGTCGTGATCTCGAAGATCAATGGCTGGCGGCGCGCGCCGGTCGCCGTGTTGAGCTTCTGGATGATCTCGGCATTCGGATGCTCATGCACTTCGTCCACAGCGGCAAAATGAACGTTGAGGCCGTCCATCTTCGAGGCGTCTGCTGAGAGAGGCCGGAACCAGCTTGAGGTCGGCAACACCGCCAGATTATTGACCGTGCGCGTGACTCTTGCGCGCAGCGCCGGACTCGCCTCGACCATGCGTTCGGCCTCGCCGAAAACGATACGCGCCTGGTCGCGGGTGGTGGCGGCAGCGTAGACATGGCTGCCCAACTCCCCATCCGCGACCAGCGCGTAAAGCGCGGTTCCGGCCAACATGACCGATTTGCCGTTCTTGCGTGCCACCTCGACATAGGCGGTGCGAAAGCGGCGCAACCCGTCTTTGCGCTTCCACCCATAAAGCGAACCGATGACAAAACACTGCCACGGCAGCAGTTCGAACGACTGCCGCGCCCATTCGCCGGTCGAATGGCGCAAATGGCCGAAGAACGCGACGGCATGCCGGGCAGCGTCACCGTCCCAGATCAGGCCACGGGCTTTGCCCTTGACCAGATCGTCGAGATGCCTTTGGCAGGCAAGCTTGACCAGCTTTCCGGTAACGATCTTCCCATCTACTGCAGCGCGAGCGTAAGCCTCGACCGGACAGGTCTTGGCCTTACGTTTCCTTGCCACTGAGAAACTCCTCGAACGGATCGGCGGCGCCGGGCGGCGCATCCATGCGGATGCGGGAGCGCGACGACGGCGTCAGCCCAAACTCGCTTTCGATCTGCGCCATCTGCAACAGGCATTTGTTCGCCACCGCCAGAAACGGGTTCTGGATGATGTTGTCGCTGGCGGTTTTGACCACAGGGCCGCGTTTCTTGATCTCGGCCTCTGCATCGACCCAGCGGCACCACACCACCGCGTAGCGGGCGACCGCTGCCGCATCGAGTTCAGTCATGACCCCGTGTCGCGCCAGCATTTCGGCCAGCTCGATAAACTTCGCCTTCGCCCGTTCGTCGAGATGCGCCGGAGGCTCCGGCACGGCCACAGGCGGTTTCGGTTCCTTCTTGTTCAGCCGATGCGGCCTTGCTGTCCCCTTGACCAGCTTCAGATGCGTAGGGAGTGGTGGACGTCCCTCCATGATTGGTAACCGTAGTTCATGATTGTGGCGGCGCGCATTAAGCCTCGTTCCTCACGGCTGTCTTGCCCGTGAACTCTTCCCAGCGCTTGACGATCACGTCGCAGTATTTGGGATCAAGCTCGATCAGCCGCGCTTGCCGGTTCAGTTTTTCGCAGGCGATCAGTGTGGTGCCGGAACCGCCGAAGCTGTCGAGCACGATGTCGCGGCTCTTGCTGCTGTTGCGCAGGGCGCGCTCAACCAGTTCCACCGGCTTCATGGTCGGATGCAATTCGTTCTTGATCGGTTTATTGATGAACCACACATCGCCTTGATCGCGCGCACCGCACCAGAAGTGATCGACGCCCTGTTTCCAGCCGTAAAGGATCGGCTCGTACTGCCGCTGATAGTCGGAACGTCCCATCGTAAAATGGTTTTTCGCCCAGATGACAAAGGTCGACCATTTGCCGCCCGCAGCGACGAACGCCTTTTGCAGCGTGTGCAATTCGCTCGACGACATGCAGACATAGATCGCGCCCTTGCAGACGGTGAGCATGTTGACGCTGGCGTCATACAAGAACTGCTCGAACCCGTCGCCGAGATTGTCGTTCATGATCGTGCGGGTGTTGCCGCGCATTTTGTCCTTGGCAGCATTGCCGTAATCGACGTTATAAGGCGGATCGGTAAAAACCATGTCGGCCAAGGCGCCGTCGAGAACCTTTTCGACGTTCGCCAGAATCGTGCTGTCGCCGCACAGCAGGCGATGGTTGCCGAGAGTATAAACATCGCCTGTTTTTGTGACCGGCTCAGCGGGAGCCTCCGGCACCGCGTCGTCGTCGGTCAATCCGGCGGACGGTTCGACCTCGGTCATGCTTTTCAGTTCACTTGCGTCGAAGCCGGTCAGGCCAAGATCGTATCCCGCTTTCTGCAAATCCTGAATCTCAAGGGGCAACAGCTCATCGTCCCATTCCGCCCATGATGCCGAACGGTTGGCGAGCAGGCGAAACGCCTTGATCTGCGCTTCCGACAAATCATCGGCCAAGGCGACGGGAACTTCAGTCAACCCCAAGCGTTGCGCCGCCTTAAGGCGCAAATGCCCGTCGACAATCGAGCCATCGGAACGGGCGACAATCGGAATGCGGAACCCGAATTCCTTGATCGCTGATACCATCTTGTCGACGACTTGATCGTTCTTGCGCGGATTGCGCGCATAAGGAATAAGCCGCTCAATCGGCCATTGCTGAACGACAAGCGAAGTCATGCTGCTAACCTTTCCGCCGCAACCTCTTTATAATCGCGGCCATCCAGCGTGATCGACAGATCAGGAAAACGCTCACGGCAACGCTTAATTGTCACGTCGCAATATTCCGGCGCGATCTCCACGGCATAGACGCGGCGCTTGAGGTTCTGCGCGGCGACGATAGATGTGCCGGAGCCGCAGAAAGGCTCGAACACGATGTCTCCTTCATCGCTGTAGGTTTCCATGACATGGCTTGCCAGCCCGACCGGAAACGGCGCGGGATGGCTGATGTCGGTACCAACCGAGCCGTGGTGGCGCTCGATACGGATCACGCTATCCGGAATGCGGAACGGCTGGGTCGGCTTGCCGCCATGCGTCCAGGTATTGAAGGAACCATCCTTTTTTCGCATCGCTACCGTGCCTGGCTCGTGACCGATTTCGCCCGCCGTCTTGCAGGGGACGATCTTGTTGGGCTGCCGTGGTTTCCGGTTGAAGTGAAAGACAAATTCAAACGCAGGAGCCAAACGTCCCGACCAGTCGCCCGGCATGCCAGCGCCTTGATCCCAAACGTAAAGGCCAAAGCGCCGCCAGCCCTGCGTCCGCATCCAGTCGAGCCACACCTGCCAGTAAGGTTGCCATTCGCTGTCCTTATGGATCAGGCCGAGATTGACGAGAACCTGTCCATCGCCCTGCATCGGCAGCGCGGCGAACACGCCTCTCATCAGGGCGTCCCAATCGCCGATGCCGCCGTTCGCGTAATCCCGCTGTTGGCCGTAGGGAGGCGAGGTGAAGCACAGCGATGCGTGTTCGCCATCCATCAATCGCGCGATGGAAGAGGCATCGGTGCTGTCGCCGCAGAGCAGCCGATGATCGCCCATGCGCCAGAGATCGCCCGAACGCACGGCGGGATTGGCCGTTGGAGCCGGAACATCGTCGTCGGCATCGTTGTTGTCCGCCTTGCCTGCGCCGCCAGCAGCCTGTGCCAGTCCAGCGACCTCGACGCCTGTAAATCCTGTCAGGCCAAGCTCAACCCCTGCATCCCTGAGATCGCCGAGTTCGAGGGCGAGCAGGTCGTTATCCCAGCCCGCGTTCAGCGCCAGCTTGTTGTCGGCCAGAATGTAAGCCCGCTTCTGGACGGGACTCAGATCGGCAAGCTCGATTACCGGAACCGCGGTTAGACCCAGCTTGCGGGCGGCAAGGAGACGCCCATGTCCGGCGATGATGCCGTTGTCGCCGTCCACCAAGATCGGGTTCGTCCAGCCGAATTCGCGGATGCTGCCCGCGATCTCGGCGACCTGTTCATCGGAATGGGTTCGGGCGTTTCGGGCGTAACCCGTTAAACTGTCGAGCGCGCGGTATTCGACCGCTAAATCTCGCGGTTTTCCGCCATTCGGCATCGCCTGCCCCCCCTGTCGAGTTTTGGCCACGGATGCGTAAAAGCCAAAGTCGGTCGCATCATCGATTGCCGCGCCGGATTAAACCGGCGCCCGGCTTGCCGCGTCGAAGCTGCGCAGCAGCGAAGACGGGTCAGTGGCGTCCGCGCCCGTGAATTTTGTTGTGACAGCCACGATGCACGGCGCGCAGATTGGATAGATCATCCGTGCCGCCGCGTCGCCTCTCGATCAGGTGGTGCGCCGTGTCCGCGCCCCGTTGGCCACAGACGCAACAGATGCCGCCATCGCGGACGATCACTGCAGCCGCCAGCTTGCGCCACGCCTGCGTGCCGTAGGCGCGGTCAAGCGCGTCAGTGCGCACACGCTGCGCCCGTCGCCAGCCGTGCGGACGGTGGACGGGCGGCTTCCAGGGCATGACGAGATCAGTGGGCGCGATGGATCAACGTGGCGCGTTCGCCCAGCATCTCAAGCAGCGGATCGACGACGTCGGCGCGGTGACCACCGATGTGCCATTCGGTGACTTCCGTCACGGCGGGATAATCGCCGCTCCATACGTGGCTGTTTTTGTATACCGCTCGCGAATGAAGGGTTGGCGTTGAGGGATTGTTAAGGTTTTGAGATTCTAAAAGAATCATGACCTTGCTAACGCCTGAACAGAGACAAAAATTACTGAAGCGGCACCGCCATGAGAAGAACGGGCGGGTCAAGGATCGTATCAAAGCGGTTCTGCACCGCGATGACGGAAAGAGTTACGCTGAGATTGCGGAGATCTTATTTCTGAGCGACGAAGGCGTACGGCAGCAGGTTGAGGATTTTATACGCGACGAGAAACTGGCTCCGGCGAATGGCGGATCGGAGCCGCAGCTGGATGAGAAGCAAACCGCCGAACTGCTGGAACATCTGGATGCGACGACCTACCTGCATGTGAAACAGATTGTGGCGTATGTGAAGCTGACGTTTAGGATTGAATACAGTTGGAGCGGCATGACGCAGTGGCTGAAACGCAACGGCTTCAGTTACCACAAGCCTGCCGGTGTTCCGGCTAAAGCCGATCACGACGCGCAAGTCGCCTTTATCGCTTACTACGAAGCCCTCAAAAGAAGCTTAAAAGACGGGGAGAAACTGTTCTTTATGGATGGTGTTCATCCGACCCATCAAACCCGTTTGGTCTGCGGCTGGATACGCAAAGGGGCGCGCAAGGAACTGCCGACAACCTCAGGGCAGAAGCGCATGAACATTATCGGTGCGCTTGATCTCGAAGACATGAATTTGGTCACCCAGGAATACGCCACCATCGATGGCGAGGCTGTCGTCAATTACCTGAAATATCTGGAAGCTCACTTGCCTACGGCAACCGCGATCAACGTGGTTCTCGATTGTGCTCGTTACCATAGCTGTCCGGAAGTTGCAGCCTACGTGGCAACCTCATCGCGCCTGCGCCTGCACTTTTTGCCAGCTTATAGTCCCAATCTGAACGTCATCGAACGCTGCTGGAAAATTATGCACGAACAGGTTACCGCGAACCATTATTACCCGACTTTCAACCAGTTCGCCGACGCCATCAACCACTTTCTCAAAAAGACTTTCCCTCGTAAAGCTCGCGACTGGATCGACCGCCTCACAGACATCTTTACACCCGTTCTCGCCAACTCTTGATTAGCGAGGGGTATAGTTGTAGATCGTGGCGATCTTGCCGCCCGGCAGGCGGATCAGCCACTCCGCTTCGGTCT
>CAIQVS010000279.1 GCA_903875345.1 uncultured Pseudomonadota bacterium | reverse complement strand
TTGTTGGGGTAGAGGATAAAAACGTCGATGTTCTTCCGTCCCGCCAAGGCCGACATCGCCGCCGAGCCGGTATCGCCGGAGGTAGCGCCGACGACGGTCACGCGTTCGCGGGTTTCCGCCAGAAAATACTCGAACACATGACCGAGAAACTGAAGCGCGATGTCCTTAAAGGCCAACGTGGGACCGTGAAACAGCTCCAGCACCCAGAGCTTATCGTCGAGTTGCCGCAAGGGAGTCACGGCGGGATCGCGGAACGGCGCGTAGGCTTTCGTCAGCAGGCCCGTCAAAATATCGTCCGGGATTACGCCCGTTGTGAAGGGGCGCAGAACCTGAAACGCGGTCTTGACGTAAGACAGGCCGCGCATCCCCGCAAGCACATCGCTGGAAAATTCCGGCCAGACTTTCGGGACATAAAGCCCGCCGTCGGTCGCGAGTCCCGCGAGGGTCGCTCCGCGCAAATCCAGTTCTGGCGCTTGCCCGCGCGTGCTGTGGTAGGTTATGTCCATCGCGGGCTTTTTTAGGGATGCCGCGCATAAAACACAAACCCTAATCGCAGAAAAAGGATCGGGAAGAAGGTTAACAATATAACTGTATTATAAAACAACAGGTTATCGTGCGCTGGCTTCTTTTTCTTTAGGCCTAATAATTAACAACCTGTTATGGATGTGGGATTATTATCAAGAATGGCTAAGTTTGAGGAAGAGAGAAACCCGTGTACCTGCTTGTTTTCACAACGTTAGTGATTTCGCTGCTTGGTATTTATACTCAGGTGCTGGCGGTCGAGGTTGCTCGTCTTGCGGCCCAGCAAAGCGGCGTTGGCGCGGCGATGCTAACTTGGCACAGCGCGGCGGTATCGATGGCGGCGAGTATTCTCGATACCAACCAGTACGATTATGTACACGCAGATGTTCCTGCGGGACTTACGTACTCGTTCTGCAGCCTAGGCTTCAACGCCCCGGACGTAACGATAGGTACGACCACGGATGCATTACATAGGTGTACCAGTCCGACGAAGACCTATTTCGCCGCAGGCGCCGGCACAGCCCCCTCGCTTGCGAATGGCAATTATGCCAATGTCACCGGCAGCGTATGTGCAGGAAATGGGGTAATCACCAGTTCGGGAACGCCAACACCCCCTTGGCAGCTTTGCCAGATTTCCCACCTTAATCTTCCATTGGGACCGACCACGATCGAACCGGTTCATCTGCCCGCAGATTTTCAAACGGGCAACTATCAATTCTATTCCGTTTTGTTCAAAAGCGGCGTCGATCTGGTCGTCACCTTCGTGCCGAAGGCGGCGGTAACGACGACGAATCCTGCTGGGCTGCTAACTTTGCCCAATGGCGCGCAGATCGGTTTGACGTCGTCTGACCTTCTTCATCAGATTGGATTGGCTTCGCAGGGGCGGTATTTGTACGGTTACGTCAGCGGTTCCACGCTTTATGTCGGGTATGGCGCGAATAATACGAGCGTGCCCGGCGCGTTTACTTACACTTTACCCGCAGCGCTTAATAATACGGATGGCGCGGTTGCTATCGTCAGCTCGCCGGATGGTCTATAAGTGATGCGGTCGGTTTGAATAAGAGGAGGAAGTCCATGATGTTGAGACGCAGCCTAGCGCAAAAGGGTTTTACCCTCGTTGAACTCGCGGTCGTTCTGGCCGTTGCGGGAACGCTCTTCACCGGGCTTTACCGCATGATGTCGACCGGGAACCAGCAACTCAAGGATTCGGCCTCCGCCAGCCAACAAACCCAGCTGATCAGCTCGGTTAAGAATTTCCTGTCGTCGGGGCCAGGGCAAAATTTTTTCGGAACAACAGAGTGTGCCGGTGGCTGCGCGTCAGGAGCTACTTTCTCCCTGCCGTTGCCGTCCAGTGCTGCTAATGCTGCCGGAACAACCACTTGTTCGAGGGATGGCAACCTTACGACATTAGGCGCTGCGGCGGCGACGTGGTGCAGCGCCTTGCCTTCAGGATTCTCGGCGGTAACGACCAATTCCTATGGCCAGAGCTATTCCATTCGGGTGCGCGCTGAAGCCACAAGCAATGCCAATACAGCGCCTTCGACCTATTCCTTCATGATCATGACGACAGGCGGCGATACGATTGCCGATACATCCGGCGGACGCATCAGCAGCCTGATCGGCGGCGACGGCGGGTTTGTTTACACGACGAATGTTTGTAATCCAACAGGTTCCGCTGCTACAGTCCACTATGCTTGCGGCGCCTATGGCGCATGGGCTGTCAATCCACCTACTTATGGTTTTGGGGCGGGGGTTCCGGGAACCGTTGCCTCGCGCAGCTACGTCGCGTCAATCGATCAGGAAGCCAGCCTTCCTTGGCTGGCGCGCCAACCGGTTCCGGGAGATACCGCTGCTGTCCCAGTGTTTAATACGATGACGACGGATATGTGGCTTAATACGACGGGGACGGGTCTTGCGACTGAAACTGTTACGCCTGTAAACACGCCTGCGCCTAATACAATTCACGGGACCGGAGCTGCTGCGGCAGGAAGCTACGGGGGCAGTATAGACAGTTTATATCTGTTAGAGGTTGGGAATAATGCCAGCGATCAAGCAGCTTTTTTTAAGCCGGCAACAGATACAACGTTTCCTACGAGTAACGAAGCTACTCCTGTAGAAATTACTGGGCCATATTGGAATCCTCTTGCAAAAATGGATCTGACTAAATACTGCAAGGCAACTGTCTTTGTAAATATGCCAAACCTTCTTCCTGCTGCTAAAGCGGTGCCAGCATACCAAGATGCTGCTTTGAAATACTACTACTGCCATCCGGCGCTATCGATTGATGGAAACTTGACTGCCACGGGGATGGTTGAAGCCAACGTATTGTGGGCGGCCAGCTTCATCTACGGCACAACCTCGGATATCCGCCTTAAAAAGGATATTAAACCTTTGAGCAATGAACTCGATAACATTATGAAACTAAAACCTGTTACCTTCAGGTACAAACAGGATAACAAAGAAGCCATAGGTTTTATTGCGCAGGATCTGCAAAAGGTTTATCCACAAATGGTGGTTGGGCGCCCGGATAATGTTTTGGGCGTCGATTACATACAAATGCTCGCACCGCTCGTCAGCTCGGTGCAGGAGCTGAAAAAAGAGAACGACCAGTTGCGCAAGCAACTAGGGGCTCAGGAAAGTGAGATAAAAGAGTTACAATCTCACGCATCCGAAGGTCAATAGGGATTTATAACGCGTCTTACCACCCGTCAAAACTTTTGACGTCACGCAAAAACAATGTCATTCCGGAAAAAGCGCTTTTTTGCCCTTGCAAAAATGCGATTTTGTCCGGAATCCGGTTTTCTGTTAAGCCACAGGAAATAACAAATCGGATTCCGCACAAATTTTCTTTCGTCGGCATCGCCGCCGAAAAGAAAATTTTGCGGAATGACACGGCTTTGGAACTTTGACGGGTGGTAAGATGACTCGTACGTTAGCGTGATCCTGTTTGAATGCACTGAATTCTGCAAGACGACGAATCTTGGGATGAAGGGACGACACAACACTGTGAAGACATTGTCAGTCCAACGGAACTGCTACCCGTTGAGGTTAAGTCGCTTTTGAAACAGTTGTTGCCATCTAGACCGCTGCTCAAGTCAAAGTTGCTAGCATAGCCTGAGTGGCGCCTTGTGCAGGCAGCCTCGGCGGCGACGATTGTTGGCCAAGTTGAATCGTCGACGCTGCAAGGAACTATTCCTTCGCAGGTTAAGGAGCCAAACGCAACACTTCCAGTTGCAGCGCCACTTCCACTAGCGGTCGTTCCACCATTCTGCGCCCAAGCTGCAACCGGTGTCGCAAGCAAAACTCCCAGAACGGCGAGGCGGGTGAGGCGCATGGGGTATCTCCTAATGGGGGAGTTGAATGGTGACGAAGGTCAGCGTATGAATCGGTGTATCATATCTGTCAGTTTTCCGGATAATTCGCAAGATTCTAATTCTCTCTGGGCGATTCAGTAAAAACGTTCGTCATAGGGTTAGTAACATTCAGTAAATAGCCCGGGAATTCTCTGTGATGCGACATCGCCCCTATCCCAAGGATCAGGTTTCTGTTCATGAAAATCGCTTTCCATGACCACCCGCCCGGCCTCGTTCAATGGAGTCTTTACGAGATTCCGGCGGCTGCGACATCGCCGTCACTTCGCCTGATGATCGGGATTGTCCCCGCTGGCGCGGTCTGCCGTCTGGCCTTTGTCCGCAGGAACACAGCGGAGATTTTAAAGAAATGGCGGCAGGAATGGCCTCAAAGCGAATTCGTTCGTGACGACAAAGCCGTCGCGGTGGTTGCTCGCCGCTGGGGCAAGGCAACCGATGCCGCGAACCTGCTGATGGTCGGCACGAAATTCCAGCAATCGGTCTGGCGCGCTCTGGCCAAGGTTCCGGCGGGCGTGACCGTCAGTTACGCGGAACTGGCGCGGCGCAGCGGCAACCCCGCAGCGGTGCGCGCGGTCGGTACCGCCTGTGGGCGCAATCCCGTGCCGTTCCTTATCCCCTGTCATCGCGTCATCGCCAGCGACGGCGGCCTCGGCGGTTTCAGCGGTGGGCTGGATATCAAAAAAGCGTTACTGAAGGCGGAGGGGATTCGCGTTCAAGAGCCTCGATAATAACGAACGCTTGCGCCAACGGCATGTCGTCGGTGATCGTCAGGTGAATGCGCGGCGTCAGGCCGGGTGGAATCATGGAGCGTAATTGTGCCAGCGCTCCGCCCGTCAGCTCCATCGTCGGCTGGCCGGACGGCAGGTTGACCACCCCCATATCACGAAAGAAAACCCCGCGCCGGATGCCGGTGCCAAGCGCCTTGGCGCAAGCTTCCTTGGCGGCGAAACGCTTGGCATAGGTGGGCGCGGGAAAGGCGCGGCGCGCGGCGGTTGCCTGTTCTTTGGAGGTATAGATACGCTGGACGAAGCGCTCGCCGTATCGCGCGAGCGTGCTTTCGATACGACGGATGTCGATGATGTCGCTGCCGATGCCGATGATCATGTGCGAGCCTTGCCCATAATAGTGCGCATCCGCCGGACGGCGTGTTCAAGGCCGATGAAAACCGCCTCGCCGATCAGGAAATGGCCGATGTTCAATTCAACGATTTCAGGAATCGCGGCGATGGCGGGCGTGTTCGCGTAATTCAACCCGTGACCGGCATGAACCTCAAGACCGAGGGCATGGGCTTCCTCGGCGGCGCGTTGCAGGCGTTTCAGTTCGCGCTTTTGCGCCGCGCCTTTCGCTTCGCAATAGGCTCCGGTGTGAAGCTCGATCGCCGCCGCGCCGGACGCGTAAGCCGCCGCGACTTGTTGCAGGTCGGGATTGATGAACAGCGACACGCGAATTCCGGATGCCGCGAGCCGGTTCACCGTTGTCGCGAGTTTACGCCCGCCGCGAAGGATATCGAGTCCGCCTTCGGTCGTGACCTCGCGGCGTTTTTCGGGAACGAGGCAGACGGCGTGCGGTTTGGATTTCAAGGCGATGGATTCCATCTCCGCCGTCGCCGCCATCTCCAGATTAACCGGAATTGCCCGTTGTTTCAGATAACCCATCAGCCGCCGGACATCCTCGTCCATCACATGCCGACGGTCTTCGCGCAGATGAAAGGTGATGCTGTCGGCGCCGCCCGCAATCGCCGCTTCCGCCGCGCGGGTCAGGTCGGGATGCGCCAGCGGATGCCGCTTCCGCGCGTTGCGAATCGTGGCCACATGGTCGATGTTGATGCCGAGGCGTAGTTGGGGCATGGTTTCTATCCGCGTTTTATTACCCGTTGAAACTATAGAACGGTGACATTCCGCAAAATCTTCTTTTCGGCGGCGAAGCCGACGAAAGAAAATTTGTGCGGAATCCGATTTATTATTTCCTGTGGCTTAACAGAAAATCGGATTCCGGACAAAAGCGCATTTTTGCAAGGGCAAAAAAGCGCTTTTTCCGGAATGACAATTCTTTCTAAAATTTGAAGGGTAAGATTTTCCTCTTTTGTCTCTTCCGTCCAATACACAATAACGTCTAAGTTCATCATCCTGCAAGCTTGCCCTTTAGTCACTGAAACATTCTTCGATGCCTCACGCCCAGAAACTGTTGCCGGATTTGTTGCCCGCCGAGGACGCGGCGACGCCGCTTATGGCGCAGTACAAGGCCGTCAAGGCTCAGCACCAGAATTGCTTGCTGTTCTTCCGCCTCGGCGATTTCTACGAGATGTTTTTCGACGATGCGGTGACGGCGGCCAAGGCGCTCGATATCGCGCTGACGCGGCGCGGCCAGCATCAGGGGCAGGATGTGCCGATGTGCGGCGTTCCGGCGCATTCCTACGAAGGCTATCTGGCGAAGCTGATCCGGCAAGGTTTCCGCGTCGCGATTTGCGAGCAGACCGAAGCGCCGGAAGACGCCAAGAAGCGCGCCAAAAAAGACGGTGGAAAATCCATCGTCTCGCGCGAGGTCGTGCGCATCGTCACGCCGGGGACTGTGACCGAGGAAACCCTGCTCGACGCGCAAGCGGCCAATTATCTGGCGTGCGTCGCGGGCGTGGGGGATGATCTCGCGGTGGCGTGGCTTGATCTTGCGGCGGGAAAGCCCGCCGTGCAGACGGTTTCCGCATCGGAGCTTGGCGGCGTGCTGGCGCGGCTCGACGCGGCGGAGATTTTGCTGCCGCAGCGCCTGATCGAAAAACCGGAATTGTTCGAGGCTCTGGCGGCGTGGAAAGCGCGATTGGCGCCGCAGCCGAACGGGCGCTTCGACAGCGGCAATGCCGAGCGGCGGTTGCAGACCTTATATAGTGTCGGCACGCTGGCCTCGTTCGGCGATTTGACGCGGGCGGAAATCGCGGCGCTTGGCGCGTTGCTGGAGTACGTCGAACTGACGCAGAAAAAGGATCTTAAACATCTGGCGCGACCGGAGCGTTGGCGCGCGGCGCATGTGGCGATTGATGCCGCGACGCGGCGCAATCTGGAACTGACGCGCACCCTGTCGGGCGAACGCAACGGCAGCGTCCTGTCGGTGATCGACCGCACGCTGACGGGCGCGGGGGCGCGGTTGCTGGCGGCGCGGTTGGTGGCGCCTTTGACGGATGCGAACGCGATTGAGCAAAGGCTGGAGGCGGTTGATTTTATGACCCGCGCTTCGGCGCTGCGCTGCGCGATCCGTGCAAAGTTGAAACAGACGCCCGATCTCGAACGCGCTTTGGCGCGGTTGGCGCTGGGGCGCGGCGGTCCGCGCGATCTCGCCGCTATCCGCGATGCCTTGATGCAGGCCGAGGCGATCCGCAGCGCCTTGTTCGGCAGCGGCGTTTTGCCGGATGAGCTGGCTGAGGCGAGCGCGGCGCTGGGCGAACACAACGCGCTGATCGATCGTCTGCAACGGGCTTTGGCGGTCGATCTGCCCTTGCTGGTGCGGGACGGAAATTTCATCGCGCGGGGTTATGCGCCGCCGCTTGATGAACTTGTTTTGCTGCGCGACGACAGCCGCCGCCTGATCGCGGGACTGCAGCAGAAATACGCCGATCAGAGCCAGACTCCGGCGCTCAAGATCAAGCACAATCAGGTCATCGGTTACTATATCGAGGTAACGCCGCTGCACGCCGACAAGCTGCTGGCGAAAAAAGACCTGTTCATTCATCGCCAAACTCTGGCGGGCGCGGCGCGGTTCACGACGGTCGAGCTGAGCGAGCTTGCGCGCAAGATCAGCGAAGCGGCGGACAAGGCTCTGGCGATTGAGTTGCAGCTGTTCGACGATCTTGTGGCCGAAATCGTGCAGCGCTTGCCGGAATTGCGGCAGACAGCCTCGGCGCTGGCGGTGATCGATGTCACTGCGGCGCTGGCGGAACTGGCGGTCGAGCAACACTATGCGCGGCCTGTCGTGGACGCTTCGCTCGCGTTCACGATCAAGGCCGGACGCCATCCGGTGGTCGAGCAAGCGCAGTGGCGCGGCGGGTCGGGCGGCGCGGGCTTCATCGCCAATGATTGCGATCTCGCGCCGGAACAAAGATTGTGGCTGCTGACCGGACCGAATATGGCGGGAAAATCGACCTTCCTGCGCCAAAACGCTTTGATCGTTCTGCTGGCGCAGATGGGCGGTTTCGTTCCTGCCGCGTCTGCCCATATCGGCGTGGTGGATCGCCTGTTCAGTCGCGTCGGCGCGTCGGACGATCTGGCGCGCGGCCATTCGACTTTTATGGTCGAGATGGTCGAGACGGCGGCCATCCTGCATCAGGCGGGGACACGCGCCCTCGTCATTCTGGATGAAATCGGGCGCGGCACGGCGACCTATGACGGCTTGTCGATCGCGTGGGCGGTGATCGAGCATCTGCATAACGCGAACCGATGCCGCGCTTTGTTCGCGACGCATTACCACGAATTGACGTCGTTGACGGCGAGCCTGCCGTCGCTCAGTTGCCACACGATGCGTATTAAGGAATGGCAGCACGAGATTATTTTTCTGCACGAAGTCATCGCGGGTGTTGCCGACCGTTCCTATGGCATCCATGTCGCCAAGATGGCGGGCTTACCCTCGCCGGTCGTTGCGCGGGCGGAACAAGTGCTTGCGACGTTGGAGTCTGATCCGGCGCGACAGAAGAGCGCTGGCGATATGCCTTTACCTTCGTTAAGCGGACAACCATCGATGCCAATGGTTAAAGCCGAGCTGGATCGTTTGCTAACCGAATTGAAGCCGGATGAGCTGAGCCCACGGGAAGCTCTTGATGCTCTTTACCTCATCAAGAAGCTTTCGGACGGAGATTAAAACGAATCACTGGCGTCAGAGATTCGCGGAACTGTAGAGCCCAGATGGTTTGGAAACCATTTTATGCGTGATGCCGAAGGTTCCTGTGTGACCTCGGAATGGCAAGAACCAAGCTATTTCGGGGAATTCCGGCGGCTCGCCAGAATGTTGTGGGAAAAAAGTGTTCACGCTCTCTTAAGACTTCCATTTCGTCCCGCAAAACTGTTAGAGTCATTAGCCAATCTGTGCTGCAGATCGGGAGGTCGTTGTTTGGCCTTTCGAAATTGCGCGGGTTGACCATGCGCTTGAGAAAAAAGTCACAGGATTATTGAGGCAAACATGGCCACGCAAAACATATCGCCCGTTACAGTTCGTACATTGCCCCCCCCTCCCCAAGCCGCAAAGCCAAAAGTTCAGGAAAAACGCCCCCAGACGAAATTGTCCGCGCGCATCGGAGCGTTGCCTTTCTGGAGCGGAATGGTTCTGTCGGTATTTTGGGCGGCCTTGGTTTTCGCTGTCGTCGCGCGTTCCGGTCCGGCGCATATGTTCGCCGGATTGCCTCTGGTCGATTGGGCGATAGGAATTTCGGCGATCATGTCGCCGGTCGCTTTGATCTGGATGGTTGCGGCCTATCTCCAGCGCGCCGCCGATGTTCAGTCGATTGCTGAGCCCCTGCGCCGCCAGCTTTCGCTCATCACCGGCGAATCCGGCGCTGCCGAAGCGCGCATCCGCCGCTTCAATCAGGCCATCCGCGAGCAGATCGATTTGCTGAAGAACGCCCAAGGCATGACGATGGGCGATCTGAGCGCGATGATGGACCGTGTGCGGCAGCACCGCGACGAGCTGGAACGCTTTGAGCATTCGAGCATTCTGCAGGTCAAAGAGATACAGGAAATCGTCCGTCGCAACATGCAGCAGGTCGAGCAGTTGATGGATGACAAGTTCACCATGCTGCGCGTGCTTGACGGCAAGCTGGTGCAAAACGGCGACGCCGTCGCGCGTCAAACGGAATCGGTGCGCGACCAGATCTCCGAGTTGTTGCAGGAAATCGAAGGCCATTCGAACGTCGTCGCCGAAACGCTGAATCGCTCGGTTCAGGACAGCAAGAAGCTGACCGATATGACGCATGCGCAAGAATCGACGCTGACCAGCGCCGCCGAAAGCGTTGCCGAAACGTTGAGCGGTCTTTCCTCCAAGATCGACCTTAGCGTGGCGCGGTTCCTTGAACGCACCGGCACGGCGCGTGAAGAGGCCGAGCGGCTCGCGGGCGCGCTCGACGCGCAGACGCGCTCGCTTGACGAATTCAGCAGCACCATGCCGACGCGGGTCAGCGAAGCCGAAGCGGTTATTCGCGGCGTTGCCGATCGGCTTTATGCCAGCGAGCTTCTGGCGCGCGAGCAAGCGACATCGCTCAGCCAAAGCCTGTCGGGACAGGTCGACGGCTTGCAGAATTTCATGGATAAATTTACCGCGCGGATCATCGACATCGACAGCGGCCTCGGTCAGCGCCGCCAAGAGCTTGATACGCTCGCCGATCGCATCGGCAACGCGGCCGGCGAATTCGTCGACACATGGGATAAATCGATGACCGGCATTAATGCCCGTACCGATGGCGCGATTCAGCGCTTTTCCGCGTTGAATGCCGAGACGCGGCAGGGGGCGGATAGTGTTATCGCTCGTCTTGATGAAACAACCGCCAAATATGAATCGGCGGCCTTGCGCGTCAACAAGCTGACCGAAGACAGCCAAGAACAGATGCGGGCGATGACCGGCGAAATCGCGGCGCAACTGGTTCAATTCGAAACCTTGAGCGCGGCAGCGCGACAGGCGGGCGTTGAGGTTGAAGATCGCGCTTCGGCGGCCTTGCAGAATTTGCAACAGGTTCTGGAGCGGCTGCTCACGGCGCGTGATACGACGAACACTGTTGGCGAGACGCTCGTCAAGGATCTTTATGCCGCCGTCGATCAAAACGAACATTTAATTAGCCGCTTGAACGAAGCGGCGCAGATGAGCGTTTACGCTCTCGGCGTCGCGACGGAGTCGCTCGGCAAGCAGCAGGGTAGCCTGACGGATCAGGCGCGCGCGGCTGAAACGGCGCTGGCGGAATCGGCGCTTGAACTCCAGCAGAAGGCGCAAACCGCCGAGGTGGGATTGCGTCGTCAAGCCGACGAACTCAAGGTTCTGTTGCGCGAAACCGAAATGCGCATGTCGGCCACCGAGATAAAGTTGCAATCGCTGGCCACCACGGCGGTCGCGCCGGTGCAGGATGTCGTTCTTCAGATCGATACCAATGCCGAGCGTGGTCTGCAGGCTTTGTCGCGTTACGGCGAAGGGCTGCAGGGGCAGCTTTCGCAGTTGCAGCATTTCCATATCGAAGTTGGCGGTATGGGGGATCGGCTCACGCACCATACGGCTGAAACGATTGAGGCGATTGATCAGCTTAACAACCGCTTCGTCACCGTGCGGTCGGCGCAGCAGGAAACCGCGCGCCAGACGCTTGAGCAATTTGCCGATTTCTCCGATCGCTTGCAACGCGAGGTCTCGGCGTTCGAAGGCCAGTCGGCGCAGGCCGTCACGGTGCTGCAGCAGGCGGCGGCTCAGGTGGGCGAGCAATCCTATCAGGTGCTGCAGAATGCCGAAAATTCCAGCGCCAAGATGAAGCTGATGACGGCGGGACTGCAAACCGAAGCGACGCAGATCCGCGCAATCCTTCAAAAGCAGGTCGACGATCTCAGCGCCGATCTCAATCTGGCCGAAAGGCAATTCTCGTTGCTCAGCGACGGACTGCGTCAACGCACCGATGCCATTCACTCTTTGCTGGATCGCGTCACCGCGCATTATAACGACGCGACGCGGACGACGGCGGAAGACCTTGAATCGCGCGCGGAACGTTACGGGCAGATCACCGATCAGGGACAGGCCAAGTCGGAGGCGTTTGCCGCCGCTCTGTCGCAGCAGATTTTGGCGCTTACCAGCGGCGCGACGCAGCTTGAAACGCAAGCGCAGCAGATTAACCAGTTCAGCGGCAAGGCTTTGCAGCAACTTTCGGCGTTGAACGAGAAGCTGAATGTCACAGGCGAAGCCGCCAACACCAACGCGCGCCAGATCGCGGCGCGGCTTGAAGAAACGGGCACGGCTTTCCTGCGTCAAAGCAACGCTTTGTCCGAGGCGGCGCAAAGCTCGACCGGCATGGTTCAAAAGGCTGGCGGCGCGTTCGGCGAACAGGCGGGCAAATTGCTCGAGACCAGCTATCAGGCCGACCAGAATTTGCGTCAGCTTATGGCGGCGACGTCGTCCTTTGCCGAACAGTCGTCGAAAATCCGCGCGGCTATGGAGCAGCAAAATCAGGGGCTCGTGACCGAACTCGCGGAATGCATCGCGCAGATGGAGGGGCTTGGCCGCAAGCTCGATCAGACGACGTCGATTGCGATGCTCGGTGCCGATCAGGCGGCGTCGCGCTTTACGGAGATGACGCAAACGGCGTCCGCGCAGCTTGATGCGACCCAGCAAGGCATGCAATCCATCGCGGGCAAGGCCGAGACGACTTTGTCGGAATTCGGCGCGGGCGTCACGAGACAGGCGGCTTCGCTTGCTCTTATCGGCGAGCAGTTGGCCGACCAATACAAGGCGATTGCCGTCGCCAACGAAAGCCAGCGTACGCAGCTTGTCGATCTGTTTGACAAGCTCGGTTCGGCGCATGGTCAGGCCTCCGATGTCGCGGAGCGCACGATCGCGCGTTTGACGGATTCGTTAACACAGATTCAACGCCATCTCGGAACGCTCAGCGATCAATCGCAGGCGACGATCGGCAACGTTCGCGCGGCCAGCGACGGCTTTGCCGACCAGTCGGCGCTTTTGGTGCAGAACGCGCAGAACGCCGAACAGCAAGCCCGCACGGTGTTGTCGGTGACGGCGACGCTGCAGGATCAGGCGCGGCAGTTGCGCGAAGCGATGCAAGGCGAGAGCGACCGCGCGGGCGAGATGCTCGGCAGTCTGCTCGGCAAGCTGTCAAGCGGCAGCGTAGAATTGCGCGGGTTAAGTTCAACGGCGGAAAATTCGCTGACCAGCCTGCACGGCACCATTGTTGAGCAGTCGCAATCCCTGAACGGCACGATGCAGCAAGTCACCGAGCGTCAACGCAACCTGACGACGGCGCTTGACGCGCAACGCGAGGTGCTGAATGGCTTGCTCAACCGCCTGACTATGGCACAGGACGAAACAGCATCGGTGGCCGAGCGAACAACGACGCGTCTGGCCGACGGCGCCGAGCAAATCCGGCTTGATGCCGAGGCTCTGGATGCGCAGGTTCGTAGGGCTTTGGAAGGGATCAAGGTCGCTGGAGCCGGGTTCAACGACGAGTCGATGACGCTTATCAAGAGTTCGCAGCATGCCGAGCATCAGGCGCGGTCGGTCTTGACCATGACCACGGCTATGCAGGATCAGGCGCGGCAACTCAGCGAGTCGATGCAGACCGATGCCGAACGCACAACCGAGACGTTGAACGGGCTTTTGAACCGCATCACGTCGGGCGGGCGCGAATTGCGTGACGTCGGGACGACGACCGAAGCTTCGCTCGTTACCCTGAACGGCACCATTGTCGAGCAGTCGCAATCTCTGAACGGCACGATGCAGCAAGTCGCCGATCGTCAACGCAATCTGACGTCTACGCTTGATGCGCAACGTGAGGTTCTGAATGGACTGCTCAATCGTTTGACTATGGCGCAGGACGAAACCGCGTCAGTGGCTGAGCGTACGGCAACGCGCCTGACGGAGGGCGCCGATCAGATTCAACTTCATGCCGAAGCCTTGGACGTGCAGATCCGGCGCACTTTGGAAGGCATCAAGGCGGCGGGTTCCGGATTCAACAGCGAATCCCTGACCTTGATTCAGAATTCACAGAATGCCGAACAGCAAGCGCGGTCGATGCTGACCGTGACTGTTGCCATGCAGGATCAGGTGCGGAGTCTGAGTGAGACGATGCAAACGGACGCCGAGCGCACGACCGAGACGTTGACCGGGCTTTTGTCCCGTATTACATCGGGCGGGCGCGAATTGCGCGACGTGGGATCGACGACGGAAACGTCGTTGGCCAGCCTGCATACGAATATCACGGAGCAGGCGCAGGCTTTGGCGGCAACCATGCAGCAGGT
The DNA here is from genome assembly GCA_903875345.1 of uncultured Pseudomonadota bacterium. GTDB lineage: Bacteria > Pseudomonadota > Alphaproteobacteria > UBA9219 > UBA9219 > CAIQVS01. The sequence goes on along the minus strand of CAIQVS010000279.1, from coordinate 14,547 downwards.
GGCTGATCGCCAGCGCACCCTGACGACGGCGCTTGATGCGCAACGCGATGTGCTGAACGGCCTTCTGGGGCGTCTCAATCTGGCGCAGGACGAGACCGCGTCGGTAACCGAACGCACGGCGATCCGCATGATCGAAAGCGCGCAGCAGGTTTCGCGTCAAGCCGAAATGCTTGGAACGCAGGCGCGGGATGCCATGGCCAACGTTCAGGCCACAGGCTCCGGTTTCGCCAATGAATCGTCGCTCCTGATCCAAAATGCCCAGAACGCCGTGCAGCAAGCGCGGTCTGTTCTGTCGGTGACGGCGGCGCTGCAGGAGCAGTCGCGGCAATCGTGCGAGGCGATGCAAGCCGATGCCGAACGCGCGCATGAGGTTTTGAACAGCCTTTTGAGCCGTATTATCTCCGGCGGCGGCGAACTCCGTGACATGGGCTCATCGGCGGAGATGTCGCTCAACAGTCTGCACAACGGCGTGACGCAGCAGGGGCAGGAACTTGCGGCGATGATGCTGCAAATTTCCGATCGCCAGCGCAGCCTCGCGGTGGCTTTGGATGCGCAGCGCGATGTTCTGAACGGGCTTTTGACACGCTTTAATCTGGCGCAAGATGAAACCGCGACCGTGACCGAACGCAACGCGGCGCGTTTGGCGGAAAGCGCGCAGCAGATTACGCGTCAGACCGAAGCGATTGAGACGCGCGCGCAAGAAGCCCTGAGCAATGTTCAGGCTGTGGGCGCCGGATTTGTCGAGCAGTCCGGCCTTTTGGGCGTGCAAGCGCAACAAGCCGAGCAGCATGTGCGCGGGATCCTGTCCGTCACGGCGAACCTGCAAGATCAGGCGCGTCAGATACGCGAGGCGATGCAGTCCGAGACGTCCCGCGCGGTCGAGCAGTTGAATACGACGATTGCCCAACTTGATGCCTCCAACGGCCAGTTGAAGCAGCAAACCGGCACGGCCATTAACGCGATGGATCAGACGGCGCTGCAATTCGCCACGCTTGCGCATACCAGCGCCGAGGCGATGCAGCGTCAGGCGCAGACTCTGTCCGAAACGGCGGAAACCGCCGAAGAGCGGATGTCGCGCGCCGGGGAAAAGATGCGCGGGCATCTGAAGCTTGTCAGCGATGTTGGCGAACAGGCCGAGGTGCAGGCGCGCCAGTTGGCCGATGCCGCAGAATATGCGACCAACCGTCTGGTTACCCTGCGTGAAACGATCACCGACAGCGACCGCGACGGTCAAGACGTTCTGACTCGCACCAATGCGCGCATGGCCGAGGTCAAGGCGGCTTTGCAGAGCGAACTGCAGAATCTGGCCGAGCTTTCGCAGCACGCGGTGCAGCAGATCACCGCAGCCTCGCAAAGCGTCACGACCCAGAGCGACGCGCTTCGCGTCAATCTGGCGATGTCGGAATCGGCTTTGTCGCAGGCGGCCAATCTTGTCCGCGAGGAAGCCGTTCGCGTCCCCGTCACGCTCGATCGCAGCACGGCGAAGATCGAACAGGCGACGGACTTGTTGAAGAGCCGGACCGAAGAAGCGGACACGATCCTTGTCGGCACCGCTGACCGCTTTATCTCGGTCACGATGACGGCGCGCGAAAGCATGATCGAGGAAATGCGCCGCGTCAGCACGACGGTGGATCATGCCGACGCGATCCTGCAGAAATTTAGCGGAACGCTGGCCGGGCAGATTCAGGTTATTCTCCAGAACACCTCGCAATTGTCGGAGGAGCAAAAGCAGCTCGTGGCGCGCTCCGAAAGCAGCGTCGCGCAACTGGCGGCGGCGAGCGATCGTCTGGCGCACCTGCGTGGCGACGCGGCGGCGACGGCTGAGAAACTGGCGCTTGAATTCGACGCTCTGGATCAGCGCGCCGCTTCGACGGGCGAACGACTTTCAGCGGCGGGCGAGACGGTCATCAAGAACGTCGATGCCCTCGCGCAGGTCACGCAACGCGCCGAAAGCCAGATGCTTGGCGCGTCCAGCCAGTTCCGCGATCAGCTTGAACGCATCCGCACGGGACTGCAGACGCAGATCGACGATATCAATCGCGGCCTGATGCAGATCACGGCGCAGTTGGAACGCACCGGCAATACGCTGCGTTCGACGACCGCAGGCACGGCCGCCGATGTCGAACGTATCGCGCAACGCTTCGATCAGACCAGCAAGGACGCCGGAACGCACCTCACAGAAAAAACCGCGCGGATGCGCGGCGCAACCGAGGAAGTGGCTAAGCTTCTGTCCGGCTTCGGCGATCAGCTCGACGTTCTGCTTGATCGTCTGTCGTTGGCCGGCGACGGGTTGCGGCGCCAAGAAGGCGGCCTCGTCGAGCAGATGCAGAAGGCGCTGTCGCATCTCGGCACGATTGCCGAACGGCTTGAGACCAGCCGCAAGCTGGCGCTCGATGTCAGCGATCAGACAACGGCGCATCTGGGCGGCGTGGTCGAAACCCTGCAACGTGAAATGACTGCCCTCACCAACAATTCGCAGTCGGCGGCGGGCATCATTCGCGGCATCGGCCAGATCTACGGCGAGCAGACGCAGACGCTGAACAAGGGCGTCCGCGATGCGCATGGGCAGGTTATCGAGATGAACAAGTCCGTCGATGAAATGCAGCAACGCACCGACCGCATGCGCGTCTCGCTGAAGCTGCAAAGTCAGGAATTGATGGACTCGTTGGGACAGATCCTGCGCCAGCTCTCGGAAACCGGCGACGTGCTGACCGACACCGTCGATCAGACCTTGCGCGAGCAGGTTGCCGCCAATCTGAAGAAGATGAATTAGGGCGCGTCTCCGGACGTTTGAAGGCTGTTTTCCTTGGCCTTTACCTTCATCTCCGTCTGCGTCTTACGTTGTCTTGGTCTGCATAGGCACTCCATTTTTCAAGCCGTTAAAAGGGGGCGCGCGCCCCCTAGTTTCATCCTTGTGGGATAAAACCCGGCGGCAAGCCTGCTGGTCTGAACGCTGGCCGATCTGTCCCCGTAATCTGCAGCTTGGCGGGATCGGCCTTCGTCCAAACGTCTCGTGAGAGACGGGATGTGATATATCCCATGTCTTTGGGTTAGTCAAGGGAAAAATAACACATCGCCTTATAAATTTTCTTTCGTCGGCTATGTCGCCGAAAAGAAGATTTTGCGGAATGACATAACTCTTGAATTTTGAATGGCGGTAATGGTAAGGCCGCGTTGGCTTGACACGCGGTTGATTGAATCGGGATAATGGGACGCTGATTGGCTAATTTTACGAAAGGATTTTTAAAATGACGGAACCTGATATTAGAAAAGCAGTGTTTTTCGGCTTTGTCGAGGATGCGCGTTCCCGAGGCGCGCACTTCGAGGAGATACGCCATGCGGTCGGTTTGTCCAACAGGAACCGTTCTGCAGAAAATGATCTGAAAGACATAGAGTTTGAGTTGGGAGCGAATGTTGCCGTCACTTCGTCCAGAAATTTGGCGTTTATTCCGCGCATAACTACGGAAGGGATCAGCCTCGATTTTCGTGACAGAACAGTCCGTCCGTACGCGAGGGAAGCGGGAGAATTTTTAATTAATCTGGTCGAGGGGCAGCTTGCAGCGCAAACGCATGCGTATTTTGACGAACGATGCGTGCGGAACAAATCTTATGAATCGCCTCCTGATGAACTGATTGAAGCCATTTTCAATCATCTGGAAGATAACGGAATATCCTTGGTTTTTGACGGACGTTCCGGGAATCGGCACAGCAATCCCGACTACGTTCAGGAGCGCGCCGATTCCTATGAATATCTGGGCGCAAGAGCTGCCTTTCGCAGTCTGGTTGGTATGTTTGTCGATGGCCCCAACGGGTTCCGCCCTTCCGGACAGAACTGGGCTGATATTGGTCGGTATCAACAGCTTCGGGCTATTATGGAGGAGCGCCGAGGAGCACCATTTCGCAGCCCGTCGCCAGTCACGCCGCGAGGCTTAACAGAAGCTGCGCCGTAAGCGCCGTGTCCGGCGTGCCGGTGCGTTTGACGGCGGCTTCGGCTTCGAACAGGCGGGCAAGCGCGGTTTCGATCCGGACGCGCGTCCAGCGGCGTAATTGTCCGGCCATCGTGTCTTGGTGTTTCCAGAATACCGGCGGTTGCAGGCGTTTGATCGCCTCCGCCGCGCTCACGCCGCTATCGACCTGATGCCGCGCCCATTGCAGACGCAGGAAATGCCGTTGCGCCGCGCGTAGCAGGGCGACCGGCGAAGTTTGCTCGTCGAACAGCCGTTCGAGCAAAAGCATCGCGCGTTTGCTCTCGCCGCTGCCGACCGCGAAAATCAGATCGTCCAGCTCGGCGGCTCCGGCGTCCTGCACAACCGCCTGGACGTCCTCGACGGTGATCTGCTTTTGCGTTCTGGCGCTGCGGGCATAGAGCGCAAGCTTGTCCAGCTCGCTGCGCATCGCGAGCCGATCAGGGGGCAGAACTTCGATAAGAAGCGTCAGCGCATCGCGGGCAATGCCAAGCCCCTCGGCTTGCAGGATGTCGTTGATAACGCGTTGGCGCACGGCGCCTTCCTCGACATAGCAAGCGATTGCGGCGGCGTTCGGCGCGTTCTCGCAGAGCGCGCGCAGTTTCGAACGTTTATCAAGATCGCCCGCCTCGATCAGCAGCAGGGCGTCGGTCGGCGGCCAATCGTCCAGCAGGGATTTTAGCGCCGCCGCCATGCCTTCGGTCGCCGATTGCACGCGCACGAGACGCGAGCCGCCGCCAAGCGCCTGCGCCGCCACTTCGTCGGCAAGTCTTGCGGGATCCTCGCCGATCACCGAACCCGTCAAAGTCGCGGTGCGGAACGGGTCATTAATGTCGGGCACGGTTTTCTTGGCCAGCATATCGGCGCGTTCGCGCGCCAATCCGGCATCGGGGCCGTAGATCAGAATTACGCGCAGGGCCGGATCAGGTTTTTGCAGAAACGCGTTGATCTGGCCGGGCGCGATCTTCATAGCGGAGAAGAGGGATAAAGCGGCACGGGCGTTGCGGGCGGTGGAGGCGGCGGCGCGGGCGGAGCCGGAGACGGTTCGGCAAAATACAGGCTGACGCGGTTCACGATCTGCTCGCTGATTTCGTGCAGCGTGCGTTCGACGGCGCTGTCATGCCCCACCAGCTCGGCATACTGGTCGTTCAGGCGGCTGTAGCTGGTCTGGCTGTGGGCTGTGCCTTTCAGGATCACGGCGCCATGCGCATCGGTCAGGACATAGTCGGCATACGTATCAAGCTCGGCCAGAGTCGAGACGGCATTGGCCAGAACCCCGACATCGGTCTCGTTCGAATGCTCGGTCACTTTCAGGTGATAAAGCGGCTGCGCCGGACGGCCTTTGCCATACATCCGGTCGATCAATGCGTTGCGCAGAATTTGTCCGGGGCGGTCGGGAATGCCGTCAACCGCAACCTGCTGCAGCTGCATCGCGACAGGCGAATCCGAACTGTCATGAGAGGCATAGACGGAGTGAAAACCGCAGCCGGAGAGCAGAAGGCAAAGAACGCACGACAGCAGACAGAGAGCGGAGTGCTGACGTCGTCTGTTTTTCGTCGTTTGTTGTCCGCGATCCATCATCCGACCACCACATTGATAATCTTGTTGGGAACAACGATAATTTTCCTCGGCGCCGCGCCGCCCATCGCCTTTCGCACGCCCGCGTCGGCGAGCGCCGCGCCTTCGGCGTCCTTGGCCGCCGCGTCGCGTGGCAGGGTGATCGTCGCGCGCAATTTGCCGTTGACCTGCACCGCGACCGTGACGGTGTCGTCGATCAGCAAGGCCGGATCGGCCTTTGGCCACGGCGTGTCGATCAGCGGAGTCGCGTGGCCGAGCTTCTCCCACATCTCCTCGGCGATATGCGGCAGCATCGGCGCGAGGAGTTGAGCTGTAATTTCCATGCCGTGACGCAGCACGAAGGCTTCACCCGCGTCGCCTCGGTTCAGCGCGTCGAGCGTGTTGACGAGTTCGCGGATTTTCGCAACGGCGCCGTTGAAATGAAAACGCTCGAAGCTGTTGCCGACGTCGGCAATCGTGCGGTGGATGGCGCGACGGGCTTTTTCGGCGGTCGGGTTGAATGACGCGGGTTGAAGCGTATCTTTGCGGGGGAGAGCGTCATCGGAAACAATACGCCACAGCCGACCGATAAAGCGCCATGCGCCGTCCACGCCCGCGTCCGTCCATTCCAGATCGCGCTCCGGCGGGCTGTCGGAGAGCATGAACAGGCGCGCCGTGTCCGCGCCATAGCGGTCGATGATTTTGCCCGGATCGACGACGTTTTTCTTGGATTTGCTCATGACCTCGACGCGTCCGACGGTCACGGGGCGTCCGGTTTCCGTATGAACGGCGGAGCCGTCGGCTTCGCGCCGGACTTCTTCGGGGTAGAGCCATTTGCCCGCTTCATCCTTGTAGGATTCGTGGCAGATCATGCCTTGCGTGAACAATCCGGCGAAAGGCTCGTCGACCTTCAGGTATCCGGTCGCCTTCATCGCGCGGGTGAAGTATCGCGCGTAGAGCAGATGCAGAATCGCGTGCTCGACGCCGCCGACATATTGATCGACCGGCAGCCAGTAATCGGCGTCGGTTGTGGCGACGGGCGTGTCGGGATTGGTGGCCGAGCAATAACGCGCGAAATACCAGCTCGAATCGACGAAGGTGTCGCAGGTGTCGGTCTCGCGCCGCGCCGCCGCGCCGCACTTCGGACAGGCGACGTTCTTCCATGTCGGGTGATGCTCAAGCGGATTGCCGGGTTTGTCGAACGACACGTCGTCCGGAAGCTTTACCGGCAAATCTTTCTCCGGCACCGGCACGATGCCGCAAGTCGCGCAATGGATGATTGGAATCGGGCAGCCCCAGTAACGCTGGCGGCTGACGCCCCAATCGCGCAGGCGGTATTGAATGACGCCCTGACCTGCGCCGAGTTTTTCGATTTCGGCGATGGCGCGTTTTTTAGCGTCATCGACTAAAAGCCCATCAAGAAAATCAGAATTAATCATTCTGCCTTGCTCAGTATAGGCTAAAACGAGTTCAACCTCTCCTCCGGCCTTAGTGCGCGTGGCAACAATTCTTTTATCTTCAGGCATCTCTACCACCAGCTTGACCGGCAGATTGTATTTGCGCGCGAAATCCAGATCGCGTTGATCGTGCGCCGGACAGCCAAAAATCGCGCCAGTGCCGTATTCCATTAAAACGAAGTTGGCGACATAGACCGGCAAGAGCCAGTTCTTGTCAAACACATGACGGACTTTGAGTCCGGTGTCATAGCCAAGCTTTTCTCCGGTTTCGATGGCGACTTCGGACGTGCCGGTGCGATTGCACTCGACAATGAAGTCGGCCAGTTTTTTATCATGTTGTGCCAGATATTTTGCCATCGGATGATGGGGAGACACGGCAACGAAAGACGCCCCAAACAGTGTATCCGGGCGTGTCGTAAAGACCTCAATAGGTTGGGGGCATACGGTGCCGGGGATCGTGTCGATGACATCGTAATCAAAAATTACTTTTGCTCCCGCCGACTTACCGATCCAGTTTTCCTGCATCAACCGGACTTTGTCCGGCCAGCGGTCGAGCCTCGACAGCGCCGCGAGCAAATCCTCGGCGAAATCGGTGATCTTCAGGAACCATTGCGACAATTGGCGTTTCTCAACCGGAGCGCCGGAACGCCAGCCCTTGCCGTCGATGACTTGTTCGTTGGCGAGAACGGTATGATCGACCGGATCCCAATTGACCCACGATTCTTTCCGATAAACGAATCCCGCCTTCAGGAAATCGAGAAACAGTTTCTGCTGGTGCTTGTAATAGGTCGAATCGCAGGTGGCGAATTCGCGGCTCCAGTCGATCGACAAGCCCATGCGCTGTAATTCGCCGCGCATCGTCTTGATGTTGTCGTGCGTCCACGCGGCGGGATGCACCTTGCGCTCGCGCGCCGCGTTTTCAGCGGGCAACCCAAACGCGTCCCAGCCCATCGGATGCAGCACGTTGAAGCCTTGCGCCCTCTTGTACCGCGCGACCACGTCGCCGAGCGTGTAATTGCGCACGTGTCCCATATGGATGCGCCCGGAGGGATAGGGAAACATCGACATGACATAGTATTTCGGCTTCGCGCCGCCGGTCACGGCCTTGAAGGATTCGTTTTTCTTCCAGAAATCCTGCCATTTGCGTTCGACGTTTTGAACGTCATAGCGTGGCGGGTTGCGGGGTTCAGGGTTGGACATAACGGTTTTCTTTCAAAATCCGGTGCATTCATCAAGGGGTGTCATTCCGGCGAAAGCCGGAATCCAGCGCCCCCACTTTCTTCAGGGGGGCGCCCGAAGCGAAGCATCAAAACGCATCAAGAACCGAGCGGTGGTTTGCGTGGCGTTTTGCCGCTTCGCGGCAAATGGCGCTGAAGGAAGCACGCCATTGGATTCCGGCTTACGCCGGAATGACTGGGGTTTCTTGAGACTCTCTTTGCGATCAAACTCTTGGCTCGGGTAGAGATCAAAAACATCGCATTAGCCCTATTGAATCTGTTTCTGCGCCAGCCTGATCTGCCGCGCCTTGGTCAGAATGGCGTTTTCCAGAGAACCCGCCGTTGACGCCGCCACGGGCGCATCGCTCCAGACGCCGTCCGTACCCTTAACCTGCCGGAAAACCGTCACTTTGATCGCATCGGAGCTTAGGTCGCGTCCGCGCACGAAAACATTGAGTTTTGTGCGTTCGTTCGGGGTCTCGGCGGGGCTGTACCAGTCGGTGAGAATCACGCCGCCGAAGGGATCGGCTGAAGCCAGCGGCATAAAGGATATGGTGTCGAGCGTGGCGCGCCACAGGAAAGCGTTGACGCCAAGGCCGCCATTGTCCTCATTCTTCTTTTCGGTGCCGCCGAAAATGTTGATTCCGCCGGAATCGCTGGCGGCGCTGCCGTATTTGTAAAGGGTTTCCTGATCTTTACGCCCATAAGTCGGGTCGGTTTCCACCCCTGCGTCCGAGCAGGCGGTCATAAAGGACAGACAGAGGATAAGGGTGGCGATTCTCCGGACAAACATGGATGGTGGCCTTTTTGATGCTGGTGGTTTCTCAGGATTTCGTTGACATATCTTAACTCGGCGTATCGCTTTTCCGTTCTTGAGACTGGAAAAGCGCTGGCTTTGCAAGGATATAAGGAATGTTAACCACTTTGTTGCGCTGATGCAACACAGAAAGCATGAAACCGTTTTTCGATCCATTTCTTTCTTGTCTGTGCAAGCGCTATGCACCAAATTGTCGGGGACAGAACCGATGGCTGTTCCGGCCATCACCTCGTTTAAGAGTTTATCTTCAACATCATCCATCCACAAGGGGGATTACATGCGTAAAGTTCTTTTGGCGACGACCGCTCTGATTGGCGTTGCTTTGGCCGGTTCCGTTCAGGCGGCTCCGACATCACCGATTTCGCTGAATGTCGGCGGTTACGACGATTTCATCGCCGGATTCTATCATCAGTCGCAGGGCGTCCTCGGCACATCGCCAGCCGCACGGCAGACCACCCATGATTTCGAAAACGAATACAAGATCAACTTTGATGCCACCGGCAAGGGTTCGAACGGCGTAGAATACGGCGCCAACATCAGCCTCTGGAACGGTTCTGAAGAAGGCCTCTTGTGGGGGAACGCGGGCACTCAGGCCAATATGAATTCGGCCTATGTCTGGTTGTCGGGCGCGTTCGGTAAAGCTCTGTTCGGTGACGAACATGGCGCTTCCGATCTGTTCGTCTATGCTCCGACCGTCGGTGAAGGCCAAGTTGATGGCCGTTATCGCGACTTCGTCGGCGCATCGACCTTGGCGTTCTTCCAGCCGTCGGGTATCGACAACACCGAGCACAGCACCAAGATCACTTACTACACCCCCAAGGTTGGTAATGATAACAACAAGGTGCAGCTCGGCGTGTCTTATATCCCGCAGATGTATGATTACGGTCAGGCTGTCGTTGCGACTCAAGCCGGAAATGCGAATTCGGCTTACCAGGATGTAATCAAGGGCGCGTTGCAATACACCGGTAATTTCAATCCGGTTAATGTGACGGCCAGTGCCCAGATTATTTCTGGAAACCATTCAGCCGGAGCCTTGTCGGCGACGACTCTCGGTGGCGGGGCGGTCAATACGCCCGCATCTCTGGGTACTCTTCGTGCACAAGACTTCACGGCTTGGGGTCTCGGCACACAGGTTGGGTATAACGGCTTCACCTTCGGTGGTTCTTACACCGATCAGGGCAGCTACAACACGGTCTCTGGCCAGAATAAGGCGCAGAACGCCTACACCCTCGGCGCGAAGTATGAGTTCGACAAGGTTGGCGTCGCTGCCAACTGGCTCGGTGGTCAAGGCTATGCCAACTACTTGGCTCATGCTGGTGCAGATGCGGCAACGGTTAAGAACACCAACTACGTCGGCAACTTTGACGCCTACGCGGCTGGCGCGGTCTACACCTGGTTCCCGGGTTTGACCTCGAACGTCGATGCCGTGTTCTTCAATCAGTCGGTTAAGGATCAGACCGATCACAACGACGGCTACGTTCTCTTGCTGTCGCAACGTCTGGCGTTCTAAGTATCGCTTAGCGTAAGTTCGTAATGATTGAGGGCGGCAGGGCAACCTGCCGCCCTTATTCATTGAGAAGACGCAGTGCCATTAACTTGTTAAAGCGTTGGTATGACCAGCATTTCCGAAAATCGTCGCGCGATTCTCGAGCGCATGTCCCAAGCCGTGAGAGAATCGGGGCGAGAGCCGGAATCCGTTCACTTGATCGCCGTCAGCAAATTCCAGCCGGAAGAATCGGTGCGTGAGGCACTGCGTTCCGGCCAGCGCGTATTCGGCGAAAACAGGGTTCAGGAAGCCAAGACAAAATTTGCGACGATCAAACAGGAAACGCAGGACATTGAGTTGCATCTGATCGGTCCCTTGCAAACCAACAAGGCCGAAGACGCGGTGCGGCTGTTTGACGTGATTCAGACTATTGATCGCCCGAATTTGGCTGAGGCCGTCGCCAAGGCGATTCGCAAGACAGGCCGCAATCCGCGTCTGTATGTCGAGGTCAATATCGGCAACGAGCCTCAGAAGGCCGGTATTGCACCGGACAAGCTTGCTGAATTTCTAACTTATTGCCGCGAAAAATGTGGCCTCACCATCACCGGCATCATGTGCATTCCGCCGCACGACGCGCCGCCGGAGCCGTTTTTCAAGGCGATGAAAATCCTTGCCGACCAACACAAGATGTCCCATCTCAGCATGGGCATGAGCGCCGATTTCGAAGCCGCGCTTCGCTGCGGCGCCACCGAAGTACGGGTCGGAACGGCCTTGTTCGGCGAGCGGAAAGTAACCCCCTGAATTCACATGTCATTGTCTGAATCTTCCTCTGCCTATCCCAAGCAACATCTCTATGGCCGCCGCAAGGGACGCCCGCTGCACAAGCGCAAGAGCCGCTTGATGCAGGAGTTGTTGCCGCAGTGGGAAATTACATTAGGGGGCAACGCTCCGCTCGATCCCTTCGAGTTGTTCGATGTTCGCCCTGTTTCGATCGCGCTTGAGATCGGCTTCGGCGGCGGCGAGCATCTGGCGGAGCAGGCGGAACGGAATCCTCATGCCGGATTCATCGGCTGCGAGCCGTTCGTCAACGGTGTCGCCAGTCTGCTTGATCACATCGATCGCAAGGGATTGCGCAACGTGCGGATTTTTCCGAATGACGCGCGGTTATTGCTGAACGCCTTGCCGGAGGGCAGTATCGCCCGCTGTTTCGTCCTGTTTGCCGACCCGTGGCCAAAGGCGCGTCATGCCGAACGGCGCTTTGTCGAGGCTGAAAATATTGGCCGTTTAGCGCGGGTGCTTAGAAAAAACGGTGAGCTTCGCTTGGCTTCGGACGATGCGCAACTGGTACGGTGGACGCGCGAACAGATGGAGCGCGCCGCCGACCTTTTCGTGAAAACGCACGATGATCTTGCGCCGCCCGTCGATTGGATCAGAACGCGCTATGAGGAAAAGGGCATTAACGCCGGACGCGCGCCGGTTTATTTCGGCTATCGTCGGCGGTAATCAATTCAATTGAATCTTCCATTGCAGAAGGGCGTAGTTGCCCATTTGCGAAGTCTCGTTCTGCCGTATGCCCGCTTGAAACCCGAGCTGGTCGTTGAATTTTATTTCGCTGTGCAGATCGATCCCCCTCCCTTGGTCGATCATGTCTTGATTGCCTGACATGTATCCGATTTCGATTTTGGCGCTCTGGATCGGGCCGGGCGTATCTTTGAAATTGGCCGTAATTTTGTTGCCATAATAATTGCGCGCGCTGATGCAGTTTTGGCCATAGAGGGGGCTCATCTCAAGCCGCAGACGATTATCGAACAGGTTTCGCCCAAGGGTAAATCCCACCGTCAAAGCGTCGTTCGTAAAGCCTTTGTGATGATAGCCGGGCGTGACCCACAAGGTTTCCTCCTGTCGCATAACAGGAAGTTGCGTGTTTCCCCCGGATGTGAGCGGACTTGTTTCGGAAGATGTGGCGTCATCGCCCGAAACGAAGTCGGTCAAGCCGCTGCCGATGTCATGCATGCCATTCCGCAGCCACCCTTGCGGATCACGCAGAACATCAGGTAAGCCGGGCATCATCGCGGAAACCTGCTTGCGCAAATAACTTACCATCAACACGCTTTTCTCATGGCGATCGTTGTTGGCAAGCGGCGACACTATGGCCAGAGCCATCATATTCCCATACTCGGGCGTATATCCAAAGGTCATATCCGTGGCGGCATGGAGGACGCGGGTTGAAAAAAGCGAGATGATCAGGAAGGTTAAGAAGACTCCGAGCCGAAACTGTTCTTCGGTTAAAGCGTGGATTCTCTGGAAACTTAAAGCCCGGTTCATGTTAAGGCGCCTCGCTATGAATTTGTTATTAAATTCAAACAGATCATAAGCTCGCCATTTCGTTATGATACCGCAACGACAGTTAATTTTGACTAAATTTGGTTAATATGCACTGCAACAAATCTTAATTTTACATGCGAAAATTCTTGATTCATGCTCGAAAAGAGCTAAAGTGCCGACAGTTCGGACGTTGATTGGGGTGGGCCAAAAAAGCCCGCCTTTTTTGTTGCCGTCCGGATGTGCTGATCGAATCGTATCGTCCGGAAAACGCATTGAGGAGAAGTTGACGATGGAATTGTTGCATGTTGCGGATGCCGTTTCGCGCGAAAAGGGAATCGAGCGCGATGAAGTGCTGGTGGCGATGGAGCAGGCTATACAAAAGGCCGGTCGCGCCAAATATGGCCATGAGCATGATATTCGCGCCGAGATCGATCGCCGCACAGGAGAGGTGCATCTGCAGCGCTTTGTGCAGGTGGCCGATCCGGTTGAGAACGAATTTACGCAGATGACATTGAAGGATGCGAAGAAGGTCAAATCCGACGCGACGCTTGGCGATTTCATCATCGACGATCTGCCGCCGATTGATCTGGGGCGCATCGCGGCGCAGACCGCGAAACAGGTGATCGTGCAGAAAGTGCGCGAAGCCGAACGCAAACGCCAATTCAACGAATACAGGGATCGCATCGGCGAGATCGTCAGCGGCATCATCAAGCGCGTTGAATTCGGCAATGTCACGGTCGATCTGGGGCGCGCCGAGGCGATGCTTCGTCGTGATGAAACCCTGCCGCGCGAGCATTTCAAGAACGGCGATCGCGTCCGCGCCTATATCTTCGATGTGCGCGAGGAACAACGCGGACCGCAGATTTTCCTTTCCCGCACGCATCCGCTGTTCATGGCCAAGCTGTTCACGCAGGAAGTGCCGGAAATCTATGACGGCATCATCGAAATCAAGTCGGTGGCTCGTGATCCGGGCAGCCGCGCCAAAATCGCCGTCGTTTCCAACGACAGCGGCATTGATCCGGTCGGCGCTTGCGTCGGTATGCGCGGCAGCCGCGTGCAGGCCGTGGTTGGCGAATTGCAAGGCGAGAAGATCGACATCATTCCGTGGTCGTCCGATCCCGCTACGTTCGTCGTCAACGCGCTCGCTCCTGCCGAAGTCGCCAAGGTCGTGCTTGACGAGGACAACAACCGCATGGACGTGGTCGTGCCGGACGAGCAGCTTTCGCTTGCCATCGGACGCCGTGGGCAGAATGTCCGCCTCGCCTCGATGCTGACCGGTTGGGACATCGATATTCTGACCGAGAAGGAAGAGTCGGAGCGTCGCCAGCAGGAAGTTCAGGCGCGCACCGCTTTGTTCATCGAGGCGCTGTCGGTCGACGACGTGATCGCGCATTTGCTTGTGACCGAGGGCTTTACCAAGGTCGAACAGATCGCGGAGATTTCGCTGGATGAACTGGCGGAGATCGAAGGCTTCGATGCCGAGGTCGCCGGTGAATTGCAGCAACGCGCCGTGAACTGGCTGGCTGAAAACGCAGCGCGGCTCGAGGCGCAACGCAAAGAATTCGGCGTTGCCGACGAGGTCGTGGCGCTGCCGGGGCTGTCGATCGAAATGGTGGTCAAGCTTGGCGAAAAAGGCGTCAAGTCTTTGGACGACGTTGCCGATCTGGCCAGCGACGAACTGCGCGAGATCATCGGCGCCGACAATCTGACGGAGGCCAAGGCC
>CAIQVS010000278.1 GCA_903875345.1 uncultured Pseudomonadota bacterium | reverse complement strand
GCTCGACAAATGCCGCAGACTTTGGAAAAACTGCGAGCGTAAACTCAACACCAGCCTGAACATGGTCGCTCTCGCTTTCCTCGCTCTGCTCATAAAAAGATCATGAACAGGCTCTTACGAACTTGACCGGCGCATATTCGTGCTGGCCATGAAAGGGCGCTCAAAAAAACGGCGCGGTGCGGCTGTTGCGGAAAACGCTGCGACCGGATTCACGATAAGCGCTGGTGCCGCGCTCGCGATCTTAGTTGCGGGGGTCGGGACGTTTTTCTTGATTTCGAGATGCGGCGCGTGAGGTGCAAAACCTGCGGTGTGAAGAACGAGACGCTCGTTCTTCTGTCGGAGAACACGAAATACACGCTGCGTTTCGCCATGCAGATCGGCGGCCTGTGCCGCGCCATGACGATCAAGGATGTCGCCCGACGCATGTATCTGGATTGGCATACGGTCAAGGAACTGAACAAGATCTATATGCGCGAGCAAGTGCGGCGTGCCGGACATCCCGCGCCGGGCGTCATCGGCGTCGATGAAATCTCCATCCGCAAGGGGCATACCTACCGGATCGTCGTCAGCGATCTTGAAAAGAGACGCGCGATCTGGTTCGGCGGCGCGGGCCGAACGGAAGAGGACATGGATTTGTTTTTTGCCTTTTTAGGCAAGGAAAACAGCGCCAAAATACGTCTTGCCGTGATGGATATGTGGAAGGCTTTCCGCAACGCGACGCAAGCGAACGCTCAGCATGCCGCCATCCTGTTCGACAAGTTCCACATCCTGCGGCATCTGTCCAACGCGCTCGATCAGGTGCGGCGTTCGGAATACAAACGCGTCACCGACGAAGAGCGAGGCTTCATCAAGGGACAACGTTACGTATTGCTGTCCAAGCGCGACAATCTCAGCGATGATGGGCGCAAAAACCTGATGCGCCTTTTGCAGGCCAACGAACGTCTCAGTGTCGCCTATCTCCTGCGCGAGCAGTTCGAGCAGTTGTGGAGCTACGATGACGAGACAACCGCGCAGGCGTTCTTTGCCAACTGGAAGGCGCAGCTGCACGGCCAGGATTTAAAGCCCTATGAAAAGTTCGCCCGCATGATCGAGAAACACTGGGACGGCATCGCCGCCTACTGTAACCCGGAAAACAAGGTGGCGCTCGGCTTCGTCGAAGGGCTGAACAACAAAATCCGCGTTATCCAGCGCCGCGCTTTCGGCCTGCGCGACGAGGAGTACCTCAAACTCAAAATCCTCACCACCGGCTTGCCTGAACTCCAGTAAATGCCCTATCTATACTTCCACTAAAATACGCGATGAGCCCCATTTTTGCTCTATGCGGTTGTCATTCAAAACTTCAGCGGCACGGAATCAGACACTTTATAGCCATGATCAGCCACTCCTCTTCGAGCATTCTTGCACGCTTCCCCAAAAACATAGGTCTTGGGTTGAGACCGGCCTATCTTGATTTATTGGAGCGTCTTGGAAACCCTCAGAAAAAGCTTCCTCCAACCTTTCACATCGCCGGCACCAACGGTAAAGGCTCAACCTGCGCCTTTCTAAGGGCAATGCTTGAGGCCGGGGGCTATCGCGTTCATGTTTACACATCTCCTCATCTCGTGCGATTTCATGAACGCATACGAATAGCTGGCCAACTGATTGAAGAAGCTTACTTTACCAAAATTCTAGCGCGATGCGAAGCTCTAGCCGCTTCCGGGGAAATAACCGTTTTTGAAGCACTCACCGCAACGGCTTTGGTTGCTTTCGCCGAGAATTCTGCTGATTTTACAATCCTTGAAGTCGGTCTAGGCGGACGGCTGGACGCAACCAATGTCGTTGATGCGCCTCTTGCTAGCATCATTACACGATTGTCCTATGACCATCAGCAACATCTCGGCAAAACCTTAACCTCAATCGCAGGAGAAAAAGCCGGAATTATGCGCCCGCATATCCCCTGCTTTAGCGCCCTACAGCCGGACCCCGAAGCGCTGACAGCCTTGTATACAGCGGCAGCCGATAAGCAAACCCCACTGATTGTCGGCGGCAAGGATTGGCGGGTTACTCCATCTGAAGAGGGTTTTCATTATGCCGACTCCCACCTTACCGTGGACTTGCCTGCACCCCGGCTAATCGGCGCGCACCAATTCTTGAATGCCGGACTGGCCATCGCGGCATTATCGGTGCTGCCGAATATTCGGACGACAGAGATAATAAGCAAAGGGCTTCTCAACGTCGAATGGCCAGCGCGTTTGCAAAAATTTGAGCAAGGCTACTTGTCTCAATTTTTTCCCAAAACGTGGGAACTTTGGCTGGACGGGGGGCATAACGATTCAGCAGGCGAAGTTTTAGCCGAACAAGCCAAGGCCTGGCGCAAACAGGATGGCGGTTATCCGCGTCCTTTACTCCTGATTTGCGGCATGCTTACCACTAAGAATGCTCAAGAATTTCTGTCCCACCTTACCCCCTATATTAACCACATCTGCACACTGGCGATTCCAAACGAAGAATTGAGCTTCACCGCCGAGAATCTTCGAGATGAAGCGCTTCGGGCAGGCATCGCCCGCGTTGAAACAGCTTCAAACTTGGTTGGAGCTCTCCAGTCTTTCGCAGAAATAGGCCATGCTTCTGCTCGAATCCTTATCTGTGGGTCACTGTATCTTGCCGGGGATGTTTTGAAACAGAATGAGGGGTTATCGTAAATGAAAATCACTGCTGCCACGCATCGATCGCCACGCCGCGTGTAACTTCTTCATAGGGCACCCGCACCAACGTCAAAGTCACGGTTGATCTTTCAGGTTTAGTCACTTCGTTATTCGTGGCATAGGTCATAATCACTGGGATTCTGACAACCCATTGATAAACATGTTCTACACTAGCCCCCTGTGAAACAATGATCGGATCTTCGGAAGGCACCGTCGTCAAAACCAATTGGCTGTGGCGAAAGGACTCTCCCACTTTTTTATCAAGAAAAGCGTGAACGAAATCAGACCAGCCGTCAGCGGTAAAGCGTTCTTTTTGCGCGAGCAATTTGGAATTGAAATCACCAAAGCCAATCGTCAGAATTTCGGTGACGCTGCTAGCCGCCCAAGCCTTGATCGCACTGTTAGTCAGGTTTGGCATCAAAAGGGGTACGAGCTTACCTACCTCGTGCTCAGGTGTTTCAGAAAGATACAGATACCGCTGTTGGAATAGTGGTGCCACGAAAGAAAAAACGCCGATCAAAACAAGAATAATAACCGTTTGCACAAACGCAATTTTATAAAGGCGAAACATTTGTTGGTGCGCCATGGCTTCATCAGAGACAAAATCGCTCTGCTCGGACAAAGCTGAAAACATGTTGTTCCATGCCGATGCTGCCCAAGATAATTTTACGGATCGGAGTGTTTTTACTTTCTCCGAAGCTTTCGCTGCACCCAAAGTATGGGACTCAGTGTCAGCCTTGTTTAAAGATAAACCTGATTTCATCTTTCGTTCGCTGCGGCTCCTGTTAAGGCAATCCACTGTTCGACGCCAATGCCATCAGGCGACTGCAGGGTCGAAACGCGAACAATACGCAATTTCAACAGGGCGTTAATTGGCTGTGGCGGCTCAACTCCGTCAAACTTAATCACGATCGGAAAACGCACATCCCATGCATAAGTGCCGTTTATCAGTCCGGCAGCAGTGATTTCCGGAGCAGCATTAACGGTGAGAGTGACGGTCAGTTTACGCTTGCTGACGGCATCAAGAATGCCGGAGTCGTTAAGAGCTTTGTTAAAGCTGGTCCAGCCAGTCCCCGTAAAGTGGGACGATGATTCATCGAGACGCTTTTGATAATCAAAATAGCCGAACCGCATCACATCTTGTGCTGTTTTTGCCGCCCATGTCACGACCTCGGCATTTGAACGGTAAGCTTCGGTTAAAGGCACAAGGGGAATGATGCGGCCATCCGTCGTCGTCGCGAAATATATCTGCTTGGTATCGGTCGTCAGAATAAGCCCAACAAGACTAACAATCAGCAAAGCGATGACAAAGGCCTGAACAAGGCAGACGCGCACCAGAAACCGGTACCCGTCACGATAGAAGGTATTGCGGTTAAGGACTGTTGAGACGGCGTCTTTAAGTGCCATAAAAGATTCCCTCAGGTTTGGGGAAGATGGATGTCAGCCAACGTACTGGCTGAGATGTATTCGGATGAATTCTTGCAGGATGAGCAAATCCGGTTATGCCGTCCGACAGATTGGAACGTTGTAAGGCACATGAGACAAATGCGCGGAGCAGTCTGCGTTGATTGCTCGGAAGCGTCCGACGTTACGGATCCTTTTGGCACGGTTCGGCGCGTAACGGCGGGACGAGCAGTTGCCGTCATATCCTTGTCCTGCGGCAGTTGGGGGCGCGGCTTGCGTCCAGGCGCGGCGCGGCGCGGTAGTCCCAGACGCGCAGCGCGAGTCATAATGGCCGAAACAGAGCGATTAAGAACCGTTGCAATGGCTTGAGGCGATTTGTTTTCCATCCATAGTTCACGCAACAGACCGTCTTGCTCCTGCCAAGTCGTGGCAGGAGACGTCCCATCCGTTATAGCCGCCAACGGCGCAATGGTCGGCTCAGGCGTTGTTACTTGATCCGGCATGATCATCCACGCATCCCATCCTCAGACAAGGATCGGCCAAAGCTCATCGCGCAACTATTCCCTTTGCGCTTCATGACTCTTTGCGGCCAAGATCTTGCCGAGACAAGTGAAATTAATTCCTTGAAGACTTAACGCACCAATCCTCAAACATTCCTTAACAAAACAATTCTAGCATCGATTTTATCTATTTTTCGAGGAAAATCGGGCGGCACACAGCCTTATTCTTCGGCTTTAAACTCCAAAGTATAGTCCCTGACATTCGGTCCAATGTCGATCTGCTGAAACCCTTTAACCTGATACTTACGCTCATCACATTGACCATCGCCTATGATCCGAAAGGCCTTCGTATCTATGCAAAACTTATATTTGTCGCTGGTCCAAACGTAAGGCTCGCGGCGATCATGGGTTGCTGTTGCTCTGGCGTAATAGAAGAAGAAACGCTGATCGAGCGGTTTGCCGTAAACCTTCGTACACTGACCTGGCTCGATTAGCCACCAGCCCTCAGAGATCCAGTCCTCATGATCATCCGGAGTCATGCCACGGTAAGCGATAGCCGATTCGAGTTGTTCCTGAGTACGGTTGCAGAATTCCAGCGCAGCCTGAGCCGGTCTTACAAAGCCCAAAAAAGCGGAAAGACCAACGATAACGCCTAGCGCCAGAAGGCGATGCGTTTTGATGTTCGTAGCAAGAACGTCCATTATCAGCTTGAAAACACAATTTAACATGTTGGAGAGAAAATTTAGGTAGCACAGACGCGCGCCCGGCAATAGGCCTGATGATGAAAAAAATTCATTCCAGAAATTTTAAGCCCACCCATCGCTCTGATTTTGTCAAAATGGGAAACCGATTGAATTCAAGGATGGAAAAAAGCCGCAAAGATTTGAAACAAACCAGACATGGGGATTTCGTTAACGATTATACTTTAGAACGGCAAAACAGACACAGTCGCCCTTCTTTGCCGCATCAATACGCTGGATAAG
This sequence comes from uncultured Pseudomonadota bacterium, assembly GCA_903875345.1. GTDB lineage: Bacteria > Pseudomonadota > Alphaproteobacteria > UBA9219 > UBA9219 > CAIQVS01. The sequence continues at coordinate 6,207 of CAIQVS010000278.1, read as the reverse complement.
GTTGAATATTATGAAAACAGTGGCATTCTAACCATTGTCCTGCGTGACCCGTTCAAAAAGGTCGCCTAAGTCCTTGTTAAGTTTTTTGTTCAAAACCTCTTGTCTCACTCAGAAAGGAAACTCCATGAAATCCGCATCGAAGATCGCCTTGGTTCTCACTCTGGCAACAACTGCCGCCATAGCTTCAGCCCCTGCGCATGCCCTTGAAGTACAATACAGCTATCCCGGTCAGGTCGAAATCGACTCGCGCACCGTGACGTCCACGCACAGACTTAACGAAGGCTGGCATGCGGAGATGGCTACGCCACGTATCGACGAAGTCATCAACTTTGACACCAAGTCCTCGAAGCTCAGCCCACAAGCCGCAGCTAAAGTCAAGAAGGTCGCAGCGCTGCTGAGGACCCCGGCACTCGCTGGCAAGCATATCATCGTTACCGGTTACACCGATGACCAAGGCAAGGACGCAGCGAACCAGTCATTGTCTTATCATCGCGCCCTTAGCGTCGTCCATGCGCTGATCGCCGATGGTGTTGCGGCGAACCTGTTGTCAGCTGAAGGTTCGGGCAAAGCCAATCCCGTTGCCACCAACTCGACACCGGAAGGCCGCGCCGCCAATCGTCGCGTAACCTTCACGGTTGTATGTGCGCACTAAGTGTTTTGCATTTGTAGTTTGTAATCACCGTGAACGCGGCCAAGAAGCTGATAGTCTCTGATGAGGAGCTGGAAGGCCTTCTTGGCCGCTACTCGCGTGATGTGACAGCACACGTCCGCGCCGGAAAGTTCGATCCCGTCACGGGTCGCGACGATGAACTCGAGCAAATGACGCTGATTTTGTTGCAGCGTCTACGTAAAAATGTCCTTCTTCTGGGCGGCGCCGGTGTCGGTAAGACCGCTCTTTTTATTGGCCTCGCGCAATGGATCGTTGCAGGCAAGGTGCCGAAACTCCTACAGGGAGCGCGCCTGATTGAGCTGGAAATGTCGATGCTGAGCGCTGGGTCGGCCTCGCGTAGCGATCTGGAAGGTCGCCTGATGCCAATCGTCAAAGGTGTAGCCGAACGCAACACCCGCCGCGATGCGCCGCCGATCATGTTCTGCATCGACGAAATTCATCAACTGATGATCACCTATAAGGCGTCAGGCTTCGCCGGAGTCGCCGACCTGATGAAACCCTATCTAACTGCCGGCGACCTTTATGTTATCGGCGCAACGACACGCGAAGAATACGACGAATACGTTAAGGTCGAGCCCGCCATCGACCGTCGTTTCCAGAAAATCTTTTTACGCACGCCGGATGTGGAAATGACTTTCGGCATTCTAATGAATCTAAAAGGGAATTTTGAGAAACACTACGGATTTGAGATTCCAAGGGAATGCTGCGTGCGGATTGTCAAACTAACCGATATGTTCATTCGCAACCGCAACAATCCGGACAAATCCATTCTGGTGCTTGATCTTGCATGTGCCAGAGCCACGAAAAGGGGCATCACTGGAAAACTTGATGATGAATCAATCTGCGCCGCTGTTGCCGCCGAGGCTGGTGTTGATCCTTCGGCGATCAAGTAGAATGGAACTTACGGGTTTTCTGAGCGCTTGAGAATTGGCCAAAAACGCCAGATGACCACTTTTGTGTTTTCGAACTTGCGTTTGAGAGGGAAGAAGCTTGAATATGCAATGCGTTCTCCGTTCCATCGGGTAATAAATCAGCCTGATCATTCAAATTGGTTGGGGGACGTGGATTCGAACCACGGTAAACAGAGTCAGAGTCTGTTGTCCTACCGCTAGACGATCCCCCAGCAAGCTCGGTTGTGTCTATCTCAGATTCCGGGAAAATGGTCAATCAGAACATCATTCCCACTACCGATTGTGTTAGTGCTTGCGTTGTTGCTATATTTAGTTTCCATTTGTTACAGATTACATAAGGTGATGCGGCGATGCGATGCCCTTTTTGCGGCCAAGACGACACACAGGTCAAAGACAGCCGTCCCACGGAGGACAATGCCGCGATACGGCGGCGACGCTTTTGCGGGAATTGCGGAGCGCGTTTCACGACGTTCGAACGCGTTCAGCTGCGAGAACTGACCGTCATGAAAACCGATGGCGGCAAGGAACCTTTCGAGCGAGACAAACTGGTGCGATCAATGAAGATCGCGCTGCGTAAGCGCCCGGTCGATGATGAACGCCTTGAACAAGTCGTCAACAGCCTTGTCCGACAGTTAGAATCGCTTGGCGAGCCGGAAATTACCACGTCCAAAGTCGGCGAGTTGGTGATGGAGACGCTGCGCACGCTCGACCACGTCGCCTATGTGCGCTACGCCTCAGTCTATCGGGATTTCCGTTCGCCTGCCGATTTCAACGAATTCGTGGATACGCTGAAAAAGGAAACCGCCTGAGATGTTCACCGGCATTGTGCAGGATATTGGCCGAGTCGCCGGCATTGAACGGCAGGGTGACTGGATTCTAACGGTCGCGCCCACGCAAATGGGTTTGACCGACGTCGCACTGGGTGCATCGATTGCATGCAACGGCATTTGCCTGACTGTCATCGACAAAAACCCGCAGGATTTCTATGTCCAAATGTCGCAGGAGACTTTGGATACTACCACGGCACGACGTTGGGCGATCGGACAAAGCGTCAATCTAGAGCGCGCACTGCGCGTCGGCGACGAGCTTGGCGGGCACTATGTATCGGGGCATGTGGACGGCATGGCGTCTTTGGTCGACAAACAACCGGACGGAGACAGCCTACGGTTGACATTCGAATTGCCGCATGAGTTTACCCGCTTCGTAGTATCCAAAGGCTCTATCACTCTCGACGGCGTTTCGCTGACGGTCAATGACGTTTCGGGTTCACGTTTTGGAGTCAACCTCATCCCGCATACCCTGCATATGACTACGCTCGGTGCGCTTCCGGCTTTCGGCGCAGTCAATTTTGAGATCGACATGATCGCACGTTACATTGACCGCGCAATGGTTTTAAGGTTCGCCCCATGAGCATCCGCCTTGCCCACGATGATCAACGCGCTTTGTCCTCGCCGGAGGAAATTATCGCCGAGGCGCAGCGCGGGCGCATGTTCATTCTCGCCGACGACGAAGACCGCGAGAACGAGGGCGACCTGATCATTCCGGCGCAGTTCGCGACGCCGGAAGCGATCAATTTTATGGCGAAGTTTGGGCGCGGCCTGATTTGTCTTGCGATGGAGCGCGCGCAGATCGAACGCCTCGGCCTGTCGATGATGGCGCAGCAAAATTCCAACCCGCAGCAGACCGCCTTTACCGTCTCGATTGAAGCGCGGGAAGGTGTGACGACCGGAATCTCGGCAGCGGATCGCGCCCACACAATTCAAACCGCCATTTCTCCGAACAGCGGGGCGCATCACATTGTCTCACCCGGCCATGTGTTTCCGCTTCTCGCACGGGACGGCGGCGTTCTGGTACGAGCGGGACACACCGAAGCCGCTGTTGATATTGCGCGCACAGCGGGACTGATTCCGGCGGGCGTTATCTGCGAGATCATGAACGAGGACGGCACAATGGCGCGGATGCCGGATTTGATCGGCTTCGCCCAACGTCACGGGCTTAAGATCGGCACTGTCGCCGATCTGATTGGCTATCGTCGTCGCACCGAAACCGTGATCGAGCGCCGCCTGACCATCCCCTTCAACAGCGTCCACGGCGGCGACTTCGCGCTGCATATTTACGTTAACAAGGTCGCCTACGCCGAGCATATCGCTTTGGTTAAAGGCGATCTTGCCGGAGGAGACGCTCCGCCGCTTGTGCGGATGCACGCCCTCAACGTTCTGGAAGACGTGCTGGGCGACCGTACCCACGGGCATGGCGGCGAGCTGCAGACCTCCATGCGCATGATCGCCGAGGCCGGTCGCGGTGCGATCGTGCTGTTACGCGAAGCGCAAGCCGCCAGCCTGTCGCAAAGCCTGCAAGCCGCCGAGGAGGGCAAGAAAGCAGTTAACGCACTGCGCGATTACGGCGTCGGGGCGCAAATCCTGCTTGATCTCGGAGTACGCGACATGATCCTTCTGTCCAACTCGCACCGCACGATTGTCGGGCTGGAAGGCTACGGACTGCGCGTGGTTGAACAACGCTCGATTGCCCTGTAGAAGACCGGTATGGAATCCACGCGTCCGCCTATGACCTTCAAGTTTGACTCGACCCCGCATGTGCTTGTGGTCGAGGCTCGTTACTATGACGACATCGCCGATCTCGAGCTTCGCGGTGCCAAGACCGTACTGGAACGTGTAGGCGTATCTTATGATGTTGTCACGGTGCCGGGGGCGCTCGAAATTCCGGCGGCCATTCTTTATGCCGTGAAAAGCCTGAATTTCGACGTTGTACGCCGCCGTTATGACGGCTATGTCGCGTTGGGATGCGTCCTGAAGGGCGATACGCACCACGACCAGATCGTCGGCAGCGAAAGCGCGCGATCACTTCAGGAGCTAACGCTCAATTATGCCCTTGCAGTCGGAAACGGCATTCTGACCTGCAATACACGCGAGCAAGCGCTGGATCGCGCTGATCCAGAGCGTCAAGATCGTGGCGGCGCTGCGGTCGAAGCTTGTTTGAGGTTAATAGAACTTAAACATCGTTTCCGCTTGTCGCCAAAACGCCGATGGATGGCGATCAGGTCGAGGTAATTTATGACAAAGACTAAAACAAATACGAAAACGGTCGACCATAGCGTGAAACGACTTGCTCGTTTGGCTGCCGTGCAAGGCTTGTATCAAATTGCCCTAACGGAGCGTTCGGCCAAAGATATTATCAGCGATTTCCACGCTCATCCTCCGGAGTTGCTGAAAGAGGATGTCCATTTCGAGCTTGGCGATAACATCAATATGGATGATGAACTCTTCGGATCCATCGTCACGGGGGTCATGCAAGATACCGACGACCTTGATGGACTCCTGTCTGGCGCGTTGGACGGCAAGCTTTCTATGGCAAGGCTGGAAATCCTGCTTCGCGCCATTCTTCGTGCCGGAACCTACGAGATCCAACATCACAGACTGACCCCTCAGGCCGTCATCATCAACGACTACGTCGATGTTGCCCACGCTTTTTTCAACGACAAGGAACCGGGGATGGTAAACGCTGTACTCGACCGGGTTGCCAAGAACATACGTTGAATTTCAAAGGACTCACGGGCGCTATCTCTGTTAACAACTTTTCAAGCGTTGTTCCCTAGAGTTGTGTCTTCGCTTCCCGCATCCGTGACACAATGTTCCGTTTCCTTCGCGCCTTTACCGTCCTCGTGGCCTGTTTTTCTATCGGGTCACATGTGTCACCAGCTTTCGCCGATGATGAGAAACCGGCGGCCAAAGGCGATTTGGGGGGTGACGCTTCCCCAAAGGACAGCAGTGCCAAAAAAGACAATGCTGGTTCCGAGGATGGCGGCAAAAAAAACCCGGAAGAAGTTTCGGGCGGACGATTTGCGGGAGATCCAATCTATGTCCATATTGCGCCAATGGTTATGCCCATTATTACCGATAGTGGCGTTGAACAACTCGTAACGATCGTCATCGATATTCAGGTCAAGGATTTTGATACGGCTGACGTCCTTCACAGCAACATGCCGCGCGTCATGGATGCCTTGATGCGTTCGCTATATGGGGGATTGGGCGAAGGCAATCTGCGTAACGGCAAGTTGGTCGACATTACAAAGATTAAAAGCAAAGCTGCCCATGCGCTTAGTGATCTTTTTACCGGGGACGCAATTAAGGACGTACTGATTCAGGGCGTTGCCCAACGTATGCTGTGACAATATCAGCAGGCTGGAGATGCATCGGGTTAGGCGAACGCTGCCCCATCGGGGATAGAGGTTTTGTTTCGTTTTTGTCGCCGCCCCTGCCGGAACCAATCTTATTGTTGCTGGCTAACTTCCAAACGGTATGGTTGTTGCTAGGCACTGTTAGCAAAGGTGGATTTTGAGGGCGGCGATGGCGATGAAGCCGAGGAAAGCGATGTCGGTTTTTTCGTAACGGACAGCAAGCCGTCTGTTCTCCTTAATTTTTCCAAAGAACATCTCGATGTGTAAGCGTCTGGCAATGGCCGCGTGGTAATACGATCCGAGCGCCGCGTGTTTCCGATATGCCCGCCGAGTGAACGGCGACAGCCAAAGGCCAGCCCTGCGTGTCGACAGCTAAGTGGCGCTTGCGGCCTTTTGTTTTCTTGCCGCCGTCATACCCGCGCTGCCCCCTT
>CAIQVS010000277.1 GCA_903875345.1 uncultured Pseudomonadota bacterium | reverse complement strand
GGTACTATGGCCGAGCTCAATCCTTCGCGTTGTCGCCGTGGCTTCTTTTGTGGGAGGCTTATCCCTTGCGACGCCTTTGCACGCAACCGTTGTCGATACGCCTTCACAACCACAATACGCTTCAAAGCCGGTATCGGCCGACTCCACGGCGTATGGGCGCAATGACAACATCGCAGATCCGAAAGCTATGGCGAAGCATGTGGAAGACCGCATCAAGACCTTGCACAGCAAGCTGAACATTTCGTCAGGGCAAGAAGCGAAGTGGGAAAATGTTGCGCAAGTGATGCGCGATAATGAAGCCGCTATCGGCCAACTGATTCAAATGCGTCATCAGGATCCCGCCGCGATGACCGCAATTGACGACCTTATCTCTTATCAAAAAATCGCACAGGCGCATGTCGACGGCTTGCAGAGATTAATTCCGGTTTTTCAAACGCTTTATGACGACATGTCTGACGAGCAAAAGCTTGAGGCCGACAAAGTCTTTAATCGTTTCGAGGGGCATCGTGGCCAGAAGATGACAAAATGATCCGTTATAACATTTATCTTTATGGAGGAACGCCATGAAAACAGTTTCCCGCTCGACCTGCTGGCCTGTCCTTAGAAGCGCAGCGCTAGGCCTTGTATTGGCGATCAGCGTACTCGCCGGATCAGCTCACGCCGATAACGGCCGGGGCCATGATTGGAGCAAGCAAACACAATATAACCAGCGTCAAATCAGGAACCATGCTCCGGCGGACTATGGTTGGAACGACCATCAACGACGCGCCAACCGTTACTGGGGCCAGTCACACATGCGACGTGCCCCTAGCACCGTCTATGCGCCGCCGCTGATTTACTACCCGCCCCGTTATGAGGAGCCGGGAATAAATCTGATCATTCCGCTGTACATCAATTAGTGCGCAGGCGGCCTTATCCGGCAAAGGTCGTGGGTATGAAGCAAGACCGGTTCTTAAACCCGCACTATGAGGAGGTCATTATGAATCAGGATCAGATGCAAGGGAAGTTCACGCAGCTTAGCGGTAAGATCAAGGAAACATGGGGACGCCTGAGCGATAACGACATCGCTCTTGCCAACGGAAAAGTGGATCAATTTCTTGGCAAGTTGCAGGAAACCTATGGGCTAAGCAAAGAAGAAGCGCAGAAGCGTTTCAGCGAATTGGAGAAGACATGTTGCAGCGGCTCTGACAAGGCCGCTTAATTCACGGATAGGTTGACTGAGAAGCGCCGCTCATCACAAAGCGGCGCTTCCTCTAACGATCGGCGAAGCTTGGTTGATATATGTCAAAATGAAGCGTTGTGAGAAGCCTATACAATAGGAAGACAACATCGCACAGGAAGGGACACGTTATGACCCTCATTTTCGCCATCATACTCGCCTTCCTTTTGATCGGGACGGCTCCTGTCTGGCCGCACAGTGTGGACTGGGGCTATTACCCCAGCAGCGGAGCGGGTATCCTGCTTGCCGTTTTGGTCATCTATCTCGTTCTAAAGAGAGCTTGAGGATAATGCGGCCCACGATTGCATTTCGATAGATTGTTCACCCTGCGGAGGACCCGTTCTGGGAAAGAGTCAAATTACGACAACTTCGAAAAGGAATACAAATATGATCAACTCTTATAAACTAGCGGCTGCGTTGACGCTGCTTCTCTCAATTGCGGCGTGCGGTCATGACCCCGGCGAACGCGCCTTGAGCGGTGCTGGTATTGGTGCCGGTGCCGGTGTTGGGGCGGCGCTCTTGGGCGCTCCGTTGCTGCCCGCCGTGATTGTCGGCGGTGCCGTTGGCGCTGCGACCGGAGCCGCGACGAGCGACCAGCAGATCGACTTAGGGAACTAATGCGTAACGTGTCAGCACATAGGAGGACTCGATGAACGAAGGTACCTATAAGTGGCCGATGGCTCTGGGCATCGTGATTGTTGCCGCTGTTTTGGCCTATGCCTTGCTCACGATGAAGGATCAGCGCAGCCCCATCGAAAAGGTCGGCGATGCCATACATGACTTGCCGCAGGGCCTTGATAAGGCGGGGCAGCAGTTGGAAAGCCGTACACCGGCTGAAGTTATTCAGGATGAAATCAAGGATAAGCAATGACCTTGCCGTTTTGTCGCTGGGTTTGGCGGCCGGAGATTGTCGTGCTTTCCTTTGTTCTATTTTCGGGCGCGCAGGTTTGTGCGGCTGAATCGACGGGTGATGCTTACGCCTATG
>CAIQVS010000276.1 GCA_903875345.1 uncultured Pseudomonadota bacterium | reverse complement strand
GCGATCCGCCAGCGATTTGAATCGCTCGAAGGCGTCGTTCAGGGCGGTATCGCCAAGTTCATAGCCCAGCTCATGCAGCTTGTTGCGAAAGGCGTTGCGTCCGGACAGTTTGCCAAGTTTCAGAGATGTCTTGCTCAGCCCCACCGATTGCGGAGTCATGATCTCATAAGTCTGGCGGTTCTTGATCATGCCGTCCTGATGAATGCCGCTTTCATGCGCGAAGGCGTTCGCGCCGACGATGGCCTTGTTTGGCTGCACGGCGAATCCGGTGACGCTGGAAACAAGGTGCGAGGCGCGGGTGATGACTTCGGACTTGATGTTGGTGGTGTAAGGCATCAGGTCCTGCCGCACCTTGAGCGCCATGACGACTTCCTCCAGCGCGGCGTTGCCGGCGCGTTCGCCGAGGCCGTTGATCGTGCATTCCACCTGCCGCGCGCCGTTGATGATGCCCGCGAGCGAGTTGGCGACGGCGAGACCGAGATCGTTGTGGCAATGCGTCGACAAAATAGCCTGATCGATATTCGGCACGCGGTTGAGAAGCATTCGAAAAAGCTCGGCGTATTCCTGCGGCGTGGTGTAGCCGACGGTGTCGGGGATGTTGATCGTCTGCGCTCCGGCTTTGATCGCGGCTTCGACGCAGCGACAGAGAAAATCATGCTCGGTGCGCGTGCCGTCCTCGGCGCTCCATTCGACGTCGCCGCACAGGTTCCGCGCCAGCGCAACGCTCTCCGTTATGGCCTGCAGCACTTTCTCCGGCGACATATTGAGCTTGTGCTTCATGTGCAGCGGCGAGGTCGAGATAAAGGTGTGGATACGCCCGCGCGCGGCAGGCTTCAGGGCTTCCGCCGCGCGTTCGACATCGGCGGCTTGCGCCCGCGCGAGTCCGCAGACGGTTGAATTGCGAATAATCTCGGCAATGCTGCGCACGGATTCGAAATCACCCTTCGAGGCGATGGGGAATCCGGCTTCCATGACATCGACGCCGAGTTCCTCCAGCATGCGGGCGACGCGGATTTTCTCTCCAAGATTCATCGCCGCGCCGGGCGATTGCTCGCCGTCGCGCAGTGTGGTGTCAAAAATAACGACGCGTCTGGCGCCAAGGTGCTGAGCGGGGTTGGTCACGGTTAACTGTCTCTCATTTCAGGAAGTCGTCTTTACAGACCGACTTTTTCGCACAGAATAGTGCAACGCACAAATACAGAATAAAATTACGTCTTTTTGATGTTTTGGGCAACTAAATTATTGTTGGATTAAGATTTCTTCTCGACGTGCTAGCGTTCCGGCGCTATGGAATCGGCGGGCATCGCCGGATTTCCAGCCTTTCGTCCTCACCAGCCTGACAGGTTTGATATGTCAAATGACGCCAACACTTATGATCTCATCGTTATCGGCAGCGGTCCGGGCGGCTACGTTGCCGCGATCCGCGCCGCGCAGCTGGGGATGAAAACCGCGTGCGTGGAGATAAATCCGACGCTCGGCGGCACCTGCCTGAATGTGGGGTGTATCCCTTCCAAGGCCTTGTTGACCAGTTCGGAAAAATTTACCGAGGCGCAGCATCATCTGGCCATGCACGGCATCAAGCTCGGTCAGGTCAGCTTCGATTTGTCCGTGATGATGGCGCACAAGGATAAGGTGGTGAAGGACAACACCGCCGGAGTCGAATATTTGTTCCGCAAAAACAAGATCGACTGGCTGAAGGGCAGGGGGCGCATCGCCGCTCCGGGGCAGGTTGTGGTTGAGGGCGCGGAGGGTTCGCAAACCTATGCCGCCAAAAAGATTCTGATCGCCACGGGCTCGGAAAGCATGCCGCTGAACGGCGTGACGGTGGACGAAAAGCGCATCGTCAGCTCGACGGGAGCTTTGGTTCTGCCGCAGGTTCCGAAAAATATGATCGTCATCGGCGGCGGCGTGATCGGGCTTGAGCTTGGTTCCGTCTGGCACAGCCTCGGGGCGCAGGTGACCGTGATCGAGTTCCTCGATCGCATCATGCCGCCGATGGATGTCGAGGTTTCCAAGACGATGCAGAAGATTCTCACCAAGCAGGGCATGCAATTCAAGCTCGGCAGCAAGGTGACCTCGGCCAAGAACAATGGCAACAACGTGACTCTGACCATCGAACCGGCGGCAGGAGGCGCGGCGGAAACCATGATTGCCGATGTCGTTCTGGTGGCGATAGGCCGTCGCCCTTACACCGAAGGCCTTGGGCTGGACAAGATCGGGGTCAAGCTGGACGAGCGCAAGCGCATCGCCGTCGATGAGCATTTCGAAACCAATGTGAAAGGCGTCTTCGCCATCGGCGACGTGATTCCGGGGCCGATGCTGGCGCACAAGGCCGAGGATGAAGGCGTCGTCTGCGCCGAAATCATGGCGGGGCAATCGGGGCATATCAATTACGACGCCATTCCGAGCGTGGTTTACACATGGCCGGAAGTCGCCTCGGTCGGCAAGACGGAAGAAGAACTGAAAAAAGCGGGTGTTGCCTACAAGTCGGGTAAATTCCCGTTCTCGGCGAATGGCCGCGCGCGCGCTTTGGGCGAGACGGACGGCTTTGTGAAGATTCTTGCCGATGCGGCGACCGATCGTGTTCTTGGCGTCCACATCGTCGGCGCCGATGCCGGAACGCTGATTGCCGAAATGGCTTTGGCGATCGAGTTCGGAGCCTCAAGCGAGGACATCGCCCGCACCTGTCACGCGCATCCGACGCTCAACGAAATCATCAAGGAAGCCGCTCTCGGCGTCGAGGGGCGGTCGATACATATTTAGATCGCTTGCAGCTTTTTTAGCGCCTCCGGTATCCCCGTGACGATGTCCTCGGCGATGAGGCCGGGGCCGAAATCGGCGGCTATTTTTCCGTGCAGCCACGCGGCGGCGGCTGCGGCCATCAGAGGCGGCATTTTTTGCGCGATCAATCCGAGGATCATGCCGGACAGAACGTCGCCCGATCCCGCCGTCGCCAACCAAGGCGGCGCGTTGTCGTTGAGGATCGCAGAACCGTCGGGTGCGGCGATGACAGTCTCCGCGCCTTTCAGCAATATGATGCAACCGGTTGTTGTCGCGGCTTGAAGCGCGCGGGATTGCTTGTCGGCGGCGGGATCGATCAAGCCGTCGAACAGGCGAGCGAATTCGCCTTCATGCGGCGTTAGGACGCAGCGTTCATGCAAAAGCGGTTTCAGCGTTTCGAACCGTCCGGCGAAGTTGGTGAGCCCATCGGCATCCAGCACGCAAGGTTTACGCGCGGCGAGCGCGGTATTGACCAGAGCTATCTCCCGATCTCCGATTCCGAGTCCGGGACCGATCAGGACGGCGTCTCTCTTGGTGTCGTCCAGCAACGCGCGCCATGCGTCGGTGTCATGCACCACGCGCACGATGACGCTTTCCAGCGCCTGCTGATAGACGGGCGCTGATTTTTCCGCGCAGGCGAGGGTGACGATCCCCGCGCCGATGCGCTGCGCCGCTCGCGCCGCGAGACGCGCCGCGCCGGTCATCACCTCCCCGCCATAAATCAGCGCATGCCCGCGACTGTATTTATGATCGGCGGCTTTAGGAAAAGGAAAAAACCCGCGCCACAGCACGGGGGAGTTGGGTTGGGGACGTTGGGACATGGCAAAACCTTCGGCGTTTCTGTAAAGCATGGAAACAATGATGAAGGACAAACGGCGGTATTCCCCTCCCGCAAGCGGGAGAGGGACAGACCGCTCGTTCTTCTATTTTTTTCTTGTGCCTTTGCCGGATCAAAAAACTGGGGCGACCGACGGGACTTGAACCCGCGACAACTCGGACCACAACCGAGGGCTCTACCAACTGAGCTACGGCCGCCACACGCGCATTAGAATAGGCAAAACAAAAACGCCCGCCTCTCCTACGCCAACTTGCCGGAAAAGCCGAGCGATTTTTTATGAGGGAACGCTGTGAAGAGAACCCTCGCGAATACGCACTACGGCAAATAGATCACTTCCACCCTGTCACTATCCGATAAATTATTTAAATTTGTCAAGATGTTGCGTCTGTGCCACTGTGCTTTTTGCAGTGCCGCAAGACAGCCTTTATCCTTCGTTGTTTCTCCAACCTCAACCCGCTTAAAGGATCAACACACATGGCCAAATCCAACGCCGTTCTCGACCTTGTTAAAAAGCATGATGCCAAATATGTCGACCTGCGCTTTACCGACCTGCGCGGTAAAAAGCAGCACGTCACCCAGCATATCGACACCATTGACGACGACGTTTTCAAGAATGGTCTGATGTTCGACGGTTCGTCGATCGCGGGTTGGAAGGCGATCAACGAATCCGACATGATCCTGCAGCTCGATGCCGAGACGGCGGTACTCGATCCTTTTTATGCCGAGCCGACGATCGCGGTGTTCTGCGATATTTATGATCCTTCGACTAACAAGCCTTACCTGCGCTGTCCGCGTTCGGTGGCGAAGAAGTCCGAGAAATATCTGGTGTCGTCGGGCGTTGGCACGGCGGCCTATTTTGGTCCCGAAGCCGAATTTTTCGTCTTCGACGATGTGCGTTTTTCGACCGATCCGCACAACACGTTCTTCCGGCATGATTCCGAAGAGGGTCCCTACAACTCCGGCACGGAATTCGCCGAGGGGAATCTGGGACATCGTCCGCGCGTTAAGGGCGGGTACTTTCCGGTCAACCCGATCGACAGCGGCCAAGACCTGCGCACCGAAATGGTTTCGGTCATCAAGCAGATGGGCGTCGAAGTCGAAAAGCACCATCACGAAGTGGCGGCCTCGCAGCACGAGCTTGGCATCAAGTTTTCGACGCTGCTGAAATGCGCCGACAATATGCAGATCTACAAGTACGTCGTGCATAATGTCGCCGCGACCTACGGCAAGACGGCGACCTTCATGCCGAAGCCCGTCTTCGGCGACAACGGCTCAGGCATGCATGTGCATCAGTCGGTGTGGAAAGGCAGCACGCCTTTGTTCGCGGGCAACAAGTACGCCGGTCTGTCGGACTTCGCGCTGTATTACATCGGCGGCATCATCAAGCACGCCAAGGCGCTGAATGCCATCACCAACCCGACCACCAACAGCTATAAGCGTTTGGTGCCGGGGTATGAGGCTCCGGTGCTGCTCGCTTACTCGGCGCGCAATCGTTCGGCCTCGTGCCGCATTCCGTTCGTGCATAGCCCGAAGGGCAAGCGCGTCGAAGTGCGCTTCCCCGATCCGCTGGCCAATCCGTATCTCGCCTACGCGGCGCTGCTGATGGCCGGTCTGGACGGCGTGAAGAACAAGATCCATCCGGGCGATGCGGCCGACAAGGATCTGTATCATCTGCCTCCGAAGGAGTTGGCAAAGATCCCGACCGTGTGCGGATCGTTGGAAGAAGCCATTCATGCGCTTGAAAAAGATCATGAGTTCCTGCTGAAGGGCGATGTGTTCAGCGAGGACATGATCGACGCTTATCTCGATCTGAAGCGTGAGGAGTGGGATCGCTTCCGCACCGCGCCGCATCCGATCGAATACGATATGTATTATTCGGCGTAACACGTCGTTGAATTGTAAGTGAAGAAAGCGCGGGGGAGCCTCAGGTTTCCCCGCGTTTTTTATTTGTAGTTACAAAAAGATTGCTTTTTAGTTTGGTATATGTTAGGTTCCATCGTCAGGAATGGAGCATGGATTACGATTGGGACGACGTCAAATATCGTTGGAATCTTGCCAAGCACAAAGTCGGGTTTGAGCAGATCGAGGGTTTTGATTGGGCGACATCGTTAACGATGCAAGATGATCGTTATCCATACGGTGAGGAGCGTCTTGTGACCTATGGATTTATAGGCGATCGTCTTTACTTTATGTGTGCGTTCGCACCGAGCGTGCAGATAGACAACGTATTATCAGCCTGCGCAAGGCTAACCAAAGGGAGATCAAGCGCTATGAAAAAATCAAGAAAACCGCTGACTGATATTCACGGCGATGTCCGCGAACTGACGGACGAAGACTGGAAACGGTTTCGCCCATCACGCGAAGTTGATCCGGAACTCGTCGCGGCGTATGAAAACGGCACGCTTCGTTACCGTGGACAGCGCGGGGCGCAGAAAGCGCCGACCAAGGCGCAGGTGACGTTGCGGATCGACCGCGACGTTCTTGCTTTCTTCAAATCCAGAGGCGCGGGCTGGCAAACGCGGATTAGCGATGCGTTAAAGGCGATTGTGGATGCGGCGCGGTGAATGGCGTCGAGGTTTAAGCTTTCGGCGGCGTTCAGGTTTGTGGTTATCCACACCTTGAAATTTGTTAACCAACTCTCCATCTAAGTTGGGCAGTATGAGGAGTCGGCTGCGTCGAATCAGTTCTAAATCATAGGGTTAACAGGCTTTTTCCCGCATTCTGTGGGGCGGGCTTAGGTCAGACAAGCATCAGATAAGCAAAGGATAACACGCATGGTCATTTCGTCCTCAGGCGGCGCGCTTTACCCGGTTTTGCCGCTGCGCGACATCGTCGTGTTTCCGCACATGATCGTGCCGCTGTTCGTTGGTCGTGAGAAATCGGTTCGCGCGCTCGAAGACGTGATGCAGGACGACAAGCAAATCCTGATGCTGACGCAGAAGGTCTCGACGCAGGACGATCCGACTACGAATGATCTTTACACGCTCGGCACCGTCGGCACGATTTTGCAGCTTTTGAAATTGCCGGACGGCACGGTCAAGGTGCTGGTCGAGGGCGGGCATCGCGCCCGCGTCACGCGTTTCGCCGACAATCCCGAATTTTTTCAGGCCTTCGCCGAGCCGATAGAGGAATTCGCTGGCGACCCGGGCGAACTCGATGCTCTGGTGCGCGCCGCCGTGACGCAGTTCGATCAGTACATCAAGCTCAATCGTAAGATCCCGCCGGAAGTTTTGGTCTCGGTCAACCAGATTGAGGAACCGGCCAAGCTTGCCGATACGATTGCCTCGCACCTGACGCTCAAGATCGCCGACAAGCAGGCGTTGCTGGAAGTGTCGTCGGTCAATGAAAGGCTGGAGAAGATTTTCGGCCTGATGGAAGGCGAGATCGGCGTGCTGCAGGTCGAAAAGCGCATCCGCAACCGCGTCAAGAAGCAGATGGAGAAGACGCAGCGCGATTACTATCTGAACGAGCAGATGAAGGCGATTCAGAAGGAACTCGGCGACACCGAGGACGGCAAGAACGAAGCCGACGATCTGCAGAAGAAAATCGAAGCCGCGCAGATGAGCAAGGAAGCCCAAGAAAAGGCGCTGTCCGAGCTGAAGAAAATGCGCAGCATGAGCCCGATGTCGGCGGAAGCGACGGTGGTGCGCAACTATCTCGACTGGATGCTGGCGATTCCGTGGAAGCAACGCACGCGCGTGCGGCGCGACATCAAGGCGGCGGAGAAAATTCTCGACGAGGATCATTACGGCCTGGAGAAGGTCAAGGAACGCATTCTCGAATACCTCGCCGTGCAGCAGCGCCAGTCGAAATTGAAGGGGCCTATCCTCTGCCTCGTCGGCGCTCCGGGCGTCGGCAAGACGTCGCTCGGCAAGTCGATCGCGCGGGCGACGGGGCGTAATTTCGTGCGCATGTCGCTCGGCGGCGTGCGCGACGAAGCCGAAATTCGCGGCCATCGTCGCACCTATATCGGCTCGATGCCCGGTAAAATCATTCAGGGCATGAAGAAAGCGAAATCCTCTAATCCTCTATTCCTGCTCGACGAGATCGACAAGCTCGGCCAGGATTGGCGCGGCGATCCGACTTCGGCGCTGCTGGAAGTTCTCGATCCCGAACAAAACAACGCGTTCAACGATCATTATCTGGAGGTCGATTACGACCTGTCCGACGTGATGTTCGTCTGCACCGCGAATTCGCTGAAAATGCCGCAGCCGTTGCTGGATCGCATGGAGATCATTCGCCTGTCGGGCTACACCGAGGACGAAAAAATCGAAATCGCCAAAGGCCATTTGCTGCCGAAAATCGTCAAGGAGCATGGCCTCAAGAAAGACGAGTTTCACATTTCCGACGACGCTTTGCGTGACATCCTGCGTTACTACACCCGCGAAGCGGGCGTGCGTAATCTGGAGCGCGAGATCGCCAGTCTGGCGCGCAAATCGGTCAAGGAAATCCTGACCAAGAGCGTCAAATCGGTTCACGTCACGCGCCGTAATCTGGAGAAATTCCTCGGCGTGAAGAAATTCCGCTACGGCGAGGTTGAGCCGGAGGATCTGGTCGGCGTGACGACGGGGCTGGCGTGGACGGAAGTCGGCGGCGAGTTGCTGCTGATCGAAGCCGTATCGCTGCCCGGCAAAGGCAAGATCACGACGACCGGCAAGCTCGGCGACGTGATGAAGGAATCGGTGCAGGCGGCGGAAAGCTATGTCCGTTCGCGCGCTATCGCCTTCGGTATCAAGCCGACTTTGATCGAAAAACGCGACATCCATGTGCATGTGCCGGAAGGCGCGACGCCCAAGGACGGGCCGAGCGCGGGCGTCGCGATGGTGACGTCGATTGTTTCCGTTCTCACTGGAATTCCGGTGCGCAAGGACGTGGCGATGACGGGTGAAATAACGCTGCGCGGGCGCGTGCTGCCTATCGGCGGCCTCAAGGAAAAACTGCTCGCGGCGTTGCGCGGGGGGCTGTCGACGGTGCTGATCCCGAAGGAAAACGAAAAAGACCTGACGGAGATTCCCGACAACGTCAAAAAAGGCTTGACGATTATCCTCGTCAACACGGCGGACGAAGTGCTGAAGAACGCGCTCGTGCGTCCGGTCACGCCGATTGAGTGGGATGAAAACGCCGAACTCGCCGCCGACGCCGCCCGTGCCAAAGACAAGGTCGCGGACGAAGCCGGTGGAGTGGTGAGGCATTAGGGTGATTCAGCAAGACGTATTGTTAGACTTGTGACCAACCATCCGGGTTTGATAGAGCTGTTTCGTCCCGATAGATCGGTTTCCCTGTCTGTACGCGCCGAAAGGCCGCACCAGAGGATTGCGCCGTTAGAGCCGACGCCATAACGCCGTAAGCGGCGGGGATGTGGTGAGGCATCAGGAGCGTGGCTGATTCAAAAGATCGCCGATGCAGTCCAGAAACTGCGCGGCGCTTTCTATGGCTTTGAAAACGCGTTCCTTGGGAATGATCGAGTCTTTGCCGACTTCGTAATCGACTATTTCCTTAGAACCTGTTCATGATCTTTTAACGGGAAATTGATTCAAGGATTCCTCACCAGCGGAGGAAGCCATGAAGCGCAACTACCCAAGCGACGTTAGCCGAGAGGTCTTTGAAAAGAAAGTCGCGCCGATTTTGCTGCAG
>CAIQVS010000275.1 GCA_903875345.1 uncultured Pseudomonadota bacterium | reverse complement strand
CAGGTTGGTGAATCCTCCGGCCTACACATGCACATGATCGAGCCGGAGCATGGCGAGGCCGTGGCTGGAGGCTTCCATCGCCAGATGCGTGATGCCTGCCCCGGCGCATTCGTCGAGCAGACTGTGCAGCGTGATCGCGTCGGGCGTCGTCAGTGAGCCGTAGCGCGACTCCTTCGCCGTGACGAGGCCGAGCGTGCCGATGCTGGCGCTGGCGTGGCCGAGCGTTTCCCAGATTTCGCGCGCGAATTGCGCTGTCGAGGTTTTGCCGCTCGTGCCGGTGACGGCGGCGATAAATTCCGGCTGGCGCGGATAAAAACGCGCCGCAATTTCGGCAAGCGCCATGCGCACATCCGGCGCGGTGACGAGCGCCATGCCGTCGGGTAGGGCAGAGGTTCCTTCCGGAGCCAACACCGCAACCGCGCCGCGCCGGATCGCTTCGTCGATAAAGCGGCGTCCGTCATGCTGCGTGCCGGGAATGGCGACGAACAGAAAGCCGGGCTCGACCTTGCGCGAATCCGCCGTAATGCCGAGGATGTCCACATCCTCGCTTTGCGTTTTTAGATATTCATTCGACGGTATCAGCTTCGGCAGACGCATAACTCGATCCCTCATCGACGGGTAGGCCGTCCAGAATTTGCGCGCCAAGCGGTTTCAGGATTTGGCGCTCCGCCGATTCTTCGCGCTCCGGCGGCAGGGGAGCCAGATTGACCAGCGGCGCCATATCCGTCACGACGCGTCTGACGACGGGCGCCGCCGTCAAGCCTCCGGTGGCGAACCCGTTCGTTTTAGCATTTCCCTTAGGATCGTCCAGCATCGCGAAGACGACATAGCGCGGCGCGTTCAACGGAAAAACGCCGACAAAGGACGACAGGCGCGCGTTGCCTTCGTAGCGATGCGTGGTTGCCGAGAGCTTGTCCGCCGTGCCGGTTTTACCGCCAAGCAGATACCCGGCCACATCTGCGCCTTTGGCAGTGCCGTGCGTGACGACAAGCCGCATCAGGGCGCGCATGTTCGCCGCCGTGCGCGCAGAGATGACCGGCTTTTCGTCTTTTGCGGCGTTGGCCTGCTGTTCGCTTAGTTTCAGCAAGGTCGGATGCACGGGTTTGCCGTCGTTCATGATGGTGGCGACGGCGCTCGCCAGTTGGATGGTGTTGACCGCGATCCCGTGGCCAAAGGCGACCGTCATCGTCGTCGTCAGACCCCAGTCGCGCACGGATGGCACCAGCGGCGCGCCGACTTCCGGCAATTCGAGCGCGGCTTTCTGCGTCAAGCCGAGGGAGGAAAGAAAAGCGCGTTGCTTGGCTGCGCCGATGCGTTCCGCCATATGCGCCGCGCCGATGTTTGAGGAATGCGTGAAAATCTCGGCTACATTCAGCCAGCGGTTTTCATATTCAAAGTCCCGGATTTTTTGCCCGCCGATTTCGATGGCGTGAACGGTGTCGAAGGAATCGTTCATTTTCACCACTCCGGTGTCGAGCGCAAGCGCGGTGTTGAAGATTTTGAACGTCGAGCCCATTTCATAGACGCCGAGCGTGGCACGGTTGAACCGATTATCGTTGCCGGCTTCGCCCGCATGTTGCGGATCGAAATCGGGCAGGGAGACCAACGACAGGATCTCGCCGGTCTTGATGTCCATGATCAGTCCTGCCGCGCCGATGGCATGAAACTGATCGACCGAACTTATCAGCTCGCGGCGCATAATGTCCTGCAGCCGGACATCCAACGACAGCGCGATGGCGTCCGGCTCTTCTTCGAGGCGCGAATCGAATTGCTTTTCAATCCCGGCCAGCCCGTTGTTGTCGATGTCGGTGTAACCGACGACGTGCGCCGCGATATTGCCTTCGGGATAAATGCGATGCTCGTCGGGACGGAATTCAAGCCCCGCGATCCCCAGCTTGTTGACCTCATAGCATTGTTTGGGCGACAGATGCCGCCGGATCTGGACGTAGCGCTTGCCGCTGTGGAGTTCGGTTTTGAGTTTGTTGACATCGAGATCGGGCAGCACCGTTATGACTTGCTGCGCGGCGTCGTCGGGATTGATCATGCCCTTGGTGTCGGCGAACAGCGAGCTGGTGGGCAGCGATGTCGCCAGAACGATGCCGTTGCGGTCGGTGATGTCGGCGCGGCTTGCGGTGCTTTCGTTGAGCGGCTGCTGCGCGATCGGCGTTTCGGAGCCTTCGTTCAACAGGGTAAGATAGGCGACTTTTCCGGCGATGACGGTAAAGGCGATTGCAAACAGGATCGAAGCGACGATCAATCGTCCGCGCGCGACATCTAGAGCTTGCTCATGCGGGGTGGCGAGGCGGCGCGAGGTCGTGGGCTTGAACAACCTCGGCAGAGTCGGTTGCCGTGACGAGGCTGGATGCTTGCTGGGACGCCAAACGCTCATGGGCGCTGGTCAAGTTGCGCCAGCATTTCGCCGATGGGATCGGTGGGGGGTTGAATGCTGGCTGTGCGCTGCATCAGCATATGGTCGGTCACATGCGACGTATCGACCGAGGCGGCGGCGATGCTCGATGCCTTGCCGTGCGTGGCTTTGGCATCATGCGCGGCGTTCATCGCCACCGGTTGCGGCTGGGGCGCGATGAGCGAATTGTGGACATTGGCGATCGGCGTGCCTGTTACCGAAACCGAAGCGGTGACTTCTTTGCGCGTCGGCATAAGCGCGGCAAGATTGCCAAGGGTCGTGGTTTGCTGCGACAGGGTGGGGCGCAACGCCAGATGCCTTGCCGCCAGCCCTTCGAGCCGCGACGGGCTGGCGAGATAGACCCATTCGGCCTTCAGTACGTGGAGACTGCGCTGTTCGGAATCGATGGAAGTGTTGAGCGAGGTCAGCTCGCGGTTCAGTTCCTGCACGCGGTCGCTGGTGCGGTACAAGCCGATGCTGGCGACAAGCGCGAGGCAAAACCAGAACAGGATCGATGAGACGCGGATCATGCGGCGTTCTCCTTTATGGCGGGGGCATCGGTGCGTTCCGCCACGCGCAGTTTTGCGGAGCGGGCGCGGGGATTGGCGCGGCTTTCTTCGTCGCTCGGAACGTCGGGTTTGCGCGTCAACAGGCGGAAACTCGGCGGCGGCAGATGATCGTCGTTGGCGGGAACGTGGCGCGAGATTTGCGCCGTCGTCGCGCTGCGGCGGCGGAGAAATTCCTTCACGGTGCGATCTTCCAGCGAATGAAAAGACACGACCGCGAGCCGTCCCTGCGGTTTCAGGATGGCTTCGGCGGCGGCCAAGCCGCGCCGCAATTCGCCCAGCTCGTCGTTCACATGGATCCGTAACGCCTGAAACGTGCGAGTCGCCGGATCGATGCCGTCGCCCGAACGCGGCACCGCGCCGCGCACGATCGTGGCCAACTGGTGGGTGTTGAGGATCGGATGTAATGTCCGAGCCTCAACGATCCGCCGCGCCACGCGCCGCGCATGGCGTTCTTCGCCACAGTTAAAAATAATGTCGGCCAGCTCGCGCTCGTCCATTTCGTTGACGATGTCGGCGGCTGTGGGGCCGCTTTTGCTCATGCGCATGTCGAGCGGCCCGTCGGACTGAAACGAGAATCCGCGCTCGGCTTCGTCCAGTTGCGGCGACGAGACTCCGAGATCGAGCGTGACGCCATCGACCTGCTGGATATGTTCGCCCGCGAGCAGAATATCCATCGCTCCGAACGGTCCGTGCAGCATGGTGAATCGCGGCTTGAATTCGGCTGCGAGTTTAATCCCAACGGCCACCGCGTCGGGATCGCGGTCGATGCCGATGACGCGCGTTTTGGCCGCATTCAGCAGGGCGCGGCTGTAGCCGCCGCGACCAAAGGTGCCGTCGACATAGATGCCCTGATCCTTGGGCGCGAGCGCTTCGACGACTTCGCGCAACATGACCGGAATATGTGGAGAGGATTTCGCGGGCATGATCAGCGTCCTTCGTCCGCGAGCTTGCTGGCGGCGGCGATAATTTTGCTGAGCGAAATATCGCGGGCGCGGGCGGCGGAACGCGCGGCGGCTTCGTGCGCCGCGAGCTTGGCCGGATTCCACAATTGAAAGGTTTTGCGCCGCCCGACGAAGGCGACTTCGTCGGTGATGCCGACGGCGCTGGCCAGATGCTGCGGCAACGTGATGCGGCCTTCGCCGTCGAAAGGAATCTGCACCGAGCCGCCGAAGATCGTGGTTTCGATCAGCTCATACGTGTCCGAAGACAAATCCTGCGTTTCAAGGCTCCGGCTCAGCAGTTCCAGATGCTCAATCGAGCAGCCGTCGAGCGCGTCAAGTTGCAACGAGTGGAAAACGACGATGCCGGTCGCGTCAGAGCCGAGCGCGGCGCGAAAGGGAGCCGGAACCGACACCCGTCCCTTTTTGTCAAGTCGGTTGACAAAGCTGGACAGGAAAACGGTCATAAAAACCTCGGTAAATCGGATGGCCGGACTTTATTGCGACGCGGATTGGAGCGTGCGTGACATTTTTGCTTGGGTGTATATGGGATAACATGGGATGCAATGGTTGGTCAAGGGATTTAGGGATAAGAAATAGTAAAAACAGTGGAAAATCAATTAAATATTATTTCTGTATCGAAACATAACGATAGAGAATCAATAAGAACTAAGTAAGAACGAAATTATCATTTGTTTCTGCTTTGTTCCTGTTTTTTGGGCTGAATGCTTTGAAGAATCCCCCGCATCCGTGTACAAACACGGTATGTCTCTTTCATCCACATCCACAATCAAAACGATCAATCTGGCTTTGCAGGGCGGCGGGGCGCATGGCGCTTTCACATGGGGCGTTCTCGACCGGTTGCTGGAGGATGATGATCGCCTCAAGATCGAGGGCATTAGCGGCACGAGCGCGGGCGCGATGAACGCGGCGGCGTTGCTGCAGGGCTATGTCGTCGACGGCGCGGCGGGAGCGCGCCGAACGCTTGACGCGTTTTGGCAAGGCATCGGTCGGTTGTCGGCATACGACGTGCCGCAGCGCAGCCTGCTCGATCTCTGGACGGGGAACTGGAACACGGATTCTTCGCCTATGACGGCGATGACGGACGCGATGCAGCGGATGTTTTCGCCGTACCAGACCAATCCGCTGAACCTCAATCCCCTGCGCGATATGGTGAGCGGGATGATCGACGTGGCCGCCATTCGCTCGTGCCAACAGATCAAGCTGTTCATCTCCGCTACTTGCGTTGAGACCGGGCGCATTCGCGTCTTTGAACGCCACGAATTGACGATCGACGCGCTGATGGCCTCGGCCTGTCTGCCGCTCGCGTTTCAGGCGGTCGAGATCGACAAAACGGCTTACTGGGACGGCGGTTATGTCGGCAATCCCGCTATTTTCCCGCTGATCTATAACTGCCAAAGCCCGGACGTGGTGCTGGTGCAGATCAATCCGTTGTTCCGCCCCGGCACGCCGAACACGCCGATGGAGATCATCGACCGCCTCAACGAGATCACCTTTAACGCGGCGCTGATTTCGGAGATGCGCGCGATTGCGTTCGTGCAGCGGCTGGTCGACCAAGATCATCTGAAGAACGGCGAGGCGCAGCATTTGAAGAGCATGAATATGCACGTCGTTGCCGCCGAGGAGGAGATGCGCAAGCTCGGCGTCGCCAGCAAATCCAACTCCAGCCCGGAGTTCCTGCGTTATCTTAAAGGCATCGGACGCGAAGCGGCTGATAAATGGCTGAAAGAAAATTGGGACGCCATCGGCGAGCGCTCCAGCGTCGACATTCGCAAGATGTATTTGTGATTAGTAGGTTACCCCATCAACGCGCGGGCTTTGCCGATGACGTCGGCCAGAACATGCGGCGGCGCTCGCATAATCAAACGCGCCTGACGGGATTTCCAGTCGAGGCTCTTGATCTGATCGCTGAGTACGACACCGGAAATTTTATCGCTCTTCGGCAGGGCGACCTCGAAAGGATAGCCCTTGATTTGACTGGTGATCGGGCAGAACAACGCCAGATGCGTTTTGGCGTTATAGGCCTTGGGCGAAAGCACCAGAGCCGGACGCCGTCCGGCCTGTTGATGACCCGCTTGCGGATCGAAAACGAGCCAGACCAGATCGCCGCGATCCGGCACATAAGACAAGGGTTTGCGCGGCGGCGCGTTTACCATATTTCCTTGCCGACGGGCGTTCCGGTCGTGACGGCGGCATGTCGGTTGTCGGGCGTAATGGCGCGGATCATGCTGGCGAGGTCATACGGCGCGGGTTCAATCGTTATGCGCCCCTTGCGCGCGACAATTTGCACGGATGCGCCGAGTCCAAGCCCCGCTTCCTTGGCAACCGCGTTCGGGATCCGCACGCCGAGGCTGTTGCCCCATTTGGCAATCATCATGTTCATTGCAAGACCCTCATTCAATGTATAAACAAAGTATATACGATAAACCGGCGGGAATCAAGGCGATAGATAGATTTACACGACCATCCCGATGTCTTTGAGCTGCAGCAGCAGCTCATTCGCGCTTTGCGCGACGCGGGTTTTGATCAGCGCTGAAATGCGCGACTCCAGCGTCGCGAAGCATTTCCTGAATTTCCATTCCCGTACGTCTTCCTTGGTCGCCGACAGCGGATCGTCGACCGTCCAATGCACGCGCACGGGATTATCCGGCCAGATCGGGCACGATACACGCGCTTCCTCGGACAGGGTCACGATCACGTCGATTTTCATAATCGAGGCGGCGGCCAGAAATTCGTTCCAGCCCTTGGTGTGGAGATTCAGCGTCGGAATTGCCCGGTCTTCCAGAAGCTTGATCGCGGCGGGGTGAACTTCCGACAAGGGGGCGTAACCGGCGCTGCGGGCGAAAAACCGGTTGCCTGCCATAACGCGCATCAGGGACTCGGCCAGAATGCTGCGAGCGGCGTTGCCGGTCGAAAGAAACAGGACGGTGAGAGGTTTTGGATTCACGCTTTTTTCACCAATTGGCCTATACAGAACGAATCGCGCGGTTAACCATAAGCGCTACGGATTCCGGTGAGCAAGAGTCGCGTGACTCTTTTTTGCCTTATTTCAAATCGCGTTGCGCAAAAGACTCACATTGGGTATTTATATTGGATGCAAAACATTCTCCCCGCCGCATCATCACCCCTCCGCCTCACTTTGCCTGACGGCAGCGTCCGCGAATATTCCGGACCCGTCACGGGAGCTGAGGTCGCCGCGAGCATCGGCAAGGGACTCGCCGCCGCCGCGCT
>CAIQVS010000274.1 GCA_903875345.1 uncultured Pseudomonadota bacterium | reverse complement strand
TTCATGGCACCAAGCTTTCCTTGGCTAAGGCCACGCGCATTGCGAACCATACGCAAAAGTTTACCAAAACGCACATCGATAGGATCGGGGGTGGTGGCTGATATCATGGCTTGCCCCCCACGCGTAGAGCGTCGATTTCCTTAAGAAGACGCAAGACCGCTTCGGACACTTCTTCCTTTGAAGCGTGCGCATAGAATGTCCACTGCGAATACTGCGTCTTGCGATGCTGAAGCTGGTCATACAGTTCAATCAAAGTTTCGCGGTCATCGGGCAAAGCGACCGATCCGTTCTCACGCAGTTCTTCTCCATACATATTGATGTCGGCATTAAGCTTGACGGCCTTCGAGGCATCCTGCGGCAGGTGCAGATCGCAAAATTCGTTCATAAGTTTTGCGAGGCCGATGATTTTCTGCGCGGCCACCGCTGACTTGACGTTCTCGCCTTGCGTTATTACAGCCTGAAAAGCCAGCATCAGGCTAAGGCGCATTTGATCACCCTTAGTCATGGCAGCCTCCAACGACTAAGGCCTGCGGCCAGATGTTAGCCAACAGCCGAGCAAACCTTCCCATCACACTCAAATCGCGCGCGGACGGATTGGGCAGCTGAGAGTTAGACAGGTACAGGAACGTGATGCCGTGCAACTTGATCGCTTGAGAGAATTCTTCGCGGGCGGCGTCCGACGCAAAATTGTCCTGAAGTATTTCAACCGCCACAACTTCCCCCAATGACACCTTAGGTGCTTGAGGTTCGCTACGCGGTGGTGCGATCACTGTTTTGTTATTCGTCATTTTATCCTCATTGATTTTAGTTCAATCAATGAGGCGAGTATCGATATCGCCAGCACTCAATGCCATGTGAGAATTTGGCCTAATAGGACGTTTGCAAGCTTCAATTTGGCCGAATTTTCTCATTCGTCCTTTTCGGACAAAACTTCGGCCTTTTTGTTTTTTCAGTCGGCGTTCTATGCCGTCGGGCGACCACGCACGAAAACGAACAGCACCTGCGGAAAAAAGGAAGCTGATAGTACTGACAATACTACGAAGATGAAGGCCATTGCCGAACATGCCTTAGAAAAGAAGTATTCCCAGCAGGTGACAAATGGATATCACTTCAGGCAGACGCGTTGTTACCCGAAGCAATTTTTAGTTTTGTTGAGAAATTGTAAGCAGTGCTTAGCAATAAGCTGGTTGCTTTGCTTCAACATCATCCGCGAATATCGCCCGACGATGGTCGAGGGAGGAAGCAGGCTTTTTATAGGTGGTCGTTGTGTAAGGTTGGGCTTCTGGCCAGTGTTTTTCAAAGGTATCAAAAACCTTTTTGGCCAGATTGGGATGCTCGATGACTATATAGGCCGGATGGCAAAAGCTCAGGCGCGGATCTTGTTCAATGGCAAAGGTAACTTCCTCACCATAGGCAAATTCCGAAGAGATAACGCTGGAACGCGCCTCTGGATGTATCCTGACCTCAAACGAAGGCTTCCCCGGCAAATATATCTTGGGATCCGCCAGCAGGCAGCGCACCGATATGGTCTTACTCAAATTTTCCAATCGTTCAAAGTTGGTTAGGCCGTTGCGTCCTGTCGCTTTTGACAGCATCTCTTGCCGGCCAATTCTGCAAACCAGACCTGTGTTTTTCTCCTTATGCATCTTTTCGATGTTGGCAAAGAAACGGTCGCAGCCTCCCACGCCACGGAAGTCTTTGATGTTGTCCGAGCGCGGCTTCACGCTGCCGTCTAGATTGCATTCGACGCCGTGAGCGTCAAAGACGCCCTGAATATCCATGACGATGGACTCGCGGACGGGTGTGTCGTCCTCAAAAATGCGGATCGTGCCGCGCGCGACATTGGCTTCCTCG
>CAIQVS010000273.1 GCA_903875345.1 uncultured Pseudomonadota bacterium | reverse complement strand
GCGGCGATTCCTGCCTGCACTTTTTCCGGCGAGCCGATGACTGACTCGCGTAGCGCGTGTGCGACGCCATGCCTTTCCTGATCGGTCCAGAGGCCATCGGTTGATTTGAGGGGCGGATTGAGCGGGCCGGGTTGACCACGCCGTAAGTTGACGAATTGTTGTTGAACGGAAGTGAACAGGAGTTCCGCCTCGCGGTCAGTTTCGGCGGCGAAGACGCCGATGCCGGCCATCGCATAAGGATTTTGGAGGGCTGCCGACGGCCGGAATTTACTGCGGTAAATCTCCAGCGCCGCCATCAGATCGTCCGGTGCAAAATGGCTGGCGAAGGCATACGGCAGACCCAATAACCCTGCCAACTGCGCGCTAAAAAAACTTGATCCGAGCAGCCAAATTGGAACGTTGAGACCCGCACCTGGAACGGCGCGCACGACTTGACCAGGCACAGCGGTCTGAAAATAGTGCTGAAGCTCCAGCACATCTCGCGGGAACTGATCGTCACTGTTGCCGAGTTCCCGGCGGAGAGCACGCGCAGTTTGCTGATCGGTTCCGGGCGCGCGTCCCAGTCCGAGATCAATGCGTCCTGGGTAAAGCGATTCCAGTGTTCCGAATTGTTCAGCGATCACCAGTGGCGCGTGATTGGGGAGCATGACGCCACCCGCGCCCACCCGGATCGTCGAGGTGCCTCCCGCCACATAGCCAATGACCACCGCTGTGGCTGCGCTGGCAATGCCGGGCATGCTATGATGTTCCGCCAGCCAGTAACGTTTGTAATCCCATGTTTCCGCATGACGCGCCAGATCCAAAGTATTTCGAAATGCCTGGGCAGCGGTGCTGTCTTTCAAGATCGGGGCAAGATCCAGAATGGAAAAGGGAATTTGTGGTTTCATGGATTGACCTGCTCGCCTTGATTTAATTCAGCAAATATTTGTCTTGGCGCTGCGGGACTCGCTTATGAGTGAAACGCTTCCTTGACCGGTAGCGCTCGTGGCGTGACGGCTGAGAACAAAGTGGCATGAGGCGTTGGACTCACGAGAGGACGTTTGGCAAATATGCCTTTCACCCATTTGACCATCTTCAGAATCGGTCGGACCCAGACGTTCGGCATGCCGCAACTCTCACAGCCGAGCAGCGGGCGCACGTCTGACAGAATCAGATAGCCAAAGTTTAGGATCATCTGGCAGGGTCGGAATCCGAAGAGGCTGATGGCAAAGCACCAAGCAAACCATTTGGTGTTCGGCAAATCCCGCAAAACCTCTGCCACGGCCTCGCCGCCGAGCTTCATCGAGCCATCAGGCATCAGCACATGAATCGTCGCATAGGCATCCCAAATATCGAGCTTCGGGTTCAGCACACGCAGTGCCTTTGGATCGTCGCCGATCGGTTGTGCGATGATGCGCTTCTGGCCAGATTTGCTTTGGGCAGATTTCTGCACCCAGGTTCCAATGCGACGGCAGATGGCGCATTCATCATTGTATAACAAAATAGGCTTGGCTCGTGCTTCGATCGTTGTGGAAAATGGATTCATTTTAGCGTTTGAATGGGTGCGTCACGGCCGTCAGAACACTTGCCACAGTCGGGCTTGGACCCTCGATACGACCCACCTGCCGTCCGTTCAAAAACATGATCAAGCTGGGCGTGCCCTCGATATTATAGTTGCTGGCAACTTCCTGTTCGATAGCCACATTCACCCTGACCATCTTGACTTTTGACTTAACCATTTCCGCCACGCGCTGGAGCACCGGTTCAATCGTTCGGCAGTGCGGACAACCATAAGACATAAACTCCACTGCAATGGGACCCGCGGCCTCCAACACCACGGCATTGAATTCGTCGCCGGTGACAGTTTGTATCTGGTCGGTTGCCTCTGCTAAATCCGGCATGGTATCGTTCATAATTATCTTTTTATCAATCTCGCTTTTTGAGCCGACACTTTAATTTTGTTCTACAGTTTTTCCGCAAATTTTTTAATCCAAGTCACGTTGAATGCCACCTAAGCCTGTCGCGCGCCGAATTGATGCCAGTCAGTTTCCTTCATCTGAATATCGAAATGGCTGGCGGCTTTTTTAAAATTGGCAAACGCCAGATCGCGTTCGGTGTCCGTGACATCACCGACCTGATTGAACCGTGCCATCGCATCGCGCACATGTGCCGCATCGGTCATCGGTTCTTTTCGCGCGCGGGGAAAGGCGAAGGCCGTGGTCGGCAGCGAGGCTTTGTCTGCCGTGGAAAGGCGACCATGCGTTGCCGGGCTATAAGGTTTCCAGGTAGGTTCGGGCATAACTATATCTTTCCGTGTTGGT
>CAIQVS010000272.1 GCA_903875345.1 uncultured Pseudomonadota bacterium | reverse complement strand
CCGCGGGTTTCTTGGTCCCACAGGCCAATGCAAGTCCGGTCGTTGTGTCGGAAGTCGACACCCACCTAAATGCGGCCTCGAAATACTTCCTCAGAGTCGACGGGAAGCCATTCTATCCGCTAGAAGTCCAGGTAAGGTTTGATAAGCTACGCTATTGGTGGGGATGGAACGCGCACGCACGCGAAGCCTGCCTAGCGCAGGCGGCAAAAGATGGCTTCAACACTGTAGCAATTCCGGTGCAATGGTATGAGATCGAACCAACTAAGAATAAGTTCGATTGGACGATCATCGATGAATATCTCACGAACGCGTGGCGCCATGGATTGAAAGTAGAACTGCTGTGGTTTGGGCAAAATAGCGGTGGGCACGTCCAATGGCTCGGGGATGATGCAAAGAATCCCGTCCATCTTCGAGTGCCCGACTATGTTCTTTACTCGCCGAATCCAAAATCTAACGAGACAATCAGCGAATACCGAATCCGCCGTGACATTTCGGCTTATACTCTAGATTTGGCTGATGATCGCTTGCTCGCCCGCGAGGCTCTGGTCTTGGGCAAGTTTATGGCCCACATCGCCGAATGGGATGCGCAACACCAGAATTCTCATTTGGTTATTGGTGTGCAACTCGGCAACGAGGTTCACGGTCTCGACGGCATCCCGATTCCCGCGGCTCTCGCTCTCGCCTACTACAGCAAATTGGGCGAAGTGGTGAAACAAGGGCCGTACCGAATCTGGACCCGGATGAACTGTATCTGGATCGATACGGCCTCACGCATCATCGAAAACGAAAAGCTTCGCGAAAGCATCGGAACGAACATTGATTTCGTTGGGACTGACCTTTATCGGGAATACGGCACCACTATTTCCGAAGTGCATCACGGGCTCCCGTATGTGGGCCGCAACTACCGAATGATCATGGAGTGCGGTGCGGACGACCACGAAGCAGGCGTTTTCCAGTTGGCGGCGCTTGCCGGAAACAATGCCCTAAATTTCTATGATTTTTGCGGACCAGACAATAACGGGATGTATCGACGGGAGGGCTCGGATGGATTCGTACCTCGCGGTGACAACCCGGCCGCGATTCGGTTGGTCAACCGAATTCTTCGGGCAGTCAACGCCGACGTCGCTATGCGCTCCCAAGGCTGTGGCCTCTTCGTTCATAACTGGGACGGTCATCAGCCGGCCGGGACGGCCGGCGTAGGTGGGCTGTGCTTTTACCCAAGCACGCCAACTTCCCAGGGTATAAGCCTGCAACATGATGCGTCCTCGATCATCGTTCTCACTACGCATGGTGGAACGTTCACTTGGCCTGCTTTGCTTGGCGTCGCGAGTGCAGAAAAAGGCGAATTGGCCGATGGCAAGGGCCCGTGGATTAAGCAGGAAGAAATTGAGCTTCACGGCCGCTCGATCCAACTTGCTGCGGGCGATGTCGTTCGACTGACGACTGCAACAAGTGCCGCAATTCCGCAGAGGGTGTATGAAGCTGAGTTCGGCCAACTGGGCGGTGCCGCGGTCGTCGAAGCTTCGGTCGACAGCCTAGGTTTCGCAGCGAACGGTTACGTTCACTTTCGGCGCGCTGGCGAGTCTGTTTCCT
>CAIQVS010000271.1 GCA_903875345.1 uncultured Pseudomonadota bacterium | reverse complement strand
CTGGATTTACGCCTAAGCTGTTGATGTTCCCGCCTTCTTGTTGGAAAGCAGTTGGCAGATGGAAAACCTGTTTCCAACTGGAAAGCGCATGCGTCATGGCTCGTCTCCATCGTCGTGATAGTTCCAGTCTTCGGGGTTCTCGACGCGCAGCGGGACGCCGTCGCTGGGGCATTTGTAATGGGTTGGGAGAACGCGCTTCAGGCCGTCGAGCGTCTGCAAATCCATATCTTCGACGCAGAGGTAGCCGAACTTCGTGCGCGCGGCTTTTGGCAAGCCGTAGTCAGTCGCATTCTGAAAATATCGGACGTAGCTTTTCGACGCTAAAACCGAGAGGCGGTTACGGATCGTCCGATCACCGCCGAGGCCGCTCTTGTTCTCGAACACTTCCGCGAATTGCGAAGCGGTATAAACGCGGCCTTGCGTCGCCTCATCGAAGATGATTTGCAAAATGACATCATGTTTACGTCGCCGCTCGGCATCCTGTTTCTCGCTATAATCCTGCCTAACAATGCGTTGTTTTGAACGGTCTATCTCAATCCACTGGCCGTCTTTCTTATCGACGACCTTGAAAGGAATGCTGTCGCCGTTGCGCAATTCGAAGTAAAGATTGCGTTCACTGCGGGACTCGTCGGGACGATAAAGCAGCATCCCGGTCGTGTAATAACCGCGCAAACTGCCAGCGCCGCTAAGCGCGCGGAACGGATCTTCCTCAAGCGCTTTCTTTTGCGTCTTGCTGGTATGGTGGACAAGAACGATCCCTGCGTCGGGATTGACAGCATCCCGCAACGCCTCGACGCGCTTTTGCAGAAAAAACAGCATGGCGTTGTTGTCGTTTTCGTGAGCGTCGGGCGATCCGCCGTCAAAAACGTTGCGCAAGGGATCGACGACGATGATGTCCGGCTTTTCTGTCGGGAAACGCTCGTGTATCGCTGCCGCAGCTCGTTCGACGCCTTCCTCGTTGAGCAACATCCTCAGCTGGGGCGTCATGACCAGATTGTCGAGCGCAGCCTCCCGGATGTAGGGATCGATGCGTAACTGGAGCAGGCGTTCGCGCAGGTAGTGGTATTGAATTTCTGCTTGAAGGATGAACACGCGCAAAGGCCGCGGTGGGCGCATGCCGAGGAACTCGACGCCTGCAGCCATGTGCATGAGCCATGAAAGGACAAAATCGCTTTTACCGACCTTTGGCGCACCACCAAACACCAGAAATCCGCATGGCGTCAGCACGCGTGGCGCGATAACGTCTAGCGGCATTGGACTTGTGTCCGCCAGCATTTCCCGCAAACTGTGATGGGGGATCGGCATCGGACTTGCTGGAGGCGCAGCTTGATCGCTCCGCAATCCTCTAAACGCTGCTTTCAGAATCGGAATAAAATCATATCCCTCATCCACGGCATCGGCAGCATCCCAACCTTCCTTTTTGCTGGGTGGAACTTCGACAACGTCTACGGTAAAACCAAAGCTGCTTAAGTAGTCTTTGACGCGCGACGCATAGGCCGCCCCGGGCGCATCATTATCTGGCCAGATGACGATTTGCTTTCCTTGCAATGGCGACCAGTCGGTTTTTTCAACGGGAGCGTTCGCACCATTCATCGCCGTTGTCGCGCAAATCTTCTGCGCAATCAGAGCGTCAGCGCATTTTTCGCCTTCGACTAGAACGACGCATGAAGCCGATGCTATGCCAGGCTGGTTGTAAAGAGGGCGCGGATCCGGCGCTTTGCGTTTGCGGGCTTTGACATCCAGAGGCCGAAACTCTTTTCCCTTCGGCGTATCGTAGCGATAAACGCAAGCGATCAGGTTGCCTTGGGCGTCCCGATAATCCCATTTACCAGTATGGGGGCCGAGATCGTCCATGGGCGGCGTTTTTGGCGGAGCATTTGGTCTTGGCGCTGGTTCCGGCGCCTGCCCAAGCCATTCCGTTATCTCAGCGATCAGTTTTGGGAAGTCACGCCGCGTATCCCAGCCGCGCGCAGCTGCCCAAAGATCAAATATGTCGCCACCTTCACCTGTGGCAAAATCGCTCCATAATCCTGCCTCGGCGCCGTCCAGCGTTACGTCCAGGCTTTCGCCGTGATCACCACGAATATTCCCGATATAGAACTTCCGTCTGTCCACATACCCGGCAGGGAACAGGTGAAAGAGAACATCTTCCAGCCTGCACAGTAGCGCAATGCGCAGCTTGTCACGTTCGGCGGACAATTCTTGCGGAGTCTTGGGTATCGGCTGGTTCTTGGCATTATTGTAATCAAGCTGCATGGTTGGCACTCCAGCAACGTTCCCGCCATGCGCAGAAATTGCATTCGAAATGCTCCGGATCGTTCGTGATGCGCGGCAGAAGTTCGCCAGCCTCGGATACGGTAATGACCTTGACTGCTCGATCGCTCATGCGCTGTGCTAAAGCGCTATCAAACGGCACAAGCTCGTGATGAAGCTCGGCGGTATCCTTATTGATAGCGGTGAACAGCGCCGCGTTTGCAGACAGACCCGGTATCTGGCTTTCCATATAAGCCTGGTAAGTGGCGATCTGTGCCGCATAAATTGGCTTGGATGCGGCGACACCGCGCTTCACGGTATCTTTCCACGATGAGGCTTTCAGCGATTTACATTCCCATAGCATCGGAAAACGCAAATTTAGT
This sequence comes from uncultured Pseudomonadota bacterium, assembly GCA_903875345.1. GTDB lineage: Bacteria > Pseudomonadota > Alphaproteobacteria > UBA9219 > UBA9219 > CAIQVS01. The sequence continues at coordinate 2,300 of CAIQVS010000271.1, read as the reverse complement.
TCAGCTGGCGCGGCATTGATGATGCCATCGACATGGCCTTGTAATCGTCCTCGCGCGACTGAAAAACCAAACTGTCCGCCCTGAGGATCGTTGCGTCGCGTCGTGAAGAGATCAAAGCCGCCAGCGCGCAGCCATGCCGCAGCCAGATCTTCAAGCACATGGCCAATGGCAAAGATGCGCAATATCCTTCCATTAAAGTCCTTTTCCTCATCTTTAGCGGCGTCGACATATTCGTATTGCAAGGCGCGATCACAGGCTACGCCAAGGCGCGATGCACCGAGATAATTACGCTTCTCTTGCTTCACGCGCTCCGAAACAATCCCCGCATCAATAAACTGGTTGATTTTGTCTGCAATGGTTGTGCGATGATTAAAATCCAACATCAAAACGGACATCCTTCCTGTGGCTGAAGGCGTAAAAGTGCTGCTTGATAGGCGGTGACGACCACTTCGACGAGCGTCAGAATTTCGGCGCGGCTGTAGGCGGAAAGAGGTTTGTCGATACCGATCTCGGCGACGCACTCGCCCAGCAGGGGCAACACGGCGGCAAGCGCCACTTCTTCATGGGGCTGCTTGTCGATCATGCGGCACCGCCGACAGCGCTCATGGCGCGGTTGATGCCGTCGCGATTGAACTGCGCCGTGAGCAACGCCGAAGCCTTGTAGCGCGTCAGGTTGTAGTCGTTACGGTGGCCGGGAAGATATTGAAGCTGCTTTGCGGTAGCAGGCTGATGAATCCACGAGCGTGTTTTGTGCGCTGTCTCGTCACTCTCATAGAGATTGAGCCAATCATCAGCAGCGGCAAAGCAAACGATGCGTTCGCCCACGGCCAGATGTTTCGGCTGCTGGCTCTTGATGCCACCAATCGCGTGCCATGCGCCGTCTTTGAGAAACACACCGCCCCAAGCGTTGAAGCCGGTAGCAAGATAGTATTTGTCGTTGCCTTGTAGATCGACCCAGAGAAAACTTGACCGTTTCAAAAGGTCAATCTCCGACATAACGAAGTTGCCTGAAGCCACTGCGCCATGCGCCGCTTGCTGTTCCCATTCATAACCGCACAAAGGGCATTCCTTGACGGCGGCAGGAACTTCGGCGCCACACTCCGGACAATCCTTGGTCGGTGCTTCACTTTCTCCCATCTGGTCGTCGAGATTGACGTCTTGCTCCAGCGAGCCATGCAGCAGCGTGGATGTTCCGAAGTCGAGAACGACGCAGTCTTTTTTCACCACAGTAGGATATTCGGCGGGATCAATCGTGCGTAGACCGCGCCCGATCATCTGGATCATGGTGGATTTGTAAGAACTGGGGCGAAGCAGCACGACGCACGCGGTCGGCGGGTGATCCCAACCTTCCGTCAGGACAGCCACGTTGACGATGACCAGCGCGCGGCCTTCGGTATATTCAGCCAGTACCGCGTTCCGCTCGGAATCCGGCATTTCGCCGTGAACAATGACGGCTGGTACGCCAGCCGCGTTAAAGCTGGCGGCGACAGCCTCGGCGTGAGCGACGGTCGAGCAGAAAGCCACGGTTTTGCGATCACCGGCCTTTTCCTTCCAGTGCTTAACGACAGCGTCGTTGATGGGGCGCGTGTTCATGATCGCAGCCACAGCGCCCATGTCGTAATCGCTGGCCGTCTTTTTGACGTGCCGCAGCTCATCCTGCACGCCAACATCCATGACAAAGGTGCGCGGTGGGACAAGGTGTCCGGAGGCGATCAGTTCCTTGACCGTGATCTGATCGGCCACGTTGGAAAAGATAGGCCGCAGTCCTTTTTTGTCACCGCGATTGGGCGTCGCCGTCATGCCGAGTAATTTTAGATTGGCGTTAACGGCTTTGGCTCGATCAATGACCCGCATGTAGCTTTCCGCGCGGGCGTGATGAGCTTCGTCGATGACCAGCACATCGACAGGCGGCATGTTTGCAAGATTGCTCTCGCGAGAAAGCGTTTGCACCATCGCAAAGGTGACGTCGCCCTTCCATGACTTGATCGAAGCGTCATAGACGCTGGTGTTAATCGCAGGATTGACCCTCCGAAACTTTCCTTCGTTCTGCGCCGTCAGTTCATCACGGTGCGCGAGCACGCAGGCCTTCGCGCTGTCGCTTTTGAACATTTCCCCGATGATCGCGGACAGCATGATGGTCTTGCCCGCGCCGGTGGGCGCCACAGCCAGCGTGTTGCCGTGTTTGTTCAAAGCGTCCACTGACCGCGCGACCAGTTGCTTTTGTCTTGGTCGTAACAGCATGATTCACCTCACCGCGCCCAGGAGGGAAGATTGCTGGCGGGAGCCTGCTGTGGCGCGGG
>CAIQVS010000270.1 GCA_903875345.1 uncultured Pseudomonadota bacterium | reverse complement strand
CTGCAGCAAAATCGGCGCGACTTTCTTTTCAAAGACCTCTCGGCTAACGTCGCTTGGGTAGTTGCGCTTCATGGCTTCCTCCGCTGGTGAGGAATCCTTGAATCAATTTCCCGTTAAAAGATCATGAACAGGTTCTAAGGATGGGGCCAGAGCGGTCTGCCCCTCTCCCGCTCGCGGGAGAGGTTGGGTGAGGGCGGGAGAGGTCAGGATATGCCTCAACTCTTAGCCCGCCCCTAACCCCTCCCGTAAACGGGAGGGGGACTCTACCGCTCTTTCCTGCGCCTCTTATTCCTGCAATTTATCTGACGCGAGCATTAGACGCGATAGCGCCGATCATCCCTCTTGATCTTGCCTCCGTTTCGTGGCGTTCTTGATGCACGTTCACTGATGGATATACGCTCATGCCGATTTTATCGCCCGAACAGCAAGCCGAGATCGAACAGCAGCGCGCGCAAACGACGCCGACGCGTCGCGCGACCGTTCCGGCTCTCGAAGAAATTTTGTACGAAGCCAAGCCGGTGCTAGATCACGGCTTTGTCCGTGTCATCGATTACATGGGCGACGACGGCGCGATCGTGCAGGCGGCGCGGGTATCCTACGGCAAAGGCACGAAGAAAGTCAGCGAGGATGCCGGGCTGATCAAATACCTGATGCGCCACTGGCACTCGACGCCGTTCGAGATGTGCGAGATCAAGTACCACGTCAAGCTGCCGATCTTCGTCGCGCGGCAATGGATCCGCCACCGCACCGCCAACGTCAATGAATACTCCGCGCGTTATTCCATTCTCGACAAGGAATTCTATATTCCCCAGCCGGAGCATGTCGCGGCGCAATCAACCGAAAATCATCAAGGGCGTGGCGCGGTTTTGCCCTCCGATCAGGCGCATCGCGTTCTCGATTTGCTGCGCGAGGATGCCGAGCGTTGCTACCGCAACTATCAGCAGATGATGAACCTCGATGAAGCGGGACAGGTGGCGGACGAAGATCAATCCGGTCTCGCCCGCGAACTGGCGCGGATGAATCTGACTTTGAATTACTATACGCAATGGTATTGGAAAACCGACCTGCACAACCTGATGCATTTCCTCAGATTGCGCGCCGATCACCATGCGCAATTTGAAATCCGCGCCTATGCCGACACGATGATGGAGTCTTTCAAGCGTTGGGTTCCGGCGACCTATGCCGCGTTTGCCGAATATCGCCTCGGCGCGGCGCATGTCTCGGCGACGGGGCTGGCGATCATCCGCCGCATGATCAAGGGCGAGAAGGTGACGCAGGAAAACAGCGGCCTGTCCAAACGTGAATGGGCGGAGCTGATGGAAACGCTCGGCGACGCTGCGGCGCGACAAGCGGCGTGATCTCGTAGCATGCCACAACTAAAATATGGGGATACAGTTGAGGCAAGAGCGGTCTGCCCCTCTCCTGCTTTCGTGACGGCTTAAGCTCTTCGTTTTGGATAAAGCGCGATTCTACAACGCCAGCATCACGTTGTACAATTTCGTCTGCACGCTTGAGGCGAGGGAGTTGACGGCTCCGACGATGACCAGAAACACCAGCGAAGCGATTAGCCCGTACTCGATCGCCGTCGCGCCGGATTCGGAACGTAAAACGGTTTGAACCAAGGTTATGATTTTTCCGCGCATCGCACGCTCAACGTAAGTCACGAAACTACAGTCTAGGGCGTTTATCTTAATAAAAGGTGAGGGGGCATTTTGAAAATACGGAAGGATACGTCGCGATTTTATTTTGAAAATAGAAACACCGCTATGTTCGGCCTGAAAAAGCAGGGCGATGTCTATCCCGCCTGACTATGCTCGCGTGATTTGACGAAGCGCAGCTCCGGATTTTCTTCTATCGCGCGGTTGAGGTGCCATGCGTTGCGGGCGAGGAAGACCAGCGCGCCGTCGTGATCCTCGGCGAGACTGCTGCGGTTGGCGTCGGTAAATTTCTTAAGCGCCGTCGCATCCCCGGATTCGATCCAGCGCGCCGCCTCGATGCCCGCCGCTTCGAAATTCGCGGGCAGGCCGTATTCGGCATCCATCCGCGCCGCCAGCACTTCAAACTGCAACTGCCCGACGACGCCGACGATCCAGTCGGAACCGGTCAGCGGTTTGAACACTTGCGACGCGCCTTCCTCGGCGAAATGCTCCAAAGCTTTCCGCACATGCTTGACCTTCATCGGGTCGCTGATATGCACGCGCTGCAGAAGCTCCGGCGCGAAGCTCGGCACGCCGAGGAAGCGGATAGGCTCGCCCTCCGTCAGCGTGTCGCCGATGCGCAGGCTACCGTGATTGGGAATGCCCATGATGTCGCCCGCCCACGCGTCCTCGGCGAGTTCGCGATCACGCGCCAGAAACAGAACGGCGTTGTTGACCGCCATCGGCTTCTGATCGCGGACATGAAACAGCTTCATGCCGCGCCGGAAATGGCCGGAGCAAAGCCGCACGAAGGCGATGCGGTCGCGGTGGTTCGGATCCATGTTGGCCTGCACCTTGAACACGAAGCCGGTGACCTTGGCCTCCGACGGATCGACCATGCGTTTGTCGGCTTTTTGCGGGCGCGGCGAGGGCGCGTATTCGGCGAGGCCGAGCAGCAATTCGCGCACGCCGAAATTGTTGATCGCGCTGCCGAAATAAACCGGAGTCAGATGTCCGGCGTGATAGGATTCGGCGTCGAAAGGCGGGCAGAGACCGCGCGCCATCTCGACGTCCTCGCGGAGTTTCTGCGCAACCTCCGCGCCGAGCAGTTGATCGATCTTCGGATCTTCCAATCCGTCGCAAGCGATGCCGTCGGTCAGTTTGTCGCCCTTGGTCTTGTCCATGAGGATCAGGCGATTGCGGATCAAATCATAGCAGCCCTTGAAATCGCGTCCCATGCCGATCGGCCAGCTCGCAGGAGTGACATCGAGCGCGAGCGTCTGTTCGATCTCGTCCATCAGATGAAACGGATCGCGCGCTTCGCGGTCCATCTTGTTGACGAAGGTCATGATCGGAACGTCGCGCAGACGGCAGACTTCGAACAGTTTGCGCGTCTGGCTTTCAATGCCTTTGGCGGCGACGATCACCATTACCGCGCTATCGACGGCGGTCAGCGTGCGGTAAGTGTCCTCGGAAAAATCTTCGTGGCCGGGCGTATCCACAAGATTGAAACTGTGGTCGGCGTAATCGAAGCTCATCACCGAAGCAGTGACAGAGATTCCGCGCTCGCGCTCGACCTTCATCCAGTCGGAACGGGCGCGGCGTTGCTCGCCGCGCGCCTTGACCGCTCCGGCCATCTGGATCGCGCCGCCGAACAGCAACAGCTTCTCCGTCAGCGTGGTCTTTCCCGCGTCCGGATGGGCGATAATGGCGAACGTGCGTCGCCGCGCGATGGTGTCGTTTTGGGTGTCGGTCGTCATGGGCGCAATGCGAAGCTTTCGTCTGAAGACGTGGGCGTTAGTTTGATGGAACGGCGCTTCTACCGCGCTGCTTCGACGACAGCTTTCAGCACGTCGCCCATGCGAGTCTGCCAGCCCGCGCCCTTGGATTTGAAGAAAGCCAGCACGTCGTTGTCTAACCGCAGACTGACGGGAGTCTTGTTCGACCCCCTCGGTCTGCCGCGCACATGCAGCGTTCCGGCTTCGTAGGCGGCGACGATTTCCGGCACGACCTCACGCGCCGGACGCATCCGGCGCAACTCGGCAAGAGTCAAGGGCGAGTCGTCGTAATCGTCCTTGGGACGGCGGCTTTTAGGCGTTTTCTTCATGGAACTTCTCCTCGTTTTTGTTGGATCGGCGTAGGCTGATGACGCGGCAATGATCTCCACGCCATGTGAAAATAATCGTGAACAGCCTGCCCTCAAGCCAGCCAATGGTCGCAAAACGCCGCTCGCCGTCGGCAGCACGCGATCTGTCAATGACGCTCGCCGTGCTCCAGTCAAAATCCTCAATCGCCTCGAAGCCGATCTTGTGCTTCTTCTTGTTGCGATCGTTTTTCGCGTCGTCCCATTCGTACAGCATGTATTTCGTATATACAGAAAATGACTTCATGTCAAGGAGATTCTATGATTTTAGCGTCTCCTCCGCCGCGCGAATCATGCCCCGCGCTTTGGCGACGCATTCGCGGTATTCGGATTGCGGGTCGCTGTCATAGACGATGCCCGCGCCCGCTTGCACGTGCAGCTTGCCGTCCTTGATCAGCGCGGTGCGGATGGCGATGCAGGTGTCCATGTCGCCGTTCGCGCCGAAGTAACCGAGGCATCCGGCATAGACGCCACGGCGGTCGGGTTCCAGTTCGGCGATGATTTCCATCGCGCGAATTTTCGGCGAGCCGCTGACGGTTCCGGCGGGAAAACCGGCCAGAAGAGCCTCGATGGACGAATGCGCGGGATCAAGATCGCCTTCGACGTTCGAGACGATGTGCATGACGTGCCGGTAATACTCAATCGTGTTGCGCGCCGTGACTTTGACCGTGCCGATTGTGGCGACGCGCCCGACATCGTTGCGACCAAGGTCGAGCAGCATGAGATGCTCGGAAAGCTCCTTCGGATCGGCGAGCAGCTCGGCGGCGAGTTCCGCATCGGTGCGGTTGCCGAGGCCGCGCGGACGCGTTCCGGCGATGGGGCGGATGGTGACTTTGTTGTCGCGCACGCGCACAAGGATTTCGGGGCTGGAGCCGACGACAGAAAATTCCTTGAGGTCGAAGAAGAACAAGAATGGCGAAGGCTCGACGCGGCGAACGGTGCGGTACAGCTCGAACGGCGGCGCGGCGAAGGGCAGGGTGAAGCGTTGCGACAGCACGACTTGGAAAATATCTCCGGCGCGGATGTAATCCTTGGCGCGCTCGACCATTTTACAAAAACCGGCTTCGGTGACGTTGGCGGTCGGCGTTGCCAGCGCGGCGTCGCCGGAAGGATCGTTCATTTCCGGGGGCGTGACGCCCAAATTGTTCTTGAGATCGGTCGCCGCTTTTTCCAAACGGCGCTGCGCAGCGGCGTAGGCCGTTTCGGCGGTCTGGGTTTTGTCGAACCAAACGGGAGTCACCAGCGTAATCTTGTTTTCGATCTGGTCGAAAATCGCCAGCAGCGTCGGACGGATCAGCAGAGCTTCGGGCACGCCGAGGACATCCGGCTTGTCGTCGGGCACGCGCTCGACGTAACGCACCATGTCGTAACCGAGATAACCGAACAATCCGGCTGCGACGGGCTTGGGTTGATCCTCGTTATCGATTGTGCATTCACCGAGCAGGGCGTGAAGCGACGCCAGCGGTTGATCGGGCGTCGGCGTAAATTCGTCCGAGGATTGCGCGTGGCGATTGACGGAAACCTTGCCGCCGCGATCGCAGCGCCAGATCATGTCCGGTTCGCGCCCGATGATCGAGTAACGCCCGCGCGTTTCGCCGCCCTCCATCGATTCCAGCAGGAAGCAATAAGGCTTGCCTTGACGCAATTTCAGCATCGCCGATACCGGCGTTTCCGTATCGCTGACGAGGCTCGCCCAGACGGTCTGGTTTTTTCCAGCCGTCCAGTTGCGCGAGAAAGTTGAGTAGTCAGGCAGAATGCGCATCTATCTAATTGCTTTGCGTCTGCACGACGTTATCCACCAGTTCCTGATGAATTTCGACCGCGAAAACGGTGCGAAGATATTTCACATAGCTGGAGATCAATTCTTTCGGCATCTGGTCGTTCAAATCCTGCGTTACGCGTCCTTTCGCGATTTCGTCATGATCGGGATCGACCGGAACGATATCGGAAACGCGCAAGACCAACTGCCGTTCAGTCAGCGGCCATGATACCACGTCGCCCTTCTTCATTTTCAGGATGTTGGGCATCAGGCCGGGCGGCAATTCGGGATCCTCGTCGCCGATTTGCGAGATTGGCTTTGACTGGTGAATCTCCAGCCCTTCGCGCAGGCGAATAGAGGAAATGGGCTTGCCGCCGCGCAAATCCTTGGCGATTTGTTCGGCCTCGGCGCGGGCGCGGGTATCCTGTGCCTCGGCTTTCCATGCGGCGGCGACGTCCGCCGTGATCGTGTCGAACGGCTTGACGGCGCTCGGCGTCACGTTGTCGGTGCGCACGACGAGATAATTGCCGTTTTTATCGTCGATCGTCGGGCTGGTTTCCCCGCTGTTCTGTCCGAAAGCGGCCTTCAGCACGTCGGCGCTGTCCGGCAGCTCGGCAGGAGGCTTGCCGTCGGGCGTTTTGCCGTTGCTGTCGATGGCCGGAATTTTGATCAAGCGTAGTTTCAGCGCGTCGGCGATGTCGTCGAGGTTGTGCCCGGCGGCGAGTTCGTCCTCAAGCTTGTTGTTCGTCTCGGCGACGGCGTCGGCGGAGCGGTCAAGCCGCAAGCTGTCGCGTATGTCATCCTTCAGGCTGTCGAATGTGGGCTTGCCTGCTGGAATGATTTTCTGCAGCTGCAGCACATGCCAGCCAAGGCTGCTGTGCAGAGGATCGGATATCTGTTTGTCCTTCAAGGCAAAGGCGGGATCGGCCAAGCCGCCCATCAGGCTGCGTTTATCGGATTCCTCAAGCGGTATGGATTCAAGCCCGTTCTTTTTCGCGGCGGCAGCCAGATCACCGCCTTCCTTAGCGTCGGCGGCCACCTGTTTGGCTTTGGCTTCATCCGGAGTCACGACCTGCAGGAAACTGCGGCGTTCCGGGCGTTCCAGTTGCGCGCTGCGGGTTTCATACTCTTTCTTGATGTCCTCGTCGCTGATGGCGATATCCTTGGCGACGGCTTCGGTCGATAATTCGGCAATCGTGATGCCCCGATATTCCGGCGCGGTGAATTGCTTGGGGTTTTTGGCGTAAAAATCCTTCAGTTCCTTGTCGTTGGGCGTCGGAACGTTGGTGATGCTGTCGTTTCTCAACGTGATCACGTTGAGAATGCGCTTCTGCCCCCGCGCCTGCATGATCGGATCGAGAATGCTGTTGGGCAGAGGATCATCGTCGGAAAACGCGTCGATCAAGAGATGCCGCGTCGCTTCTGCACGCTGTTGCTTGATAAAATCCTGCTCGTTCAAATTGGCATGTTCCAACGCCTGTCGCGCCAGATTCTTGTCGAACTTGCCGTCTTTGTCGTGAAACTGGGGAATGGCGGCGAAAACATCCATCATGGATTGTTCGCCGACATCAAGGTTGAGTTTACGCGCCGACTGATCAAGGAGCGTCTTGTCCACCATGCTGTTGAGCGTCATGTCGAGAATGCCGAAAGCCTTGGCTTGCTGCGCCGTCATATCCGGACCGAAGTTGCGCCGCATGAGGCTGAGATTATGTTCGAATTCGTGGCTGAACTCCTGCACCGTAATCGATTTCGATCCGGCCTTGGCGACCTTGTCCTGCAACGGATTGCCGCGAAAAATATCGCCGATGCCCCAGATGCCGAAGCTGAGTACGAGAATCACCATCAGCAGCTTGAACAGCCACGCGTGCGCCATTTCGCGCATAACTTGCAACATAATATGTAACCTTTCCTTGCCGTTTTCTATCGGCTCTTTTGTCGGCCTCGACGGCATGATAAGGATGTTGGCGCAGATGGGCAACAGAAGAGGTTGATATGGCCAAACGACGTCGATTGATTGTGGCAAACTGGAAAATGCATGGGCGTTTGACGTCCGGCGTCACTTTGGCGCGGGATATTGTCGAAAAGGCCGAGGCCAACAAACCGCTTGAATTCGACATGGTGCTTTGTCCACCGGCGACTTTGATTTGGTCGATCGGAGAGGCCATTGCGGGTTCGCCCATCCTTCTCGGGGCGCAAGATTGCCATACCGCGACGCATGGCGCGTACACCGGCGATCTGAGCGCGGCGATGTTCACCGATCTGGGCTGTCGTTATGTCATCGTCGGACATTCGGAACGCCGTTCCCAGCATGGAGAGTCCAGCGAGCTTGTGGCGAAGAAGGTCGAGGCGGCGCAGCTTGCGGGGCTCACGCCTATCGTTTGCGTCGGTGAAACGGCGGAGCAGTTGCAGAGCGGATCGACCGGCGAAATCATTCGGCAACAAGTTATCGCCTCCTTGCCGGAGAACCTTAAAAAGGGGCAGCTGGTCATCGCTTATGAACCGATCTGGGCTATCGGCACGGGGCAGCAACCCGCGCCGCGCGATATCGCCGCTGTACATAAGATTATCCGTGGTGCGCTTGGCGCGGCAGGCGAGATAGTGCCGGTGATCTATGGCGGTTCGGTCGCGCCGTTGAACGCGCTGGCTCTTTTTCAGGAACACGAGATCGACGGCGCGCTCGTCGGCAGCGCCAGCCTGAACTCGGACGGATTCTGGGCAATCGCCGAGGCGAGCCGATGATTTTCGGTGGCTAAAATTCCGAGCCTCTTGACGGGCATACGCTAATAGCGTATAGTGTGCCATGAGTGTTGAGATTGAATTCGACGAAGAAAAGGATGTTGCGAACAGAGCCAAGCATGGCTTGCCTTTGGCCTTCGCCGCTCTGTTGTTCGAAGGCGATTATAAAGAGAAGATTGATGATCGGCGGGATTACGGCGAAACGAGAATGATTGCTATCGGTCCGATTGCGGGACGTTTATGTGTTTGTGTCTACACATGGCGAGAGAATATGCGCCGGATCATTTCGTTGCGTAAGGCCAACAAAAAGGAAATCGATGCGTATGACGAAGACTAACTCCAGAAAAGCCGCCAAAGCGTTGAAGGCGTTTGGCTGGCAGCGCGTGGATGCGATGACGGATAAAGATATCGCGCGTCAAATAATCGCCAATTCCGATGCTGCGCCGGATATGTCTGTCGCATTAAAGAGCGGCGCGATGCGGCGTCCGATCAAACCTGAACACATAAAGGCCGTAAGGCGTAAAACCGGCTTATCGCAAACGAGTTTTGCGGCGCGGTTGCATCTTAATGTCGCCACGATACGCAATTGGGAACAAGGGCGCACACGCCCCGATGGGGCTGCGATAACGTTGTTGACTATAATCGATCGCGCACCGAAGATTGCGATGCGGGCGCTGCAGGGCGTTTAAATTGGTGTCGTCCATGTCTATCGCAGTTTAAGATATGGCGAGACGTAAGGCGAACCCTTTGATCAATTTTTAACTGCGTTATGGAGCGTTGACGATAATGTCCAGCAAGCTGTTCTCCCCGATCAAGCTTCGCGATCTGACGTTCAAAAACCGCATCGTGATTCCGCCGATGTGCCAATATTCGGCGCGAGACGGCGTGGCGAACGATTGGCATTTTGCGCATTTGGGCAGCCGCGCGGTCGGCGGCGCGGCGTGTATCATTCAGGAAGCGACGGCGATCGTGCCGGAGGGACGCATCACGCCCGGCGATCTCGGTCTGTGGAACGACGAGCAGATGCAGGCTTGCCAACGCATTACGCGCTTCCTGAAGG